>NZ_CDRVMA010000001.1:0-424559 GCF_977072315.1 Adlercreutzia sp. CNCM I-6215 | reverse complement strand
TGGGCGGCGGTACCAATTTATCTTACCCAGGGTACCAAGCCCGCTGACTGGCGGTACCAGATTCTGCTGATTGTTGGTACCGGAGAGGGTTACTACTCACAAACGTCAGGGTCTTTCCCAGTATGCCCTCGATCAGAGGCGAGAAGAGCCCCCTGCACAGGCCACACCATGATGAACAGCGACAGAATTCCGCACACGCCTAGGCAGCTCAGCCCGTTCACGAAGGGACGCACGCCCCGGAACCGCACGACTACCATAAAGGCAGCCAACACGAACAGCGCGGCCGCCGATGCGGCGGAGTACGAGATGAGGCACTGCAGCACCGCCACGATATACAGCAAGGCGGATCGCACCGAACATCGATGCCCAGCGAGGACGTCCAGCACCAGCGATGCCCCACTGATGGCAGCGCCACGTAAATGGACGAATTCTTATGCCCGTAGAAGTTCAGCATGGCGCGGGCATGGGGGGCCGATGAGGCGCTGCCACAGGAAAACGGATGCCAGGTTGACCACCGGGAAAACTCCGGCACCACCATGACGAGCCACAACAGCTCGCAAATTATTCCCGAACCGGTATAGCGCGCGTAGGCGGTCAGCCGCACGGCCGCCGCAACGGGCACTCAATCGTAGAGCCACTTCGCATAAATCCGCAGGCGCCTCATGCGCTCGTTCGCCGCCGTCGTGAGAAGTATGAATGACACAATGGCGACGACAAGCAGGCCGAACTTGTCCCTTGGCGTGCGAAAGACGTACAGCACGGCGATAACGGCGATTGCGACGACCTGCATGACGAGATATTTCGTGCCGAAGATGGACGATATCACATGCCTGAGGCCCACCGGTTCGAAAAACGGCAACAGCAGGAGCGCGAAGAGGGCTACGTATTTGGAGGCGCGGACGAAAGCTTGGGGCCAATGCAGGATAGTGCCCCGAATGTTGGCGTAGGCACCTATAATGAAGAACACCCTAAGCAATCACTGGGTTGTCTGAGTCCAAACCAGTATAGGATTAGTATCGGATTAGCTGTTTAGTAGCACGGAAAAATGTCCGCACCTCCGTGCCATATATCTCGAAACCATAGAGTGAAGCACGCTTCCAACAGCAACGATGCTAAGGTCTTCCACGAGCCCCAGCTTAACGAACTTGAATAGGACTGGACTGGAGCGGGCTCTATTTGAAAACCGCATCGAGCCGATCAAAGTGGATAAGCTTTAACAAGATTAGCGCAAAGTTGCGGCACAACCATTTCAAGTCCAGACAGGTGCCAGCAAAATAGTTGTTCGACTTATATTCAGGAAATCTAAAATACTCGGGATTTCCGCCCTCCAGATATTTGCAATACAGGACACAGAAGTCATCTACATATTCCAAATACTTCCCACCTACACCATAGGCTGAGAGGAATTCTCTCGATAAGACTCCAAGATCGTGAGTTTTGGGGAAATGGTACGTATTTTTGAATAATAGATATTTGAAGCCAACCTCAATAGCCTGCCTTCCCACAAAGACAGTGGCAACTGAATCTGGATGGGTGCCTGTCAACACATTGAAGATATTAATGTACTCAAGCCAGTAATCCCTCCAAAGCGCCGTACGTTCCGCTACGCCAAAATCGGTAGCGGTTCCGTCAACTGAGCGAATACGTTCCACCGTTTCCTCGATAGATAAACCTGAAGAGAAGATGAATTCCTTTCTCGACTCCCAGTTGCTATCTTCATGAGGGGCGCCATTGAACAAGGGAGCTTTGCCGTAGTTAACGTGGGTCGCCGCGAAAGCTCCATCAAGCTGTATTACATCTTCATAGCTTAGTTCGTTTCCGAAAGACGCAAAGAGGCTCATACCAATACTTCCTGCGATACTAAATGCATTTCCTGAGCAATCCGCAATGCCGTCAATTGCGCACCGTCCCGTGATCGCCATGCCCTGCCACATAGCGTTCTCCCTCTACTCCGTAATAGCCCAAGGCAAGTACAAGAGGCCAGGTAATCGTAATAAGCGATTCCATAAGCCCGACGACAAGAAGACAACCAAAAGCAGACAAAACAACGGTAGAGCCCACACGCGCAGAAACCATCTTACTCGCAGCGAGAAGAATCAATATACAGTACAAGACAACGCCAATGAGGCCGCCAGACACTAAAACATGTAGAAAAAAATTATGTGCGTTATTGTAAAGATAATCATTGAAGAATAGAGCGAATCGAACACTTGCACCATAACCTAGCAACAAATGCCCAGGCGCCATCATCGAGAGCACGCCTTCCCATACAAAAGTGCGCAGCGTGAAAGTTGTCGTCTTTCCCAAAACGCCCACCAAGATGGGGGCGAACAGCTCTTGCACCTTCACCACCATCAGCAATACAACCGTAACGGCATAACCTCCCAACAAGCTAAATCCATTGACCAAGGAGGCAATGCGGGGCAATCTGCAGAGTGCGAGCAGGATGAAAAAGAACAGTATCGCAATGACCGATGTGGCGGAGTACGAAACGAGAAACTGAACGCAACCAATAGCCGCAAACATCACCGAACGCGCAGACAGACGACGTCCCTTCCGACGATCGAGCAGCAACGAGCAGACGATGGAGGGGAGAACGATATCGATCGACGAGTTCTTGTGGCCAAAGAAATTAAACGGTTCACGACCGCCGAAGTTGAACCCATCGGGAAAGGCCAGAATAGATACGGTATTGCAAATGGAGAGAAACCCGGTGACCACAAGAAGCGCGATCAGAAAATCCGTCATATGCCTTTGTCGAGCATACCCCACCATCAGCACAGCTACCGCTAGGGGCATCCAGTCGAGGAAGCATTGCACGTAAATCCATCCCCGACCGAAGCCCTCGTTCAGAAACGTCGAGAGAAACATGACCGCCACTATCGCAAGGGCGATGCCCGAGAAGATATCGAGTCGCTTTCTAACCGCCCCTAAAAAGAGTGTGACGATCGCAGCAAATATTTGTAAACCCAGGAGAACGGAACTATAGTCCAGTACCAACGCATTGAAGAAACCAGTCGGTGGATAAAACGGAATCAGGAGCAACGCAAACATGAGAACGTAGCGCCAGTCCGCGCAAGGACGATTCACGTAGCCGGGTACACTGGGACGACGCGAGCGCACGTTGGGACGCGCTAAGGTTTCGTCCACATGTCCCGACCCGTTAGACCGCGATCCCGATTCTCTATCTTCATGCCTCGTTTCCAAAATTCGCCTTCCTGTGTTGCGCAATAGACCCCAATAGGTGCTGGTCTATCGAATGATATATCCGCAAGGGCTATCAGAGACAGCAGACACCCCATCAAGCACAAAAGCAGAAGAAGTTCGAAGGCGTTACGTCTGTTCGCAAGGCAGAGAAAGGAGCGTCGGGGAAGTTTATCCAATTTACTTCCCCGACGCATAAAAGGCCACGCTACTTTCCGCAGCATCCGTTCTTCCGACAGGTTATCGGATGGTCGGTTGGCACCCAATCCCGGGGTCGTCGTCAATGATCTTTTAGCGCGCAGCGAGCAGTGCGTCTTACGCTTGCTACAACGGGTCTGCAGACGCCGTTTTCACTTCCCCGTTGAACAGATCAGCAAAATCCAGCAGGCTCTTTTCTGGCATGGGGCTGTAGGTGGCGAAATCTGCTGCAGGGGTAATGATTCTTTTGGCGGCACAGAAGAGCATTTTATGGCGTCGCGAGCCGAAGCGCACGGTCTTGCCGTGCACGCCAGGACGCGGCATCGCCTGCCCGGAGTGCACGGCATAGTAGCGCACGATACCGTCGTTCTGTAGGCTGTCACGCTCGAACATCATCCGCGCCTCGTCTCCGGCATCGGATCCATCGGAGTAAAGCCAAATATCGGGGCCCGCCGATAGTCGTCGGATCAGGCGACGATCGAGGCGGGTCTTCCATCGGGGCACGCGGCCGTCATGCTGCTCCAAAGCTGCCCGAAGGGCCATCCCCTCTAAGCGGTCCACCACTATCTTTGATCCGTCCAAATCCGTCCGCACCCGCCACGAGCCAACGATACGCTCGTTGCGCAGTGCATGAGCCGACCTCGCCAATACCTTTACCGACCATGCCAGGGGAATGGTCGCCCCGCCCAGGCGCAACTCGAGCCAGATATCCTCGCTCTCGCCCAAGTCGCGTGCGAAGCTGAACTGGAAGGAACGGCCCAGCCTCACCGTTGCCGTCGGACAGCCCTCCACGGCCTCCGTCAACACCAGAGTGTCCGCGCTGCCGCCGCGATCGGCCTTTCGGGGGCGCCGACGCAGCAGCAATTCCACGCCCCCTCCCCAACCGGCGAAGAACGGAGAGCTCAGCGTACCGGATACGTGCAGCTCGCCATCGCGCACGGCAATCCGCGTCAGCGTCGCGCTTGCGCAGCCGGCAGCAAACACGAGGGCGTCGCCCCGCAACACCGCAAGAGCGCCGGGAGCCACACGCCAGCGCAACGGTTCGCGGCGCTTCAGGCTCAGTGCGAACAGTCGATGCTCCTCCCGCAGATTGGGGTGCCTCAGCACCAGATCGTCGTCCACGCGCTCCATGAGGCTCCCTAGTCGGCCCAGCGCCCTATCGTAGGCCGCGCCCTCCAAGTGCGTGGGCAGCGCGATGCCCGCCTTCAGCTTCCACGAGAGATCGTTCACGAGCAGTCCCTGGATATAGAGGGGCACCTCGTTGCCGTAGCGGCCGAAAAAATCTTCGAACAACGCGATGTTGTTGCCATAGAGGCGCTCCGGCTGGCGCAGCGCGGTGGATGCCCCCTCGTCGCTGCGCATCCACCGGTATTCGGCTTCAGCGCAGAAGCCCAGTTGCATGCTGCGCTGGAGCACATCGGTGCAGTACTTTTCGTCCTCGTGCACGATGACGCCATTGGCGGGCGCGAAATCGAAGAGCACATTCCCGTCGAAGCGATTGCGCACGGCCACGTTCATGGTGGCTTGGGCAATCGTGGCGTTTTCCGGAAGCGTCAAATCGTAGACGCCCGTCTCTCGCAGTACATCGTAACGGTGGTGCAGCCGTTGGCGCTTCCCGTCGCGAATCGACACGATGGGATAGGTAGCCAGTTCCACTTCCTCGGGGCATGATTCGAAAAACTTCGAGACATTCTCCAGCGTCTCGGGGCTTAAGGAGTCGTCCGGGTCGAGGAAGAAGAGATAGCGGCCACGTGCGGCCCGGATGCCCGCATTGCGCGCCTCGGAGACGCCGGCGTTCGACTGCGCGATAACGCGCACCCAGGGACGCTCTGCGGCGAAGGCCTCGCAGAGCGCAAGGGACTCATCCGTCGAGCCGTCGTCGATAAGCAGAACCTCGAGATCGCTCTTGCTGATGGTTTGGCGCTCCAGGCAATCGAAGCACGCTTTCAAGTGCGGAGCCTTGTTGTACACGGGAACGACGACGGAGGCCGCAGGCCGACGATCTGAATATGGCTCGCGGTCGGTCATTGGCTATCCCTTCAACGACTTCTCAAGGATCTCCCGACCGAGCGCGAACTCGATGATGCGGTCCGTCGCATGGCCGTCGCACGCGCCCATGAAGCGGTCGCGGAACTTATCCACCTCGGACGAATCGAAGCTCTCGGAGCTTTCCGCAATCGCCTGAACCACCTCTTCGGTCGAGGTGCAGACAGGGCCGGGGGTGAGCGCGTCGTAATCGTAGTAGAAGCCGCGCCAATCAGCGTACTCGCCCTGATCGAAGGCGAAAAACACCATGGGCCTGCCGAAAAGCGAATACTCGAACACAAGCGAGGAGTAATCGGAGATCACCGCATCTGCGCTGCAGATAAGCTCATTGATGGCGATATCGTGCGTGACATCGAAGGCGAAATCATGACAACTCTCCGGTATGGCGGGCAGCTCGCGCACAAAGGGGTGATGTTTGATGAGAAGCACCGCATCCTCCCCCATGGCACGCTTCATGGCCTCGATGTCGAGGGCAGTCGGCGCTTCTGCATGGGCCACTCGGCCCCGAAAGGTGGGGGCGTACACGATCACGCGTTTGTCCTTCGCCTCGGGGACTACGGATAGCAGCTTGTTGCGGCTTTTCTTCAAGTATGCCTCGTCGAAGAATACATCGGTGCGACTCACGCCCATCGGCTGCACGATGCCGGGTTCATCTTGCAGCACCATAGCCTCCTCGTAGGCCCATACGACCTCCGGGCTGCTCACCGTGACAAGCGAGAGATTCTTGTAGAACGGATGGCGCAGAATCTCATCGCGAGACCCGCCGAAGATGAGATCGGCGGTGCTCATACCCCATTTCTTGAAAGCGCCGCACCCATGCCACAGCTGAACCACCTTCGTTCCCTCTCGCAGCGGCAGACAGCTTACGACGTTGGAAGCGTCGTTCAGAAAGATGCACTGGGCAGTGGCGAGATCACGGACGGCCTCGATGCAGTTGCGGTAATACTGACGCAGCCTCACGCGGGTCTCCCCGAGCGAAATGAATTCGACGTCGAGTTCGGGCACGCGACTCAGACGTTCGTAGAGAACCTCGAAGCTTTCAGGGACGGCCGGTTCCTTGTTTTCCAGAAAGACGACCTTCCCCGGTTGGATGGGCCGCTTGGCCGCGCGGCGGTACTCGCCCGGCAGGATGCGGAAGAGAAGCAAATCCTTTGCCCATTGGCGCACCCGATGAAGGACGGCGCCCTTCACTCGCGCCAAAAGCGGCTTCTTCTCACTGATCTCGTTCATCGTTTCCTCGCTTGGATGACCCTACATGTTCCAGCGGATGACCGTCTTGCCCATGGGTTTGCGGATGTCCGCCTCGAAGGCCGCCGAAATGTCCGATATTTGCCGGGTCTCGTTCACGCTGCAGACGAGAGCGGCGAGATAGTCAAGCACCTCTGGATGCTCGTGATAGAGCTGCACCGTGGCCTCGAAATCCTCTCGACCACTGCGGCTGCTGCCAAACAAGCGCAAGCCCTTTTCGAGCACCATGCGGGTGTTGATGGGCACGTTGTTCTCGGAGACGCCGAGCAGCGACACCGTGCCCTCGGGGTTGATGCGGTCGATGATCTGCTCGATGGCGGCGACGGATCCCTCGCCGCCGGCGCATTCGAAGGCGTGGTCGACGAGTTCTACGCCACTCACGTCGTCGACCAGATGCGTCTCGTCGGCGAACGTGAAGTCGTGCAGCTTCGATTCGTTGCGACCGAACACGACGATCTTCGCATCAGGGTACCGCGTATGCAGAAGCAGCGAGACGATGTAGCCCATGTTGCCATCGCCCCACACGCCAATGCGCTCGCGTCGGCCATGGGCAATTTTATCGAAGCGGGAGATGGCGTGGGTGGCCACGCTCACAAGTTCGGTAAAAGCCGCTACCTCGCAATTCACGTCCTGCGGGAGTAGCACCACGCGCTCCGGCGGAAGAACCATGCTCTCCTGCATGAACCCATCGAAACCGCTGCCACAGAACCGGCTGGACCGAAGGTAGTTCTCAGCGATAAATTCATCCTGTTCGGTGGGGGCGTTGGGGAGCATAACGACGATATCACCGGGCTGGAACGTACCTACGTTATCGCTGACCACACGGCCGATGCCTTCGTGGATGAGCGCCATGGGCAGTTTCTTGGCCAGTACCTCCTTGCTACGCGTTCCCTGGTAGTAACGTTGGTCGGCGTTGCAGATGGAGAGGTGCGTCGGCCGAACGATGACCTTGTCGGTGGTGTCCTGAGATACGACAACCGGCTCGATAGTTCGGGGGGCCGTAAGACGATAGACGGTATTCAGCATCGGCTAGGCCTCCAGCATCGCTTCTGCCACGCGCAGATCCTGCGGATAGGTGATCTTGATGTTCGACACGTCGCCGCGCACCAAAGCCACCTTCTTGCCGCGCAAAACGAAAGCCTTGCAAGCATCAGTGAGAATGGCGCTCTCTTCAGGAGTGAGCGACTCCAGCGTTTCGCGCAATTCGCGCATATTGAAGCTCTGGGGCGTCTGGCCTTGGTAGAGCACGCTGCGGTTCGGGATAGAAGAGATGAGCTCGCCGTCGAGACTCTCAACGATGGTGTCGGTGGCAGGCACGACGGTATCGCAGGCGCCATGAGCGAGAGCGGCGGCGATGTTATCCTCGATGATGCGCAGCGAGACGAAGGGCCGCACCGCATCGTGAGTGACGATGATGGAGGCGTCGTCCGCCTGGCACTCGTCCTCGAAGTAGCGGATGGCGTTCATGATGGTATCGTTGCGCTCGGCACCGCCAGCGATGACGTTGACGGCATCGGCGTACTGCGGGCAATGCCTGGCGATGATGTCCTTCGTCTGCTGAACCCAGGTTGCCGGCGTCAGCACGAGAATCCCGTCAAAGCATCCGGCAGCACAGAATTTCTCCAGCGTGTGAACGAGGATGGGCTTGTCGCCCAGATAGAAGAACTGCTTCGGCTTGTTAGGGTTCCCCATCCGAACCCCCGACCCTCCCGCAAGAATAGCAGCAAACTGCATGTACGCTCCTTTAGTCAACACGCAGCGCCCAAGACGCCACGGATCTTGTTACGTCTGCAATTCTACCATTCGCCCAAGATCGGGACTGACGTTCCACGACAGTCGCATATTGCGGCACTTTGTGAAAACCTATTTCAGGCAGCTGATAGTTGTATGTTCCGGTATAAAATAGATTTCTCAAACGCAAAAAAGGAGCTCATATGTTGATTTTGCTATTTCCCGCCCTCGGCATCATTGCTTTTTTCCTCATCAACCAATTAGGTGGAAGGCACATTCAGCAGTCCTATCAAAACGATCTCTTCGACGACGAATTCGGCAAGAGCTCAGTATTCAACATCGCCTTTCGCATCATTGCCCCCGTCGTCGTTCTTGCTTCCTTTGGTCTCATTTGCTTTTTTATTGGCTTCCGTTTCGAATTCTCGTATCTTTTGATCTCCGGAGGAACCTATTGGATCCTCCGCATTTTGGCATGGACGTTAAAGCGCCGAACCGTTCGCTCTAACCTTGCAATGGTCTTTGCCCAAGCCGCAGTTTCGCTCCTCTTGTCTTGGTATCTGTTTACGGCAATCGGGAATGACCCCTTGCGATCTCTGATTCCTGACGTCGGAGATGTTTCGCTGGAGTTTATCATCCTCGCCATGACCGTGCTGTTTTACATCTTGGCTGAAAGTCCGATGTTCCGAAAAGACCGCTCGCCTAGATCGCCTCTGATGGAAAAGCAGCTATTTGCCATCGACAAGCTCTGCCGAAAATCAATGCCCGAACGATATAAGCAAGATACGGCACTGCTGATCTTGTTCTACACTTTCGCGCTCATCGAGGACACCTATCGACCCTCGTGGATCCGACAAGCCGAGCGAATCGCTTACCATGTTCTCCCCTTCAAGAAACCGCGAACCTTTGGGCTGATGCAGACAACGTCTGACCGTCCGCTTTCAGATGAAGAGAGCATCGCTTGTGCGTATGACAAAGTGTCGGATATTTACGATGAGTTCATCGAAACATACCCTGAGTTCACAATTGACCCCATGAATGAAGAAGGACACGCACCCTGTCTGGTTTCCTTCCAAGATGGCTATATCTACGAGTTAGCAGAGATGCTCACAGCGTTAGAGATTCGGTCAAGCACCCTATACGGAAAATACTGTGGAACATATCTTCTGGACGTATATAGCTATTTCGATGCCGCCGAAGCTTTCGTGCTCCGGCAATACAACATCAGCCGATCCCAGAGCATCCAAGTTTCACACATCACGACAAAACGATGGGCTTCCTTGGCAGTTAACGGATGGTGTCCTCTGAACCAGCAGAGAGGCTTCGCTTGCCAGGGAGGAGAAGATGCGACGAGGACGCTTGTCGGCAGATATCATCCGGGCGGAGAGAAGCTGCAGTCGCACCTGATGAAGCATGATCTGAAAGGATGTGTTTATTTCGCATATTGGGGCGTTGACGGAACGGTAATCGTGCTTTCCGAGAATTCTAGAGAGGAGGAAGCTTCAACAGTAGCCAAGGAACTCGATATGTCGATCGAATCCATTTCATACCACTTTGAAGAACTCGCCTCAAACCCTCGAGGCTTTCTTGACGCTTCGCTCATCAAAGAGACTCATGGGTAAAACCAATCGAAGCAAACTATCGCGGCATAGCTAGCCGTCCGCCGTATTTTACGAGTGCCATTATTCCCGCACTCCCGAACCACGATGACAATCGATCATTTGCACCATCTTTATTCTACCGATTTAACGGCTTCAAGTGTTTGCGCATCTCTTCATACTCCTGAGTAGCCAGTTGAAGCTCTTCGAGAACACGCTTTCGCAAAGTCTGAAACGAATCCAGCATCTCTTTTGGATCCCCTATCAATAAATGCGCTTCAGAGTCGTCGGTCTGGTCGTCGATGAATATCGAAAAGACGCCACCCCCGCCATCCCGAATCACATATTCCGGCAATAACTTATACGTCTCTTCGATCTCCCCGCTGCAATCTTCGTAGTAGCGAGAGACAGCATCAATGAAATTGCTCGTCAGTTGACAGATGCTTTCGTGAATCGCCGTTACTTCGCAGTAAAACGACAGTTTCACAGAACCACTGCAGACACTTTCGATAATTTTCTGATATATATCAATTCTTTTTTCAAACAACTTTTTATTAGTAAAAAATATCGGATTTCGCAATTGATATAAATCAAAACCAGCATGCTGGCGATCATTATCGTCTGGACAAAGAGAAACTATAAGCTGGCCATGCTGGGCGTGATTTCGAAGAGTGTGAGCCAGCGCATAATTAAAATTGCCGTCGTATTCACGACGAAGATCATCGATAAAGACTTGGGCCTCAGCGTATCCATCCTTTTTGGCTGCATTGCAGAACGCTTCTAGGAACTCAACGAGGTTAACGCCATTGGAAACATAATTCATCGCATAAGCATTGACAGTAATCCTATCAGCCATACCCGTACCATTGTCGGTCGTTCCGTCAACGATCCCGCTATCAAACATCAAAATGCCATGAGTCAGTTGCCTATAGTTCCAGAGATATACGTCAAAAAGCTGGTCTACACTTGTCAAAGCGCCGGATAAAAGGATCCACTTCCTCATCACGGGGCCATATTTCGAACCAAAATACCGCCCTTCAGCAACCAACTTCACAATCCAGTCATCTGATTCGTTTGCCTTATAGCTCGTACAAGAATCCATACGAGTTCCATCCTTCCCGATTGGCGACCCTACCGATTTCTCAGGTCTTTTTCATTCCCTCCATGGCATCCTAATCGTTACAGAGCCGCCTCGGCAATCCTCTCCAACTCACTTCGAATCCCCGGGAAGGTTCTCCTCCCCTCTACGTAGTCCGCAGCCTGTATCTGCCCCTGTATTCGAGACAGCAGGCTTAAGTCGCCACTCGCTTTCAGACTCCGCGTGTTACCGACTATCTTGCTTCTCAACTTGTTAGGCGCGACCAATGCACCATCAGGTGCTAGGCAAACACCTGTTACGATCTTGAAATCACCGGGAAGACGATACTTCGTTTTGGATCCCTTCGCCCGGTGTCCATACTTGTGCAGAACGCCATCGACCTCATAGGCGAGTTTTTTCCAGGAGAAGTTGTCCTGTGAGGAGAAGGTCATGTCATCAACATAGAGAGTAAACGTGCACCCGTATGTACGAGCGAGGTCCTCTATTTCCTCGAACATTTTTGCATAGGCAAAGTACGCCACTGCCTGACTTGCCGGACTCCCTGTGGGTATCCCTCCCTGATACGTGCAAATATCTGTCAAGCACTGCGCCACATCTGGCGAGCATTCAAGCCTCTCGCGAAAAAGACGGTACACGTACTCCCGAACGCAGCTTGGGTAGAAAGAGCTGATGTCCATTGTCATAACATAGCCATTAGACCGATGCTTTGAGGCATTGTCCTTGTAAGACTTTCCCTTGGTCGCAGATATCACCCAGTCGGGCTTTTCGATTCGAGCCATCAAATCCCATACTCGACGTTGCCACTTTTTCATCTTGCTGCATGGAGCCTCGATGGTTCTGCTTCCCCCTGAAGACTTCTCTTTGTCAAAAATGTTGTATTCTGAGAAACACTTGACGCGGCGAGAATCTCCCTTTTGCATATACAATAGCTCTTCAAGATCTCGCCTCCTTCCCAGGCGATAGATGGGGCTTCTCTGAAGAGGATATTGTCTGACCGTCTTCTTCATCGGAGGTTCACCGCCATGTTTTCGATCACGGAATTCAGAACCTTAGAGGTGAGCAGCCTCGCCTTGGCCTCATTAGAACCCCCGTCGTATTGCTCTGCCAGCAACATGATAGAGGACAACTTGATGCCAGTCACATCGGCATAGCGCTCCAAAATTCGCATGGTAGGCTGCTTCGTGTTGTTTTCGATCTCGGACAGATAGCTTCTGGATATACCCAGCATAGAGCTCATCTCCGAAGCAGAGTAATCGAAAATGAGACGTATTCTCCTCAAGGCAGTACCGATCATCTCGTCCTCGTTTCTTTGAACGTTCACGAATGCCAGGCAGGCCTTTACCAAAATCGAAGCTCTACGAGGAAAACAGGCTCTTCATGGCCACCACGATTCTGATAATCGCAACGAGCAGATCGGCTCTATTTAAAATAAAGCGCGCTACTCGGGCACGAAGCGAGACTCGCTTGCCCTGCCGTTCCTCTCCTTTCGTCTCGGTGCTTCCTGTAGTAGGTCCGCAGATTCCCATGAATCGCTCCCTTCCGCCTCGCACGACAATACTTTTTTCGCGAGGCCTCCCAGAGAAGAGAGGGGTCCACAAGAAGCGGCCTACCCGGCTTTCTGCGCTCCGCGCGCTCCCAGCGCGGAGCGCCGGGCGGTGTGCACGAAGCAGTGGCTGGGGCAAAGCCCCACGGGCGTCAGAGACGCCCCAATGGATGGGAGCCGACCCGTCATAGGTGACGACCTTGATTGGGAGTATAACATATCATTTCGCTATTTGCGACAAAATTTCGCAAGTAGCATACAATGGCAGAGTTGCCCCCGTTCCCCGTTCGAGAGCGTTCACATATTTTGATCCACAAGCTGATCGAAAACACTAGGCTTTTAGTCAATGGTTCTATAACATTTCGTCGATAAGAAAAGCTCATGCCAGAGCTTTATCGGCCCCGAGCGCCCGCGTTCGGGGCCGTTTTTCTTGAATACATTTCCGTACGCAACACCGAGCGCTCCATGGTACATCAATTCTGACAGCCTCCCATGACGGCATCTTTTTCATATTCGAAACGCAAAACCGAAGGAATCGCATGACCAAAGAAGCGCTCATTACCAACGTTTCTTGCAACCTGCAGAAGCAAGCCGGGATCGCTTACGCCATCGGAATCGAGAACGTACGCATACCTTTCTATCAGGTACCCTCCGACTTCTTTTGCGAAGAATACACGACACTTTGGAGGAAGCACAATACAGCCCTGTTTAGATCGTTGCAGCTCTACGTTCGCTATTTAACTATTAGCATGGGAAGAAGTACTTCCTGATGTCGATTCCGACGCAACACCAACATTGATCATGGACTATCTGCATCCAGTTTTCAAGACAATTTGAGACGTCCCCATCACCTTCAAAGACCAGCTTTTGAGAGCGGCAACTATTTTGTCTCACGTTTCAATAGGAGATCTCGAATATATCTCGAGCAAGCACAAGGATCGCAGGAGAAACCAGGCAGACGCAATGAAGCGAGCTGCAGCAATAGATGCTGATTTGTCGCCCCCATACGAACTCGCCGCTAAGGATCTGTACGGATCGGATACTGCCAAACATTTTGCAAGTCTTCATGGTAGATTCGTGCATGACGCGCATCCAACCCTTCTGGAAGAAATAAACGACGCCCAGCAAGACTCAAGTGGAGTCACCGTATACCACTCAGAAGGATCGTACAATTTGAGCGCTGAGATCAAAGTACTATTACTTCACTTGCCCCTGCTCTGCACGTCCTATCAAGCCTTCAACGAGTACGCTAATAGCAAATATCGGTCATTGAGCCACCATCCTTATCCGGAAAACGGACGCAGCTCGAACGAGAATGCGCGATTGGACTAGCTCCGCATGATATTGCCCGATACCGACCGCTTCGCTCCCGCATATGTCTCCGTTATAAAGTGAATAGACCAACCGTCAGCGAGTACGGGCGTCGCACCTATTATAGATTCCCTCTCTTGCTTACGCGGTAATCTATAATAGGACAATTGCGGTAACTTGAAAGACTTGAAGGTCTCTTAGCATCCTTGCAGCCACATTGCCAATGATCAACTCTGCTTCGACAATCTAAGATAGAATATCTAGCATTCGAATAACGCATCACCGCAGAACCAGGAAAGCAGATTAGTGCGCAAGATCGTCATTGGCATAGCAACTTTTCTTCTGGCGGCGCTCTATGCGCTGTGCTCGTTGTTGCCGCAACGGCAATGCATCGCGTGCATCAGCCGGCAGAGCGATAGCGCGCCGATCGACTTTCGACTCATTAAGGACTATTGCGAGCGCCGCGACCCGGCTTGGGAAGTCATCATTCTTCCCAAGCAGCTGCGCAATCCAGCGACCTACCTGCTCGAGGTGGTTCGCCAGGTCTACTACATCGCGACAAGCCGCGCCGTGGTGCTGGACTCCTACTGCATCGTCGTCGGGCTTCTGCACGACCGCATCCGCGTGCCTGTCATCCAAATTTGGCACTCCCTGGGCAACATGAAGCGGTTCGGCTACACCGCCTTCGGCACCGACGAGGGGCACTCCGAGGCGACGGCGCGCCTGATGCACATGCATGAGGGTTACGACGCCATCGCCACCTCGTCCTTAAGCTTCGCCGACGAATTCGCCGCCGCGTTCAACACCGATAAGAGCAAACTCTTCGAGGCGCCCCTCCCCCGGGTCGATCTCCTGCTGGACGAGGCTCACCGCAACCGCCAGCGCGAGGCCATCCTTACTGCCCACCCGCAGCTACGCGGGCGCGAGACCATCGTCTACTGCCCCACCTTCCGCAAGCAGCCGGCCGCCAACGAGGCCGAGGCCGCGGCCGCGCTCATCGATGCTGTCGACTTCGACCGCTTCAACTTCGTCTACAAGCCGCACCCCGTGAGCAAGCAGGTCATCGACGACCCGCGCGTCGTCACCATCCCTAGCGGCCAGCTCGATGCTCTGTTCGTGGCCGACGCCATCATCAGCGACTACTCCACCGTCATTTACGAGGCCGGCCTACTCGATATCCCCGTCTACCTGTACGCCTACGACTGGGCCACCTACCGCGAGAAGCGCGGCCTCACCATCGATTTTGAAAACGACGTCCCCGCCCTGTTCACAGGCGATCCCAATGCAATCATGAAAGCCATCGAGAACAAAGATTTCGACGCAAAAGCCTACCGTGTCTTCGAAAACGCCAATGTCACGCTGCCGAAAAGCGCGTCGTGCACGGAGACGATCTGCGAAGCCATCATCAGCGCTGCAACGTCCTGCGAGAAAAATTCCTAAGCCGCTGAGCCCTATTCGTGATTCTCATAGAACGCAATAGCGTCCTGGATGGAGCCGTCGAACTTCTTCGTGCCTTTGTCCAGCACGATGCCGCGGGTGCAGAACTCTTGCGCAGCCGATGAGGAGTGGGTGACGAAGAGCACCGTCACGTCCTCGTCCTCCATGATCTCGCGCACGCGGGCGAAACACTTCTGCTGGAACTGTTTGTCCCCCACCGACAGCGCCTCATCCACCACGAGAATCTCTGGATCGCTGGACACGGCGAAAGCGAAGCCCAGGCGCGACTTCATGCCCGACGAGTAGGTGCGTACCGGCTGATCGATATACACGCCCAGATCGGCGAACTCCACCACTTTGGGCTCCAGTGCGGCAATCTCGTCCGCATCGAGCCCCATGGCGTGCCCGCGCAAATGAATGTTCTCGCGCCCCGTGAGCGCCATGTCGAAACCAGCCGTGAGCTCCAGAAGCGCGCTAACCGTGCCGTTCACGATCACCTCACCCTTAGTTGGGAACGTCACACCGGTAATCATCTTCAGCGCCGTCGATTTTCCCGCGCCGTTGTGCCCGAGAAACGCCACAGCTTCCCCCTTCTTAATCTCGAAGGAGAGATCGTTGCTGGCGTTCACCTTGGTAATGAGCTTGCGCTTGTCGCGGCTGCTGAAGATGCTGAAAAACCGCTGCCGGTCGTTCTCGTACAGCTTGTAGGTCTTCGTGACATGGTCGAACTTGATGGCGACGGGCGCCTCGGCGCTAGAGGACATCGGCCACCTCCTCGTGCGTGCGCCGGTAGATCACCAGCGTGACCAGCAGCGTGACGACGAACACCACGACAAAGCCAATAATGGCCTCCGGCTTGTCCCAAATCCACATCTTGTCGTACACCGCGCAACGGTACATCGTGACAATGAACGTGATGGGATTGAGCATAAGAACGAGCTCAATAACGGGAATTCCCAGATTAAACACGTTGAAAATGATACCCGACAACCAAAAGAGAGGCGTCGAGAGCGTCTTCATCAAGTTCATAAAGTCCTTGCTGATGGCCGAGAGCAAACTTGTCACAAGCGAGAACATATTGAAGAACACGAACATGAGCACAAGGGCCACCGGCAATTGCAGCAAATACAGATCCAACGGCAAACCGCAGAGGAAATAAACGATAAGCAGCGCCACCACAAGCCCCAGCTGAACGACGAACGTCGAAATGCTGAAGATCGTCGGAATGCCCGCAAGCGGAAACTTAATCTTCGTGACCAAATACGAGTAGCGCTTGAAAACATTGATTCCCGTGCCGAGAATTTCCTGAATGTAGAACCAGGGAACAAGGCCGCCCATAAGCCAGAGGATATAGGGGACATCGGAACCCGTCTGGTCAGCACTGCGCAGCCCAACCTCGAGCGCGAACCAGAACACCAGGATGTACACCGCCGGCTTCGCGAAGAACCACAGGGGGCCAAGTACCGCGCCCGCCGACGTTTTCTTCAGATCGAACAGCCCCAGGCTCAAGATTTGCTTGCGCCATTGCCACTGTTCCTTGAGTATCTCCGAGAGCGTGCCCACGATCCTCGTTTCTCGCAACCGATAATCAGCGAGCCTCTATTCTACCATTGCTTCGCCGCCATCACAGTACCCATACGCGATTGTTCGACCGCAGGATGAGAACGCCAGTCTCCGACTTCTCCGAATTGCAGGGACTATACGCCGCCTACAACAGCGGCAGCTGGCAAAAACAACTGCTTCCCCTTCGACGATTGCCCTAAGCAGCAGGCACGACCTGAAGTCTGAATCCAAGGCAATCAAGCACATTAACAACAGTGCTGAAGCGCGGATTGCCCGATTTGCTCAGCGATTTATAAAGGCTCTCGCGTCCGAGGCCCGTTTCCTCGGCAATAGCCTTCATGCCGCGCGATCGGGCGATAACGCCGAGCGCATCTGGCAGAATCGCTGGATCCCCCAGCTCTAGGACGGCATTGAGAAACGCAGCAACGTCCTCGCTGGAATTGACATCCAACGATGGATCCCATTCTATCCATTCGCTATTCATAGTCACGCCTCCACGACTCGTAGATCTCCTTGGCGAGTTTAATGTCCTTCGTTTGAGACGACTTCGTGCCTCCAACGAGCAGCAGGAGGAGGGCTGCGCCTTCAAGGGCGATATAGGCGCGATATCCAGCTCCGAAATGAAATCTCAACTCGAATACTCCATCGCCTACCGCTTTCCAATCCCCCGTCAATGCCCCATAGTGCTTGATCTGAAGGATCCGCGCATTGATACGCGCGATCACATTGCGATCCCTGAGAGAAGACGCCCATTTCTCATAACGCGGAGATTTGACAATCCTCGCAGTTGCTCACCCCTTATTGTATCTTATAGGATACTAATGTCAAGACGGAATTTGCGCTCTAAAGCGATATCCGACCTTGAGACTGTCCTCGATTCATCGAGTTAGGGCAAGCCCAGCCTTTGCTGGAATACTACCATACATTTGTTCTATTTTCAACGTACAATTACCCTTTATGCAATGCCAACAGGGAGAAGGGCAGAAGCATCCCCATTACATATCAACGCGACTTCGTCCATCTAATTCGCGTCACAGCTCGTCCTTCAACTCCGCCGCCAGTTCTGCATCGTGCAGACGTAGACTGCAATCGTCGGATTTCGGGAAAGCGAGCAGCGGCAGAGAACCGTACCAAATGAGAGCGTCATCGATAATCGCCAAACGCGTCGGTCCGTCCTCGAACCAAGTAGTTTCAATACCAGCCTCTCCGAGCAGAGTGTCAGCGGCGGTATCTCTGGAACCCGACCGCTCGTTCTCCTGGCGCTTTCGCACCGCGCAAGTCACCTTCAGTCCTCTTTCGCATGCATCCCGCAGCGCAGGCAGGAGCTTCTTCACCGCTGCCTCACTCGCATAAGGGGCCCTCACGAGAATCGAGCGCTTAACCTTGCGGATATCCGCTTCGAACCGGCCAAGCCAATCGCTCTGCCCAACAAAGGAGCCTCCATTCACCCCTTCATCCTCATCTGCCGGCGAACACACTTCGTAGCCGAGATTCCCGTAGGTCTTCAATCGTTTCTTGTACATGCGCTCGAGCATGGGAACCGAAACGTCCACATAGTCGTAGACGATCACTTCTGTCTTGCCTTCGAACTCGCGATGCAGCCGACCCGACTGCTGGGTGACGTTGCCGTCCCAGGATATGGGCGTCGTCAAAAACAGCGCATCAAGCTGCGGCATATCGAAGCCCTCTCCCAGATAGCTCTCCGTCGCTACCAGAATGAAGGGCTGGCCATCTTCGGACCGCTTAGCCCTTTCGATGGCCTCGCGTCTCTGCTTGGGCGTGCCCTCCCCGACCAACAGCCTCGCATCAAGGCCGAGCGAGCGCAGAGCGTGATGGAGCATTCGGGCGTGATCCTTCCGCTTCGACACCACCAAGGGCGTGCACCCGGCCGTTACGGCTTCACGAACGTCCTCAACGACCAGAGCGTTTCTCTTGTCGTGCGCGCAAAGCTTCTCCAACACTTGGGAATACGACGCACCCGCCTCCAAATCGGGCAACCGCACGCCCGTAAAGCGCGGCCGGAGAACTCGCCGATAATTCTGCAGCTGGGCTTGCTGCTTAGGATCGATTTGAACGCGCACCGGCCCACAAATCAGATAGGTAATGCCTTCCAGCCCATCAGCACGCTTCGGCGTAGCACTCAGCCCGTAGACATTGCGTGCGTTCACGGCCTTCAAGATGCGCTCGAGCTGCGGCGCTGCACCGTGATGACACTCGTCGACGATGACGAGCCCATACTCCTTAACGAAGTCTTTCGCTCTCGGACAACCCTCCGCATCCTTTTCAACCAAAGATTGGAACGTGGCAATATCGACGATCCCACCCCGCTCGCTTTTCCCTCCGCCGATCTGTCCAATGAGCGATCGCTTCCGACGGCTCTTGCGACCGGTCGGAGTGAGCAGCGGTGGTAGCTCCTCGTCGATATCAAGGAACTCGCTGAGCCGCTCCTTCCATTGGGGCACGAGGGCCGTTTTCGGCACGATCACCAGCGTCGGCATTTTGAGCCGCGCTATGACGGCAGCCCCTATCACGGTCTTTCCAAACCCCGTAGGAGCCGAGAGAATCCCGTTCTCGAACCCGAGCAACCGCTCCACTGCTTCCAATTGACTGTCCCGCAACTCGCCGTTGAAGCTCACCCGAATACCGGACCCCGCAAAGCGTTCGTCGCTTACTCGATAAGGAACGCCGGATTCTTTTAAAAGTTCGACGAGCTTCTTCTCAGCGCCTCGCGGCAACGCGATATACCCGCCGCGCTCCTCGGCAAGGCAAATGATCCTCGGTTTCCCGAACACCGATTGGTGCATGGCCTGGGCACGATAGAATTCCGGATTGCCGAAGGCGGCGAGCCGCAGCAGCCGATTGCGCGCCGCCGATGACAGCCCCTCTTTGGAAACATAGAGCATGTCCGCCTTGACGATATGAACCATCGGGGGAAAGTCTTTGGAGGTCAATAGGGCTCTCTTGGGGTGTTTCCACGGCTCACCATCCGAACCGGAGCGCGCTATCTGGCGCCCATAGGCCAATCCACCCAACGGGCCTCCAGCGCATCTCCTCACCACCTCTTTCGCCTTCTCTTCGCTTACTTTCACGACCTTCGAGAGAAAGAGCCATTGATCCTCGTACGGCTCGAACGCCTTGTCCACGAATACCGAGTTCCCTTGGCGCTGAGCGGCGCCCTGAAAAGGCAGCGCTATCAGGTTTCCGAAACCTCCCGCAGGAATGGTAGACTGCGTTGGGAACATCCTGTCGTAGGAGGAAAACGAGAGCGATTCGTCATGAGTCATACCCTCGCTTATGACGGCGCTTCCCAAATCTCGCGCCAAGGAGGCTGCTATGGGCTCATCGAAGAAAACCCAGGCATGGCCGCCATTACCGGAGCGCGACCGCTCCACGGCCACCGACACCCCCAGGCGCTCCGCCGCATCCCGATAGGCAGAGACCGCCTTCTGCCATCCCGCTTTGTCGAAATCGGCTACGAGAACCGATGTCTTGCACTCGCTATCGAGGACATAAAGACCTACAACACCCTTAAAGGAAGGATCGCGTCCTTTGAAATGGTCTATCAGCTCGCGATCGCCCAGCGGCGCGAACGACCGCGATGGGCAATCAGCGCACTTCGCTCGCACATTCTGGCATTTCGGGCACACACCGCGAACCCACTCGTTAGCGCAAGCAGGCGCATAGGCAATGCCTCCATCTTTGCGCCGATAACCGTGGGCATACACATCCTCGCGACCCTTGAACAGGCTTCGGAACAACCTTAACTTGTCAGAAGCCGGGCTCGCAGCCGTAACCAGACCTTGGGCAATCGCCTCTTCATCGAATGCCCGCGACGCGCGAGACCACTCTTCGCCCGTTGCATAGCGCCGCTCGCCTTCGGGTGATTCGCACACCACAACTGCGGACACCGAGCCGTCCCCAACATGGGGAATCATTTCGAGGCACGTATAGAGCCGTCCATCAAAGAGCGCGTATTTGGACAGCTCTTCCATTCCCTACCGCCCGTGCCTGCCGTACCAGCGGGGCTTGTCTTCTTGGCGGGTGTGGCGGCCGTGGTAGTGGTGGCGCAGAACCTGGTCGAAGATGCCGAGGCGCCACAGTATCAAGAACGACCCCAGCAGCATGATGGCGATCATAGCCCACACCGCAACACCGTGAGTGCTGCTCATGACCCAGGCGCCCACGCCCAAGAGCGCCGTCCAGGCGTACACGATGACCACGCTCTTGCGCACGCCGTAGCCCTTGCGCAGAAGCATGTGGTGCAAGTGCTTGCGGTCGGCCTGTTGGATGGGCTGATGGTGGTACACGCGGCGGATAATGGCCGCCGCCGTGTCGGCGATGGGGATGGCGGCGATCACAAGGGGCACCGCCAGCACGATGACCGTGGGCGAGCGCATAACGCCCATGAGCGAGATGACGCCGATCATGGCGCCTAAGAGCAGCGAGCCCGAATCCCCCATGAAGATGCTCGCCGGCGCGAAGTTGTAGCGCAGAAACGCGAGCGTCACGCCCAGCAAAATGATGGACAGCATCGCCGTCTCTTCCAAACCGCGCCCGAAGGCGATCAAAAACAGGAAGAACGACGCGATGGCCGCGATGCCCGCAGCTAGGCCGTCCAGGCCGTCGATGAGGTTGATGACGTTCATGAAGCACACGAGGTACAGCACCGTGAGCGGATAGGACCACCAGCCGAACTGGATGAACCCGGCGCCGAGCGGGTTCGCGATGCTCGACAGCAGAAGCCCCGAGGCCGCGATGATGGTCGCCCCCAGAATCTGCCCGGCGAACTTCACGCTGGGCTTCAGCGAGTACACGTCGTCCATGGCGCCCACGCACACGATGGTGAGCAGCCCGCACATGACGCCGGCGTGGTTGATGGCCCGATCGGTGCCGTGGATGTAGAACCCGGCCCAGCCGAAGAAGTACTCTCCGGCCACCTCCACGATGAGCGCCGCCGCGATGCCCGCCGCCATGGCGACGCCGCCCATGCGCGGCGTGGGCTTCTTGTTGACGCGCCGGGCGCTCGGGTAGTCGACGGCATCCAAACGCAGGGCGAGCCTCCGTGCCAACGGGACGCACAAATACGTCACGACGAAGGCAAGGAGGCCCAGCACCAGGAAATGTCGCAGAGTTACTCCCACGCGGCGCGCATGCAGCCTAGAACTCGAGGCCGCGGAGCCACTCGGTGAGCTCGGCCAAGGTCTCGTCGGTCACGCCCAGGCGCTGCTCGCGCTCCTGCAGGTACTTCTCGCGCTCCACGAACTGCGCCAGCTGCTCGTCGGAGAACTCGCTCATATCGATGGCCCGCACGTCCACGACGCGCTTCGCGAAATCGGGCAGCTTGTCGTTCATGGCCGTGATCTTCACCACGTCGCCCGTGTGCGGCGCCTCCACATAGTAGCCGTCGCCCAGATACATCGCCACGTGGTGCACGTCCCCGCCGTCGGCGAAGAACAGCAGGTCGCCCGGGAGCAACTCCTCGAAGGGCACCTCCACGCCCACCTCGCACTGGTAGTAGGTCGTGCGCGGCAGCTCGATGTTGAACACCTCACGGTAGCAGTACTGCACCAGACCCGAGCAGTCGAAGCCGGCCGGGGTCGTGCCGCCCCACAGATACGGCACGCCGAGGAACGAGTTCGCGCAGGCGGTCAGGTCGTTCAGCGTGCGGGCCTCGCGCACCGGCAGGGGCTGGCCCGTGGCGATGAGCGTATCGAAGCCCTCGAAGCGCTCGGCGTCGATGGCATCCTGATGCTGCTGCATCGGCGTGTCCGCCGCGGGCATGGAGGGCTTCTCCAGATACACCGGCACGTGGTAGAGCTCCTCGGCCGCCGCCATCTGCTGGCCCCACTCGGCGAGCGCCTGCTGGTACTCGCTCGTGCGGGCGACGTAATCGCGGTACTCGGCCACGAGCGCCTCGTATTCCACCTTGTCGGTCACCGGATCGAGGTACTTATCCAGCCCCGTGACCTCGTCCTTCACCGGCAGCACGAAGGTGTCGGCCAGCTCGTAGGTCAGTGGCACGTCGAAGCGGGTGAGGTCGTAGGTCTCGATGAGGTCCTGCAGCTTCTCGGAGTAGAAGATGTCCGTGGCGTAGCGGCCCACGAGGAAGTCGCAGGCGTCCACGAAGCTGTCGGAGTTCGACTTGCGCGCGCCCGCGTAGAAATCGCCCATGGAATGGCTGAGCAGGTCGGCGTAGTCGGAAAGCGACTCGTCCACCGTCTCGTACTGACGGAAGTCGCTCATGATGGTGTAGGTGGCGCCGGTGCCGTCGTCCTCGCGCGTGGGCAGCTGCACGGAGTTGCCGTGGTAGGTGCCCTTGATGCCGAACAGGTTGTTGTTCGGCGCCTGAGCCAGCGTGGAGTTGCCGGAGGCGGATTCCAGGATGGCCTGGGCGATCATAACCGACGCGTACAGGTCGTTCTCGGCGGCGATGGTGCGGGCCGACTCGCCCACCAGCGAGATGAACTTCTCGGTCGTGAGATCCTCGCTGTAGTGGCGCGCCACATAGGACGAGTTGTCGATATGCGTGAAGGAGATGGAGGGCACCGTGACGGCCACCTGCTTGAGCGGCGTCTGAGTCTGCCCCTTGATGACGGCGGCCGTGTGCGACTCGTCCGTGACGCCGCCGGCGTTGCCGGGCCTCTGCTGGCCGGAATCGACCGGGTTATCCGTATCGATGATCGGCTCGTCCGGTTCCGCAGGCTGCTCGGGATCGGTAGGATCGGTAGGATCGACGGGATCCACTGGCTCGGCAGGATCGACAGGATCGGTCGGCTCCGTTGGGTCGGTAGGCTCGGCCGGATCAGTGGGCTCGACAGGATCAACCGGATCACCAGGTTCGGTCGGCTCTACGGGCTCAACAGGATCGGTAGGCTCCGCAGGATCAACGGGATCGGCCGGGTCGACAGGAGCAGTCGGATTCTCTGGATTGTCCGGATCAGCCGGCACCTCGGGAACGACCGGCTCCTCCACATCCGGCGTTTCAGGCTGCGCAGGCGTCTTTGCAGGCTCCTCAGATTCCGGCGTGGTCTCCACAGGAGCGGGAACAGGCTCGGGCTCCGGCTCAGAAACCGCCGTCATCTCGGACTCCGGCACCGTCGGCTCATCATCGACCGCAAGGCTCCACAACTCGGCGCGCTGCGCCTCGGTCAGGCCGCCGAACTTGTCGGCATGACCCGCCATATAGTCAACGCAAGACTTATAGAGGGTCTTGCCTTCTTTGATCCAGACAAGCGCTTCCTCGTAATTGGCCGGAATGTCATGATCCCGGTCGTCCTTAACCGTGTGCCCGTCGCCGTTGTCGGCATAACCGGTGGTGTACGTTGCGGCCACGCCGCCCACAGGGGCAACGACTAGAGCCGCAGCAGTAAGAATAGATACTGCCTCCCTCGGTGAAGTCATCGTGCCTCCTCAGTAGTTGTCGTTTCGCGTTTGCGCATTTGAGTGCGCAAAACCAGGGCAAATTTTTTGCCTTGAAGCCCGCATTATAGCGCGAAGGGAAGACCTGTCCAACCGATAAAATCGATGCATTTGGCAAACGTTGAGCGACCGTCTCGGCGAATTACCTGGTCATACACTCCTATTTGCATCTCTGATCTGGCATTTTGTCACATAACCCGCAAAATGGCGTCTCAAAGACCTCATATTCAACTTCCCGGCGCCGCGGGACGAAGGGCCTTGTTCGCTTATGAGCGGGGTCATCAATCATGTTAGCAAAAGGCGCGCCTACTCGATGACGCGCTTGGCGAAGTCGGGGGCGAAGTAGTCGAAGGTGGCGCGCATGACGCGGCCGCCGCCCGTGGAGGCGTGGATGTACTCGCCGTCGCCGGCGTAGATGCCCACGTGGTAGACGCCCGAGCCCGACCCCCAGAACAGAAGGTCGCCGGGCACCAGCTCATCCAGCGAGACCCCGACGCCCAGCGCACTCTGCTCGGCAGCCGTGCGCGGCAGCTCGCGACCGAGAGCGTGGGAGAACACCCAGCGGGTGAACCCGGAGCAATCGAAACCCGAAGGGGTCGTGCCGCCGTAGGAGTACGGTACCCCGAGCTGCGCATCAGCCTCGGCGACGACCGACTGCCGCCGGCCCTCGAGCGCCTCAGCCTCAGCTTGGGCGGCCGCCTCGTCGGCCACATCGCCCACGTACTCTTTTATCTCGCGGGCGAAGTCCTGAGTTTTCGTGAAGGGGCTTTCCACCTCGGACGCATAGGCCGCAGGATGGGAGAAGGCGGTGCACAACGCCGCCAGAAGAGCAGCCGCGACAATCATCCCCGCGGCCTTGGTGTGCGCTTTGAACATAACCATGGGGCCGAAGCCTAAAGGAGGAAAGCGCGCCCGCCAACCCCCTCCACAACTTGCCCGCCTTCAGTTCACGCCCCGTGCGCGAGAACTAAACCGAACCCCCACGCCCCGTTCACGCCTTCCCCATTCATGACAAATGAAGTCAGAAGAGAAGTTGGGTCCGGCGGAGACGCGGGGTGCTGCTCACAAAGCGAGTTCCGCAGATGGTATCGAAGGCGCAAAGGGCGTGGGACGAGGATCGCCCGACGCCTTCGATACCATCGAGGACTGTCTGAGCGACTGAGCAGTACCCCGCGGCTCCGCCCCCGGAAGCCCCGCACCTACACCTCGCGCGGAACCTCCCCGGTCTCCAGCAGGTTCAATAGCTGCGCCTCGTCCAGCACGGGCACGTCCAACGCCACCGCCTTGTCGTACTTCGAGCCCGCGTTCTCCCCCGCCACGACGAAGCTCGTCTTCTTCGACACCGACCCCGACACCTTGGCCCCCATGGCCTTCAGGCGCGCCCCGGCCTCGTCGCGGGTCATGCCCGAGTGCGCAAGCATCCCCGTCAGCACGAAGGTAAGGCCCGCCAGCACCTGGGGCACCTCCTCGCCGACAGCGACGGCCTCATCGGCCATGGTCACGCCGGCCGCGCGCAACCGCTCGATGACCGACACGTTGTCCGGCGTGCGGAAGAACAGCCACATCCCGTGGGCCACCTTCGGCCCCACGCCGTAGACGCCCGCCAGCTCGTCCTCCCCGGCCGCCGCGAGCGCGTCCATGGAGGGATAGGCCGCCGCAATGGCCTCGGCCGTGGTCTTACCCACGTGCCGGATGCCCAGCCCGAACAGCACGCGCGCAAACGAGCGGCCCTTCGACGCCTCGATGGCCGCCACGAGCTTCTTCGCCACCGTGTGCCCGAGGCGCACCGGCTCCCCGTCGGCCTTCACGCGGCCCATGTCCAAGCTCGCCAGCTCTTCTTCGGAAAGCGAGTAGTAGTCGGCCACGTCCGCCACGCGCCCGCTCTCCACGAGCCGCGAGACGATCTCCTCCCCCATGCCGTCGATGTCCAGCGCCCCGCGGCTCGCCCAATGCAGAAGCCGCTCCAGCGCCTGGGCCGGGCAGTCGATGGAGATGCAGCGGAACGCCACCTCGCCCGGGTCGCGCACCACGGAGCTGCCGCAGCTCGGGCATACGCTCGGCATCTCCCAGATGCGCGCCTCGGGGCTGCGCAGGGAAAGCACCGGCCCCAGCACCTCGGGGATCACGTCGCCCGCCTTCCGCACGATGACCGTGTCGCCCACGCGCACGTCCTTGCGGTGTACCTCATCCAGGTTGTGCAGCGTCGCCCGGGCCACCGTGGAACCAGCCACCACCACGGGCGTAAGCTCCGCCACCGGCGTGAGCGCGCCGGTGCGCCCCACCTGCACGGTGATGTCGCGCAGAAGCGTCGTCTTCTCCTCGGGCGGGAACTTGAACGCGATGGCCCAGCGCGGCGCCCGGGCGGTGAACCCCATAGCGCGCTGGCGGGCGAAGTCGTTCACCTTCACCACCACGCCGTCGATCTCGTAGGGCAGCGACTCGCGCCGATCCAGGCACTCACGACAGAAGCCGCGCACTTCCTCGGCCGTGGTGCACAGCCGCACGTCCGGGTTCACGTGGAAGCCGGCCTTCCGCAGCCACTGCAGAAGCTCCCACTGGCCCTCCACCTCCAAGGCGGCGTCATCGGCGATGGCGTACATAAAGGTAGAGAGGTCGCGCATCTTCGTCACGGCCGGGTCCTTCTGGCGCAGCGAGCCAGCGGCGGCGTTGCGCGGGTTCGCGAAGGGGGCGCGGCCCTCCTCCTCGGCGGCGGCGTTCAAGGCCTCGAAGCTCTTCTTCGGCATGTACACCTCGCCGCGCAGCTCCAGCGTCTCCACCCCCGGCGCGATGGCACCGCGCGCCTCGTCGCGCAGGCGCAGGGGCACGTCGCGCACGGTGCGCATGTTCACGGTCACGTCCTCGCCGGTGGTGCCGTCGCCGCGGGTGGCCGCCCGCACGAGCACGCCGTCCTCGTAGGTGAGCGCGATGGAGCTGCCGTCGATCTTCAGCTCGCAGCACAAAGGCGGAAGCGCCCCTCCGCAGGCCTCGGCGGTGCGTTCCATCCACTCGTCAAGCTCGTCCAAGTCCATGGCGTTGTCGAGCGAGTACATGCGACGCTCGTGCACGACGGGCGCGAACTGCTCGCCCACGTAGCCGCCGACCCGCTGGGTGGGCGAGGCCGCCGTCACCAGCTCCGGGTGCGCCGCCTCTATCTCGCGCAGCTCCCGCATGAGCGAGTCGAAGGCCGCGTCCGAAATGGTGGGCGCGTCCAGGGCGTAATACTGGTAGCTGTGGTGCTCGATCTCGCGCCTGAGCGCTTCGGCCCGCGCCGCCGGATCCTGTCCTTCGAACAGATTGCCCTGCTCCGCCATGATTCCTCGCTTTCCGCATGAAGAGGCCCGGAAGCGTTTCCGGGCCTCGAATCTCTTCGCGCCTATGGTATCACTGGCGCGGCCGCAGTGCCGCCAACTCCTCGCCTAGCGGGCGTTGCTTCCTCAGAGCGCAACTCCTCCCGAGCGTGCGCACTTCCTAGTGGGTGTGGGCCACGATGGTCGCCTGGGGCAGCGACACGCCGTAGACGGCCATCTGCACGCCGCGGGCCATCAGGAAGAATCCCAAGAACAGCGCGAAGGTGCCCGGCCACAGGAAGAAGGCGATGCCGCAGAACAGCGACACAATGCCGGCGAACAGCACCCAGCCCCAGCCGGGAAGCGCATCGCGGAAGCGGACGGCCGCCACAATCTCGAAGATGCCGTAGGCCACCACGAAGATGCCCATGACCCAGGGAATCACCACAGCCGACGCTATGGGATGCACGATGAACAGCACGCCCAAGATAATATCGCAGACGGCGTAGGCGAGCGCCCAGCCGGACAGCCCCTCGGCCTCGCGGTACTTGAAGTAAGCGTAGGCATCCACGATGCCCGCGGCCAGAAACATGCAGCCGGCGATGACAGCGATGCTCACCAGCGTGAGCCCCGGCACCATGAGCAGCACGAATCCGATAATGACCAGGGCGATGCCCGCGGCGAACAGGCCCCAGTTGCGTCCTACCTTGATGTCCATGATAATCACAACTCCTTAACCCTTTGGCTATCCGCCATCGCAGTGTGCTACGGTGACGATATTCATTCTAGAAGCGGGAACATGAGAATTACGCCGCGCGGCCGTCCCGTTTCCGATAGGATTGCGCTGCGTTGGCGCTGCGTTTCATGAGGGTTTCGCTCATTATTTGGAAGGCGTGGAAAAGATGGAAGACGCGGAGGATCTGAAAGTGGCCCCCGGCCGGGGCAATGCCGAGCTGGCCTGTCTGCTGCCGCATCCGGCCGCCGATGCCAACAAGTACACCCGCGGGCACTTGAGCCTCGTGGTCGGCTCGGCGGCCTACCCCGGCGCGGCCTGCCTGGCGGCTGCGGCCGGCGAGCGTGGCGGGGCCGGCTACACCGAGGTGTTCTGCGCCGGGAAATCGATGATCACCGTGCGCGGCTGGCGGCCGTCTTTGGTGGTGCGCGACTGGAGAGCGTGGAAGCCGGCCAAGGCGCCGGCGCCCCGGCCGGGCCACCCGACGGCCTGCGTCATCGGCTGCGGCTTCGACGCGGCGGAAACTTCCCTCACGTCACTTCTCATGGAAACGGTGCGGGGCTGGAAGGCGCCCCTGCTCGTCGACGGGGGCGCCCTCGGGCTTCTCGCCAACGCCACCGGCCTGCGCCTGGCCCGCGAGCGGGCCGCCGCTGGGAGCGCGACGCTGCTCACGCCCCACGGCGGCGAGGCGGCGCGGCTGGCCCAAGGCGCCCGGGAGGCCCTGGAAGAGGCCGAGGACGCGGCTGCCCGGGCAGTGCGCAGCCCCCTCGCGGAGGCTGCGGCCGCCCTCTCCCCCGCAAGCCGCGCCACGCTAGCCGAACCCGACCCCGCGCCTGCGGCCCTGGCCTGCGCGCTCGCCGAGGCCTATGGCGCCGTCGTGGCCCTCAAAGGCCCCGTGACCTTCATCGCCTCGCCCGACGGCACCGCGGAGGTCATGGACCGGGGCACGTCCGCGCTCGCCAAGGCCGGCACGGGCGACGTGCTCGCGGGCATCGTCGGCGCCCTGCTCGCCCAGGGCCTTTCCCCCCGCGACGCCGCAGCCCTCGGCTGCGCCCTGCACGCCGAGGCGGGCCGGGCCGCCGCGGCCGCCCTCACCGACATCTGCGTCGCCGCCGAGGACCTCATCACCTACCTTCCCGACGCCATCCGCGCCATCGAGTCCTAAGGCGGGGCGGCACGCTCGCCCCCTCCTATTGACAGGGGTTAATAGCGAATCTCGCTGCGCTTTCCTCTTTGTAGCCTTATACTGAGGTGTCATTGAGAGCAGAAAGGGGAGGCCGTGCACGCCGTCAAAGTCGACAGCCGCAAGATCATGGCTGCGGGCCTGATCATCGTGGCCATCTTCGCTGCCGTCGCCATCACGGTGAATCTGTTCTACTTGGGGCAGATCCAGTCCCTCGTGCGCAACACCACGACCACCTCGGTCATGGAGCTGGCCACGGCCCGCGCCCACTACCTGGACGAATGCCTCGCCTCCGACCAGAACTCCGTGAAAAGCCTCGCCCACTTCATCGCCGACGTCACCCCGCAAGAGGCCCGCGACCAGGTGAAGGACTTCATCTCCACCCACGAGGCCGCCGCCGCCTGGATTCGCTCCAAGGACGGCGACACCTGGTGCTCCTCGAGCGAGACCGACCTGTACGATCCGGCCCTGGAAGACGAGCTGTTCGGCCCGGCCATGACCGGCGAGACCGGCTCCTCGGAGATGTACCTCGGCCACGGCGGCGAGCGCCGCATCCTCTTCTACGCCCCCATCGTGGACGCCCCCGTCACCGCCGGCCCCGGGACGACCGCCACACCCGCGGATCCCGGCGACGTCCTCGGCGCCGTCTACGTCTCCTACCCCGCCGACGAGCTGTAGAATTCCTACGGCACCACCTATTCCAGCGCCGGCGCCACCTTCGTCGTCGACTCCTCCGGCACCATCGTGCTCGACGCCAACCGCGGCGCCGACGAGGCGGTCCAGGGCAGCCTTTCGGCCCTCATCAACGACAACGCCGACTCGTCCCAGGTCTCCTCGTTGCTCGCCGGCATCGCCTCCGATACCTCCGGCAGCCTCGTCATGACCCTCGACGGCGCCGACCAGTTCGTCTTCTACACCCCCATTAGCGCCAAAAGCGGCTGGTCGCTCGTGACCATCCTGCCGCTTTCGGTGGTGGAATCCGACGGCACGCAGATCGTCGGCATCACCAACCAGATGGTGGCCGTGCTCGCCGTGGCCGTGGCCGTGGCGGCGGCGGCCATGGTGGCCCTCATGGTGTACCGGCGCCGCCGCGAGCACCGCTACGAGCAGTACATCCAGAGCGTGTACTCGGCCATCGGCGCCAACATCGACACCGCCATCTTCATCGTCGATCGCAAGGAGCGCCTCATCGAGGCCGTCTTCGAGAACACCCAGGACATCCTCGGCATTCCGGCCCGCGACTTCTTCGTCCCCAACGAGCTGTCGCCCAACGAGGCCTACGCCAACGTGGCCGCCATCGTGCACTCCGGCGCCGGCGATAAGACGCGCACCTGGGAATTCGAGGCGGACAACCCGGCGCTGGGCCGCTCGCAGTGGCTGCGCATGACGGCGCGGCCCGTGATGCTCGCCGAGCGCGAGAAGACCATCTTCTCGCTCACCGACGTCACCGCCGACCACGAGATCCGCGCCCGCCTCGAGCGCGCCGCCACCGCCGCCGAGGACGCCAACCGCGCCAAAAGCTCGTTCCTCTCCTCCATGAGCCACGACATCCGCACGCCCATGAACGCCATCCTGGGCTTCTCCACGCTCATCGACCGCGAGGCCGACAACCCCGCCCATGTGCGCGACTACAACCGCAAGATCGCCACCTCCGGCCAGCATCTTTTGGGGCTCATCAACGACGTGCTGGACATGTCGAAGATCGAGGCCGGCAAGACCACCCTGGCAGCAAGCGCCTTCGCCCTCTCCGGCACCGTGGAGTCCGTCGAGGCCATGATGCGCCAGCAGACCGACGCCAAAAACCAAGTGTTCACCGTGGAAGTGGACAAGGTCGAGCACGACCGGCTCGTCGGCGACGAGGGGCGGCTGCGCCAGATCCTCATGAACCTGCTCTCCAACGCCATGAAGTACACCCCGGAGGGCGGCCACATCCTCTTCCGCGTCGACGGCTCCGCCAAGCGCCATGGCGAGCTGCAGCACCTGCGCATCATCGTCCGCGACGACGGCATCGGCATGTCGAAGGACTACCTCGCCACCATCTTCGATTCGTTCACCCGCGAGGAGTCGAGCCTCACCAACAAGGTTCAGGGAACGGGCCTCGGCATGGCCATCACGAAGAACCTCGTCGATCTTATGGGAGGCACCATCTCCGTGGAAAGCGAGCCGGGGACGGGCAGCACCTTCATCGTCGATCTGGACTTCCCGCCGGCCGACGACGAGACGGACGGCAGCGAGGGCGACGGCGGAAAGCGAGCCGGCGACGCGAGCGGGGCCGACGGGAACGCCCTGGCGCACAAGCACGTCCTCGTGGCGGAGGACAACGCCCTGAACGCGGAAGTCATCACCGCCATCCTGAACATCCACGACGCCACCTGCGAGGTGGCCGCCAACGGCGAGGAGGCCGTGGCGAAGTTCGGGATGAGCGCCCCGGGCACCTTCGACATGATCTTCATGGACGTGCAGATGCCCGTCATGAACGGCCACGACGCCGCCCGGGCCATCCGCGCGATGGATCGCCCCGACGCCGGCACCATCCCCATCATCGCCATGACGGCCAACGCCTTCGCCGAGGACGAGCGCCAGGCCCTCGCCTGCGGCATGAACGCCCATGTCGCCAAGCCCATCGACGTCCACACCCTGGAACGCGTCGTAGCCAAGCTGTCGCGATAGGGCAAAACCGCCCTGTCGCGTTAGCCGCATTTGTCTGTTCGCTTCGCAAAACTCAGCAAACCTCGGGACAAAACATAAAATGCGTCGCAAATGTCGAGAAAATCACGATCGTGCGAGTTCTGAGAAGAGAAAAACTCGCACGATCGTGATTTTCTCCGCAAAATGAGTCAACGAAGGCGCTTCAGACTCGCACAATCGCGATTTTCTCTGCACGAAATGCTGAAAAGTTGTCCCGAGGGCTTGCTTTGGGATATCGATGGTTGCGCAGGAAGGTGGATCGACAGCGGGTTTCGAAGATCGCTCATTCTACCCGGCTGCAAGCGCTCCCGGGAGGTCGTCCAGCAGGGAGCGGGCGTCCTTGAACTGGCGGGTGAGCTCCTCCATGGGGTCGCGCCGCCGCTCGGTGGCCGCCACCGACTCCTCGGTGATGGCCATGGCGCAGGCCACGGCGTCGGTATGGGTGTAGGACAGCGAGAGGGGAATCTCCCGCACGCCCTGCTCCCGGGCCACTTCGCGGGCGCGTCCGGTGAGCACCACGTAGGGGCGCCCCTTGCTCGTGCGGCGCACTTCCACATCGAGCCAGCCGATGCCCTCGGAAAACCCCGTGCCGAGCGCCTTCAGCACCGCCTCCTTGGCGGCGAAGCGGGTGGCGTAGTGCACTTCGGGATGAGCATGGGAGTCGCAATAGGCCCGCTCGGCGGCGGAGTACACCTTCTCCACGAAGGCCGGCGAGCGATCGATGATCTTGCGCATGCGCGCGATTTCCACGATGTCCACGCCGAGGCCCACTTCCTCGTTGGGCACGTCCATGGCAAGCGCGCCATCGACGGCGGCTTGGGATTTCTTCGATCGGGCCACTCCATCTGCCTTTCAGATCATCGGGGATACGCAAAGGCGCCGCCTCGGGGTCGAGCGCGGCGCCGAAAGAGATTCGAAGCTATTCGACCGTCACCGATTTCGCGAGATTGCGGGGCTGGTCCACGTCGCAGCCGCGTTTGACGGCCACGGCGCGCGAGAGCAGCTGCAAGGGCACGCTGGCCGTGATGGGCGAGAAGGCGTCGCGCACCTTCGGCACGTAGATGACGTGGTTGGCGTGCTTAGCGATTTCCTCGTCGCCCTCGGTGGCCACGGCAATGATGCAGGCACCGCGGGCCCGGGACTCCTGCAAATTCGACACCACCTTGTCGTAAACGGGGCTCTTCGTCGCGATGGCCACCACGGGGAATCCCTCGTCGATAAGGGCGATGGGGCCGTGCTTCATCTCGCCGGCGGCGTAGGCCTCGGCGTGCAGGTAGCTGATCTCCTTCATCTTAAGGGCGCCCTCGTAGCTGGTGGCGGCCCCCATGCCCCGGCCGATGAACAGGGCGCTTGTCGCGTCCACCATGGCGTCGGCCGCCGCCTCCACCGCCGGATCGCAGTCGGCGAGGATGCGCTCGACCTGCTCGGCGGTATCGGCCAGCTCGCTGAACAAAAGCTTGATCTGCCGGCCGGTCAGCCGGCCCACCGCCTGGCCGAGCAGCATCGCCAAAAGTGTGAGGGAGACGACCTGCCCCAAAAAGCTCTTCGTGGAGGCCACGGCGATCTCCTTGTTGGCCTTGGTGTAGATGACGCCGTCGGATTCGCGGGCCACCGGGCTTCCCACCACGTTCGTGATGCCGAAGACCTTCGCCCCCTTCACGCGGGCGTCGCGGATGGCCGCCAGCGTATCGGCCGTCTCGCCCGATTGCGATACGGCCACGACCAGCGTCGTGGGCGTGATGATGGGATTGCGGTAGCGGAACTCGCTGGCGACCTCCACCTCGCAGGGGATGCGCGCCCAGCTCTCGATGAGGTTCTTGGCGATAAGGCCCGCATGGTAGGAGGTGCCGCACGCGATAATGTAGACGCGATCGACCAGGTTGAGCTCGGCCGGCGTCATGTCCAGCTCGTCGATAACCAGCGAGCCGGCGACCAGGCGGCCGGCCAGCGTATCGCGGATGACGCGGGGCTGCTCGTGAATCTCCTTCAGCATGAAGTCGGGGTAGCCGCCCTTTTCGGCGACGTCGAGATCCCAATCGACATGGGTGACGTCGGGCTTAATGGGGTTGCCGGCCTCGTCGTAGTACTCGATGCCATCGGGGCGCAGGCGCGCCATCTGCCCGTCGGCGAGCACCACCACATCGCGCGTGGCGTCGATCATCGCAATGATGTCGGAGGCCACGTAGCTGCCGGTCTCGCCGCAGCCCACCACGATGGGGGAATCCTTGCGGCAGGCGATGATCGTGCCCGGCTCGGCATCGGCCATGACGGCCAGACCGTAGGCCCCGACGAGCCGCGCGGCCGCCTCGGCCACCGCCGCACGCAAGTCGCCGGTGCCTTCGGCGAGCATGCGGTGGTAGGACTCCTCCACGAGGTGCGCCACCACCTCGGTATCCGTCTCGCTCTTGAAGACGTGCCCGCGACCGACGAGCTCCTCGCGCAGCTCGGCGAAGTTCTCGATGATGCCGTTGTGCACCACGGCGATGTCGCCGGAGCACGAGGTGTGCGGGTGCGCGTTGGCCTCGCTCGGCTTGCCGTGGGTGGCCCAACGGGTGTGCCCGATGCCGCAGGTGCCCGTCATTTCGAAGTGGCCGAGGGTGTGCGCGAGCTCGGCCACCTTGCCCTTGCGGGTGATCACCTGAATGCCGCCGTCCTGCTCCACGGCCACACCCGCCGAGTCGTAGCCGCGGTATTCCATGCGGGTGAGCCCCTCCACCAGGATGGGCGTGGCGCTCGCCTCACCGGTATAGCCGACGATTCCGCACATAAATGCTCCTTTATCGAAAGCGGGCGGCACGAGGCCGCCCTCACTCATTTGCCGGTTCGCTATTGTACCGAAGGGGTGCCGTCCCCGGCCGCCTTCCACGAAAAGCCCGTCTCGACCGCTGCCGGATCAAGCGGAAACACGGGGTGTTCTGACCGAGCGAGTTCCGCAGCGAACAGGACAGGACTGAATGTCCTGTCCTGCAGAGCGAGGACTGCCTGAGCGAATCAGAATACCGCGTGGTTCCGCCCTCGCCCGACGCCTACCCGCGAACCTCGGCGCCGGTGGCCTTTTCCACCTTCGACACGAGCTTGCCGTGGGCGCGCTCCACTTCCTCGCTGGTCAGCGTGCGGTCGGGCGCGCGGTAGACGAGGCTGTAGGCCATGGACTTCTTGCCGGCGCCCACGCGCTCCGCATCGCGGTACACGTCGAACAGCGCCACGGATTCCAGAAGCTTCCCGCCGGCCGAGGTCATCACCTGGACCATCTTCTCATGGGGCACGTCCTCGGCCACCACGAAGGCCTGATCCACCGTGACGGCCGGGAAGGTGGGCACGTCCACGTAGTCGCGGGCCGGACGGCACGCGCGCACGAGCGCCGCCACATCAAGCTCGAAGGCCACCACAGGCGGCTCGGCCCCGAAGGCGTCGGCCACGAGCGGATGGATCTCCCCCACCCAACCGATAACCGCGCCGTTCGCCATCATCTCGGCGGCGCGGCCCGGCTGCAGCTGCGGGGCCTCCTCGGCGGAAAGCGCCCGAAAGCGCACTTTGGGCAGCGCCAGCTCGCGGGCCAGGTTCTCCAGCACGCCCTTGGCGTCGAAGAAGTCGAAGGGCACCGCCGGCGAGTTCCACGCCGCCTCATGCATGGAGCCGGCCAGGACGCCGGCGAGCTTCTTGCGCTCCTTGGCCTTCTTGCGGCCCTCGGCGGCCATAAACACCGTGCCGATCTCGTAGAGCTGGATGTTCTTCACGCCGCGGGCCTGGTTGTAGGCCACCGAGCGCAGAAGCCCGGGCACGATGGACTGGCGCATGACCGACATGTCCGCATTCAGCGGGTTCAGAAGCTCCACGGCCAGCCCCAGCCCCTCGGCGGGCAGGCGCAGCCGCTCAATGTCGCCGGGCTCGGCGAAGGAGTAGGTCATGGTCTCGTTCATGCCGGAGGCGCGCAGGGTGTCGTTGATCACGCGCACCGTCTCCTGCTCCGGCGTGCGCGCGCCCACGCGCTCGCGGCCGCCGGGCAGCGTCGGCGGGATGCGGTCCATGCCCCACAGGCGCAGCACTTCCTCGTACAGGTCAATCTCGCGCTCCAGGTCGGGGCGGAAGGTGGGCGGCAGCACCGAGAGCACGGAGGGGTCGTCGGTGGCCTCCACGGCACAGCCGAGGCGCACGAGAATGTCCTCGATGAAGTCGGCGGGAATGTCGGCCCCCATCATGGCCACAAAGCGCGGAATGCGGAAGATGAGCTCCGGACGGGCGGTGGGAAGCTCGTATACGTCCACCACGCCAGGGCGCACGGTGCCCCCGGACACCTCGGCCAGAAGCGCCGCCGCGGCCTGGGAGACCACTTCGCACAAGTGATCGTCCACGCCGCGCTCGTAGCGCATGGAGGCCTCGGAGATAAGGCCCAGGTTGCGGCTCGTGCGGGAGGTGCGGCCGCGCTCGAAGGCGGCGGACTCCAAAAGCACGCAGGTGGTCTCTTCGGTGACCTCGCTGTTCTCGCCGCCCATGACGCCGGCGAGCGCCACAGCGCGCTCGGGGGTGGCGATGACCGTCATGTCGCTCGTCAGCTCGCGGTCCTCCCCGTCCAGGGTGGTGAGGCGCTCGCCGTCGGCGGCGGCGCGCACGACGATATGAGCGCACCCGTCGGCGCTGGCCACTTTCGCGAAATCGAAGGCGTGCAGCGGCTGGCCGTACAGGTACAGGATGTAGTTCGTCACGTCCACGACGTTGTTGATGGAACGGCCCCCGGCAGCGGTCACGCGCTCGGCGAGCCATTCAGGGGAAGGCCCCACCTTCACGTTGTCGATGACGCGGGCGGTGTAGCGCGGGCAGCGCGCGGCATCGGGCACCTCAACGGTGACGGCGGCCGCCACGTCCTCGCCGGCAGTCACGGCAGCCAGTTTCTCCACGTCGCCGGAAAGCGGCCAGGCCACCGGCTGCTGGTACATGGCCCCCACCTCGCGGGCCATACCCACCATGGACAGGCAGTCCGGCCGGTTCGGCGTGATCTCCAGGTCGAGCACGGTATCTCCCGCGCCCATGAAGTCCGCCATGGACTGCCCCACCGGCGCATCGGCGGGAAGCACCCAGATGCCGGAATGATCCTGGCCGAGCCCCAACTCGCGCTTCGAGCAGCACATGCCGCAGCTCGCCACGCCGCGCAGCTTCGATTTCTTGATCTTGAAATCGCCGGGCAGCACCGCGCCCACGAGCGCCACGGGCACCTTGATGTCCGCCGCGATGTTCGGCGCCCCGCAGACGATCTGCACGGGTTCCTCGGCGCCCACATCCACCGTCACCACGTGCATGTGGTCGGAATCGGGATGCGGCTCGCAGGTGAGCACGTGCCCCACCACAACGCCCTCGAAGGCCTCGCCGGTCTTCTCCACGCCTTCCACGCCCGTGCCCGTCAGATCGAGCCTGTCGCAGAACGCCTTCAAATCCTCCGGCACCGCCGTATACTCAGAAAGCCACTTCAAAGATACTTTCATACTGGTTTCTTCCTCTTAATCGCCTGTCTCGCATGACAACGAGAGTTCTGACTGGTTCCTGCCTATTCCCTACCGTGACCATGTGCAGAGGGATTTCGGGTGGTGCTCACCAAGCGAGTTCCGCAGCGAACGGAAATGCCCAGTGGGCATTTCCGCCGAGCGAGGACTGTCTGAGCGACTGAGCACTACTCGGAAGCCCGACCCCGGCAGAGCTACAACTAAAATTGCCGCAAGAACCGCATGTCGCCTTCCAAAAGCATACGCAAATCCGGCACGTCGTACTTCAGGCAGGCGATGCGCTCCACCCCCATGCCGAAAGCGAACCCCGAGTACTCCTCCGGGTCGATGCCGCTCATGGAAAGCACGTTCGGATCCACCATGCCGCAGCCCAAGATCTCGATCCAGCCGGTGCCCTTGCACATGCGGCAACCCTCGCCGTGGCAGATGCCACAGCTCACGTCCGCCTCGGCCGAGGGCTCCGTGAACGGGAAGTAGTGGGCGCGGAAGCGCGTCTTGCGCTCGGGCCCGAAGATCTGCTTGCACACGTAGTCGAGCGTGCCCTTCAGGTCGCCGAAGGTGATGCCGCGATCCACCACGAGCCCCTCGATCTGGTGGAACTGCGGCAGATGCGACGGATCGGCCACATCGCGGCGGTACACCTTGCCCGGGGCGATCATGTAGATGGGCAACTCCCAGTCCTCCATGACGTGCACCTGCACGCCGGAAGTCTGGGTGCGCAGCAGCACGTCGGACTCGCCGCGCACCCGCGAGGTGTCGCCGGACAGGTCGTGCACGTAGAAGGTGTCCTGCATGGAACGGCTCGGGTGATCGGCCGGGGCGTTCAGGGCCGTGAAGTTGTAGTAGTCGGTCTCGATCTCCTCGCCTTCCACCACTTTGTAGCCCAGGCCCAAGAAGATGTCGGACACCTCGTCGATGATGCCGTTGATGAGATGGCGGGTACCCACCTGCTGGGCGCGACCGGGTAGCGTCACGTCCACGGCCGCCGCCCCCATGGCCGCCTCAAGTTCGGCGGCATCGAGTGCCGCCTTGCGGGCGGCCAGTGCCTCTTCCACTTCCACGCGGGCCGCGTTCACGGCCTTGCCCACGCTCGCGCGCTCTTCAGCGGGCACCTGGCCCATGGATCTCAAATACCCGGTCAGCGTACCGGACTTGCCCAGCACCGCCACGCGCACCGCCTCGAGCGCCGCCGACGTGTCCGCCGCGGCGATTTCGGCCAAGGTGCGCTCGCGCAGCGCCGCCAACTCCTCTGCGATTGCCATAAGGTTCGCCTTTCTTCTCGAGCCAACAAAAAAGAGCCTTCTTCCGTCCCGCCTGGGGCCGCTTGCGGCTTACCAGGAATCCAAGGACGGGAGAAGGCTCTCGCGGTACCACCTCGGTTGGCAACGCACCCGCGCACCCATTGGGTGGCGATGCAGCGTCGCCCGCTTGTTCGCGCTCTGTGACGGGAGCACCCGGCACCCCTACTGGTCGCCTCGCCCGTGGGCGTTCGCGTTCGGGAATGCTGCTCGGAAGGGAATAAGACGCACCCAGGGGGTCGGGCTCTCTCAGCCGGTGAAGCCCTTCTCTGGCGACCGTGACGCGCGTCCGCTGTCTTCGTCATCGCATGTAACGCCACAGTATAGCGCACTTCAAGGCGGAGCGAGCGCAGAACTTTCCCGCGCCCGACAGACGGGAAGCGGGCCACGGGCACGCGAAGGCAGACGGGAAGCGGGCTCCGGCGAGCTGCGAAGAGGCCCGGCGTCCCGGCAGCGTGGCGCGGCGCCCTACAGGAAGCGGTACTTGACGGTGCGCAGGCCCCAGGCGCGGCAGCTGGAGAAGCCGAAGGCCTTCCACACGCCCGGCTGCAGATCGAGGACGCGGGAACCGCCGCCCATGGAGCCGCAGTCGTTCACCGTGGCATACACGGTCTGACCGCCGTAGACGATTTCCACCGTACGTCCGAAATAACTGCGGTAGTTCGGCATCGATTTGGGCACCGCCACACCCATGGAGTTGTCGTCGCAGACGGCGCCGGTGGACGTGGTGCCGGGGTTCGGCGTGTTCGGATCGGTGCTGCCGCCGTAGGCCGAGGCCACGCCTGAAAGCCACCCTTCCTCCGACGAGCCGCCCGACGAGCCCGAGTTGCCGGAGCCGCCCGAGCTGCCGGAATTCCCCGATGATCCTGAGCTGCCGGAATCGCCAGAGCTACCCGACGAGCCGCCGTTATCGGAAGGGCCCTCGTCGTCGGAGACGACCGGCTCGCGATCGCCCGTATTGGCGTCGGGGCTCTCCTGCACGGCCGCGGCCGCCGCTGCGGCGGCCTCCTCTTCCTGCTTGCGCAGGGCCTCGGCCTGAGCGGCGAGCTCGGCCAGACGGGCCGCGTGCTCCTCCTGAGCGCCCTCCAGGCGGGCCGTGGCATCCTCCACGACGCTTTGGGCCTCGGCGCGCTTGGCCTCCTGGGCCGCCAACGCCTCTTCCTGCTCGTTCTTCTGGGCGTTCAGCTCGTCGCTCACGTCGTCGAAGGCACGCTTGCGCTCCTTCTGCTCGGCCACCTCGTCGGCCTGATAGGACATGATCTGAGTGACGTACTCCATGTTGCGGAGCAGCTCGTCGAAGTTCTTCGAATCAAGGATGAGGCCCAAAAGCCCCATGGAACTGCCGTCGCGGTACTCGCCCACGGCCACCTGGCCTAAAGCCGCGCGCCCCTCGAGCATGGCCTGCTGGGCCTCCATGGCCGCCGCCGCCGTCTCGTCGATCTTGGTCTGCAGCTCGGCCACCTCAGCGGTGAGCTGCTCGTACTCGCTATTGATCTGGGCCATGCGGGATTCGGCCTCATCCAGCGTGGCCTGCGCCGCATCCACGGCAGCCTGAGTGTCGTCGGCAGGATCGGCCGCAGCCGGAACCGCGCCGATGCCGACGAGGGAGAAGGCGAGCAACAGGGCGAGAAAGACCCTCGTCGCTTTTCCTTTTCCGAACGCTCGCTGTGCCAAGGTTTCCCTTCCGTTCTGCCATTACGCCGCAGCTTGCCCCGGGCGAACACGCCGACCGGTGCGCTGCGTCGCTCCATCTTCCCCAAATCGACCGACCGAGGCAAGCGTCTTGCCGAAAAAGACACGAGCCGTCGACTCCTTGTCCATGGAGCATAACACTTTTTGACCATAATGCAAATACTTGTTCGTATTATTATTGCAATTTATTCGGTGTTCCGTTATACTGCGCCAAAAGCAAGAGAAAGGAGCGGCCATGCACGCCATGGTAACGGCCCGAGTGCCCCTGGAAATCCGCGACCAGGTGAACGCGAAGCTGCGGTCCATCGGCTCGTCCCCCACCGAGCTGGTGAACGCCGCCTACGATTACGTACTTGCCACCGGCGAGCTGCCCGATGCGCAACGGGGAGAATCTCCCCTTCGCATCACCCTCACCGACGCCCAGGCCAACGAGCTGCGCTTCCGCTTGCGCCAGGCCACGCGCCCCGTACCGGCGTCGTTCTGGGAGGCCCGCGACGGCGCGCCCGCAACCAGGGAAGGAGAATAGCCATGCGCCTGCTCATCGATAGCGACGTTCTGCTCGACTTCATCGGCGAACGCGAGAGCACCGCCGCCGCCTGGGTGAAGCTCCATGCCATGGAGCTGGCCGGGGCCGCGGAGCTGTGGGTCTCCGCCGAGGCCTTCGGAGAGGTGCGCGCCGCCCTCGCCGAGGCCCTATCCGACCACGACGCCCGCTCGGCTTTGCGCTCGGCCATGGCGTTTCTGTCCGTGTGCTCGATCGACGGCCCCGACGTGCGCTTCGCCCTGGAGCACGAGGGGCTGCCCTATCGCGCGGCCCTCACCGAATCCTGCGCCCGCAAGCTGCAGGCCGACTTCATCGTCACCCACGGCGGCGAGGTATCCGTCTCCCGGGCCGTGCGCCGCGTGGCCCCCGACGAGCTGTTCAGCGTGCTTGAGGCGGAGCAGGGCATCGTCTTCGACGTCATCGACTTCTAGCGGGGAACCATGATCGACGAAATCCAAGTGAAGGACGTGGCCCTCATCCGCGAGGCCTCCCTTTCGCCCTCCCCCGGTCTCACCGTCCTCACCGGCGAGACGGGCGCCGGAAAGACGGCGCTCGTCAGCGCCGTGAAGCTGCTCGTCGGCGAGCGCGCCGACAGCTCTTACGTGCGCGAGGGGGCGAAAAACGCCGAGGTGCGGGGGCGCCTGTTCCCTTCCGATCCCACCGCCGAAGAGCTCGTCGCAGTGCGCAAGGTCAGCGCCGACGGGCGCAGTCGCGCCACCATCAACGGAACCATGGCCAGCGTGTCGGAGCTCGCGCGCACGGTGGGGCCTTTGGTGGAGCTCTGCGGGCAGCACGAGTACCAATCGCTGCTGAAGCCGGCGGAGCACGGCCGCATCCTCGATGGTTGGGCCGATCTGGAAAGCACCGTAGGGGCGGCCTTTCGCGAGGCCCTCGCCGATGCCCGTGCCGCCGAGGCGGCCCTGGAAGAGATGAGGGCAACGGCGAGCGCCTCCAACACGCAGCTGGAGGAGGCCCGCTTCACGCTGCAGCAGATAGAGGCGGTGAACCCCGAGGGCGGCGAGTACGAGGAAACGCGCGACTGGCTCGCCCGGGCCGAGCACGCCGAGGTGCTCGCCCGCAACTCCCACGGAGCCGCCGAGGCGCTCTCCGGCGACGGCGGGGCGCTGGACGCCCTGAACACGGCCATCTCGCTCATCGAGGAGGCCTCCCGGGCCGACGAGTCGCTGGCGCCCTTCGCCACAACGCTGAGGGAAACGTGCTTCGTCGTGGAGGACGTCGCCCGGGATATGGCCGGCTACTGCGACTCCATCGATTTCGACGGCGAGTCTTTGGCGGCGGCCCAGGAGCGCATGGGGCAGCTCATGGGCCTCATGCGCTCCTTCGGCCCCACCATGGAAGCCGTCTTCGAGCGCTGGGACGCGGCGGCGGCCCTCGTCGGCCTCGTCGACGACGCCGATGAGAACCTGGCCCGCGCCGAGGCGGCGCTGGAAGCGGCCGAGGCGGCGCTAGCCCAGGCGGCGGCCGCCTACGACGCCGCCCGCGCCGAGGCCGCCCCGCAGTTCGCGGCAGCGGTCAACGAGGTGCTCGGACGTCTGGAGATGGGAACGGCGGCGCTGGTGTGCACGGTGGAGCCGCTGCCCCGCGAAAACTGGAGCGCCGCGGGCAGCGCGAGCGTCGTCTTCGAGTTCAAGCCCGGCGCCTCCATGCAGCCGCGCCCCTTGGCCCGCATCGCCTCCGGCGGCGAGATCAGCCGCGTCATGCTGGCCATCAAGGTGGCCTTGGGCGCGAAGGACGGAACCGAGACGCTTGTCTTCGACGAAGTGGATGCCGGCGTGGGCGGCAGCACCGCCAATGCGCTCGCCACCGTGCTGGCCGAGCTCGCGAGCAGCCATCAGGTCATCGCCATCACGCATCTGGCTCAAGTGGCCGTGCTCGCCGATGCCCATTACACGGTGACGAAGACCGCCGGCGATGCGCCCGAGACCATCCTCACCCCCGTCACGGGCGATGCGCGCGTGGCCGAAGTGGCGCGCCTGCTATCGGGCACCGCCACCGAGACCTCCCTCGCCCACGCCCGCGAACTCCTCAGGCAATAACCCGGCGCTTCCGCACAGATCGGCCGCTACCATCGGCAACGGCCGATCCGCACCCCCGCCCGTAGGGGCAGACCTTGGTCTGCCCTCCCGACAATGGCCATACGCGCGACAAGGGGCGACCAAGGTCGCCCCCTACGAAGATTATCCGACAAGTTTTTCGCAGAGATACCGCTATTCGGCTGCCTGCTGATCGGCCAACTCCTGGGCGAGGGCCTTGGCGTCGTCATAGGCCAGAAGCTGGTCGATGGTCACGAACTTGTAGCCCTCGGCGCGCAGCTGGGGCAGCGCGATCTTCAGCGCCTCAATGGTCTGGCTGCGAGGGCCGCCACCGTCGTGCATGAGCACGACATCGCCGGACTTCGCCGACAGCAGGCGCTCCGCAATGGCGTCGGCGCCCGGTCGCCGCCAGTCCTCGGTGTCCACATTCCAACCGATCTCGCTCGTGATATAGGGCTGCAGATTCCAGATGATCTCGTCGTGGAAGTTGCCGCCCGGCGAGCGGAACACCTTCGACGCCTCGCTGCCCGTCGCGTCCGCGATGGCCTGCTGGCCCATCTGCACCTCCTCGATTTGCTTTTCAGGGCTTTGGCGCGTCATGTCCACGCCGTTGCCGCCGCCGGTGGCCGCATGGTCGTAGGAGTGGGTGCCGATCTGGTGCCCCTCGGCCGCCATGCGCTTGATCGTGTCCACGTAGTCGGTCTTGTCGGAAATCTGCTCGCCGATGGTGAAGAACGTCGCCACGGCATCGTTCTCCTTCAGCACATCGAGCAGTTCTCCAGTCGTATCCCACGGGCCGTCGTCGAAAGTGAGCGCGATGACCTTCTCGCCGTTCGTGTTCGCGTTGTACTTCAGGTAGACGTTGTCGGAGCCCTCCTTCACCGTCTCCTGCACGGATTTGCCCGATACCTTGCCCGTGCGCGTCTCCACCTGGGCCGGCTCGCCGGGCACGTACACGTGGATGGCCCCCTCGCCCAGCTCCACCTGGCCCGGGGGCGTCTCCTCGGTGGTGACATCATAGTCCTCGGTCGCGTCGGCGCCGTCGTCCAGCTGAACGACATCGCCCTTGTGCAGCTCGGTCGCGCCGTCGGTCACCTCGTTGCCGTTGACCGTGCCGGCAAAGGCGGCACCGCCCCCCTCTTCCAAAACCTCCCCATCGACCGCGAGCAGGTTTCCCGGCTTCGGAGAGACCACGCCCTCGGCGATCATGTCGTTCAAGGTCGTGCCCCGATCCACCGTGCGCGTCATGCCGTTGACCGTCACGTTGAACTGCAGCGGGTTCAAATACAGATATACCCCCACGCCGATAGCGGCCAGAATGACCACGGAGACGATAATGGAGACGACGCTCGCCTTCTTCTTGCCCTTCTTCTTGTAGCGCCCTATGTCGGCATAGGGAACCACCTGGCCATCGGCCTTGGTGGCCGGGACGACCCGCGGGGGCACCTGGGCCGCATAGCCCGCGTAGCCGTGCGGCGACGATGCCTGGTGCGGCTGGGGCTGGGGCTGGGGCGGCTGATAGTCATGCGGCTGATAGGGTTGCGCCTCGTGAAGGCGCGGATCCTGCGACTGGGCGGCAGCGGCCGGCTGCTCGCGGGGCGCAACCGACTCCTGCTGGAGGGTCGGCGCCTGCGGTGCCGGCTGGGTCTGATATCCTGAGGGGCCGGCCGTCGACTGCGGCTGCGGCGCCGCGGCCCCATGGGCATGGGGAACCGAAGTCGGCGCAGGAGCACCCGGATGGCGGCGCGTGGGCTTCTTGTGCTGTCGCGGATTGTTGCGGGGGTTGTTCGAACCGTGGGAGGCGGGCTGATCGGGCATCGCTTTATTCCTTTGGAAGTACTTCAGGTGGTGCAGGAGCTTTCTCGCGATTATACGACGAAGCGCCAGAACGTCCACAGCAGAGCAGCTTGCATTTCCGTAAAGTTCGCAATCCTCAAGAGTTCCACGAAAATTGAACGCGTCTCGTCATCCCGTCGGGGCGCCCCGCGCCGAAAGGCGCCCGCGATAGCGGCGAGGCGCCCGGGCATCGGGCCCTAATTCGCGCGCGACGACCCGTAGGCGGCGTGCTTGCGGTTGCCGTAGGCGCTTCCCTTGCGCGCGCCCCTCTTCAAATCCTTCAGCACGTCTTCCTCGGACTTGTCCTCCACGGTGCTCTTCAGCTTCACCACCTGGTCGCGCAGGCGCGCCGCCTCCTCGAAATCCATGTCGCGGGACGCGGCGGCCATGTCGTCCTCCATGGACGAGATGAGCCGCAGGACCTCTTCACGGGAAAGCTCTGCCAGCTCCTTGTTCACCTGCTCGGCGGTGGTGCCCTCCACGTCTTCGGTGATGAAGCCCATGATGTCGTTGATGGCCTTGCGGATAGTCTGGGGCTTGATACCGTGCTCCTCGTTGTAGGCCATCTGGATGTCGCGGCGCCGGCGCGTCTCGTCGATAGCCCGACGCATGGAATCGGTGATGCGGTCGGCGTACATGATGACCTGGCCGGACACGTTGCGCGCCGCGCGGCCTATGGTCTGGATGAGCGAGCGGTGGTTGCGCAGAAAGCCCTCCTTGTCGGCATCCAGGATGGCCACGAGCGACACCTCGGGCAAGTCGAGCCCCTCGCGCAGAAGGTTGATGCCCACGAGCACGTCGAACTCGCCGCGGCGCAGATCGCGCAGGATCTCCGTGCGCTCCAGGGTGGCGATGTCCGAGTGCATGTAGCGAGCCTTCACGCCCTGATCCAGCAAATGGTCGGTCAAGTCCTCGGCCATCTTCTTCGTGAGCGTCGTGATGAGCACGCGCTCGTTTCGCGCCGCCCGCTCCTTCGCCTCGTCGATGATGTCGTCGATCTGGCTGGCGCTCGTGCGCACGACGATCTCCGGATCCAAAAGGCCCGTCGGGCGGATGACCTGGTCCACCTTCGCCTGGCTCACGCGCTCCTCGTAATCGCCCGGCGTGGCCGATACGTAGATGAACTGCGGAATGCGCTCCTCGAACTCGTCGAAGCGCAAGGGGCGGTTGTCCAGGCAGCTGGGCAGGCGGAAGCCGTGCTCGGCCAGCGTGATCTTGCGGGAGCGGTCGCCCTCGTGCATGCCGCGGATCTGCGGCACCGTGACGTGGGACTCGTCGATGATGCAGAGGAAGTCCTTCGGGAAGTAGTCGATGAGGGTGTAGGGCGGCTCGCCCGGCGCGCGCCCGTCCAGATGCCGCGAGTAGTTCTCGATGCCGGAGCAAAATCCCATGGTCTCCAGCATCTCCAAGTCGTAGTTCACGCGCATCTCCAGGCGCTGGGCCTCCAGGAGCTTCCCCTCTTCCTTGAACTGCATGAGGCGCTCGCGCAGCTCGTCCTGAATCGTGTCGAGAGCCTTGTCCATCTTCGGCCGCGCCGTAACGTAGTGGGACGCGGGCCAGATGGGCAGCGCCTCGTAGCTATTCAGCACCTCGCCCGTGACCTGGTCAATCTCGTCGATGGACTCGATCTCGTCCCCCCAGAACTCGATGCGGATGGGATGGTCGGCGTAGGGCGGGAACACGTCCAGCGCGTCGCCCCGCACGCGGAAGGTGCCGCGCTTCTGCTCGTAGTCGTTGCGGTCGTACTGGATGTCGATGAGCTCATGGATGACCTCGTCGCGATCCATCTCCTTCTGCTTGTCGACGAACACTGCCATGCCGGCGTAGTCCATCGGCGAGCCGATGCCGTAGATGCAGCTCACCGACGCCACCACGATGACGTCCCGCCGCGAGAGCAGAGCCGAGGTGGCCGCATGGCGCAGCTTCTCCACCTCCTCGTTGATGGAGGCGTCCTTCTCGATGAAGGTGTCCGATGAGGGCACGTAGGCCTCGGGCTGGTAGTAGTCGTAGTAGGAGACGAAGTACACCACGGCGTTGTCGGGGAAGAACTCCTTCAGCTCGGCCGCCAGCTGGGCCGCGAGCGTCTTGTTCGGCGCCATGACGAGTGTGGGCTTCTGCACCGCTTCGATGGTTTTGGCCATGGTGAACGTCTTGCCCGAGCCGGTGACGCCCAAGAGCGTCTGGTAGCGCAGGCCCTCTTCCACGCCCTTCGCAAGCGCCGCGATGGCCTCGGGCTGATCCCCCGAGGGCTCGAAGGGCGAGACGACCTTAAACGGGGTGCTCGCCAGCCGCACCTCGGGCAGCTTCCCCGCCATTTCCATGCCTTCTATATTGGAAAGATGAGTGGACACGCGCGTCCCTCCTCTCGCAGTAATTCTCTATAAGGAGAACAGTCTAGCACCTTCCGCAGGAAATGAACAGATGTTCGCTTAAAGTTCACAGCGCGACCGTGCTGTGGCGCCGGCACCCCTCCCCTAATGATGAGTGCTATACTCTGCAATCGCTGTTGACATCTCGTGACGTGAGGAGCTCATCGTGGCGAACGTGAAGAACGTGGCCCCCGGCGTCGGTCTGTGCGCCGCCATCGCCATCCCTTGCTGGTTTCTCGGCGAGGCGCTGCCCGTGGTGGGCGGCCCGGTGTTCGCCATCCTCATCGGCATGGTCATCGCCCTTTGGTGGAAGCAGCCCGCGCGCGGCACCGTGCAGGACGGCATCGCCTTCACGGCGAAGAAGGTGCTGCAGTACGCGGTCATCCTGCTGGGCTTCGGGCTGAACCTCGCCCAGATCGCGGCCGTAGGCGCCGAGAGCCTGCCCATCATCCTCACCACCATCGCCACGGCGCTCATCGTGGGCTATATCTTGTACCGCGTGCTGTCCGTGGATTCCGCCATCGCCACGCTCATCGCCGTGGGCTCGTCCATCTGCGGCGGGTCGGCCATCGCCGCCACGGCGCCGGTCATCCGCGCCAAGGACGAGCAGGTGGCCCAGGCCATCTCGGTCATCTTCCTGTTCAACGTGGTAGCGGCGCTCATCTTCCCCACCCTGGGAGGCATGCTCGGCATGTCCAACGAGGGCTTCGGCCTGTTCGCCGGCACCGCCGTGAACGACACCTCGTCGGTCACCGCCGCCGCAGCTGCCTGGGACGGCATGCACCCCGGCTCGAACGCGCTGGACGACGCCACCATCGTGAAGCTCACCCGTACGCTCGCCATCATCCCCATCACGCTCGTACTGGCCATCGTCATGGCTCGCAAGGAGAACGCAGCAGGCGCCGGTGCGGCTGTGGCCGGACCCGGCACCGACGGCCTGGCAGTGAGCGACCCTGCCGCCAACGCCGCAGCGGCTCCCACCGGCGCGAGGCTTCTCGGCGGCTTCTCACTGAAGCGCGCCTTCCCCACCTTCATCCTGCTCTTCCTGGCAGCCTCGGTCATCACCACGGTTGCTGTTGCCGCTGGAGCCGACGCGGCCGCCTTCGCGCCTCTGAAGGCCTTGAGCAAGTTCTTCATCGTCATGGCCATGGCCGCCATTGGCCTGAACACCGACCTCGTGAAGCTGGTGAGGAGCGGTGCCAAGCCCATCCTCATGGGCCTCATCTGCTGGATCTGCATCGCCGCCGTCAGCCTCGCCATGCAACATATGCTCGGACTGTGGTAAACCGAAAGCGGCCCCGAGGCGTTACGCCATCGAGGCCGCTTTTGCGCCCCTAAACAGCCAGCCGCAGCCTATCGTTTGCTCGCTAACAGGCTCTAGTCATAGGGATTACAATCCAAATCGCGCGGCCAATCATGGCATTCGAGGCAATAGTTGCTGGTCACCTCATTACCCCTAGCATGACATACATTGCATGACAGGTAGCCGCCATGAACTGAGTCGTGAGGATTGGAATCGCCATACGATTCGGTGCGCGCTGCAACGCTTTCATAGGTGCCGCCGTGGCAGCCCAGACAGGCATCGTCGGAAACGTAAGGATCATTTTGGCCAGAGGCCACGGACACCTGCTCCGTATTTGCCTGAGAATCGCCGGTTTCGGACAGGTTGGAACCCGTATTCTCAGCCGAGCAGGCAGCCAGCCCCAAGCAGGCCGTCAAGGCAACTCCGGCGATCATCGCAATAGTACGTTTGCTGTCGATTCTCATAGTTATTCTCCTTGAATGGCATGGCGGGCAGATACATAACCGAAAGTGGCCGCTCGACCGACGGAGGTGGCGGGAAGGTGGCGCGGATAGGTTCCCGAAAAGACTCCGCCCGAGGCATTGCCTGCGGCATAAAGACCTTCGATGGGCTCATCGTCCCAGTTCAACACACGGCACGATTCGTCGATGGTCAAGCCGCCGACCACGGTCAGTACCGTGCTGTTCGTCACGAGGCCGTAGTACGGGCCCTCCGCCAACGGCATGGCGGTTTCCAAGTTGCGGCGGAATTGCAAGTCCTTATTCTCGGCCGAGGAGAAATAGGCGTTGTAGGTGTCAACGGTTTCCTGGAGAATTGCCGCATCCAGCCCCAGCTGTGGCGCCAAATCGGCCACCGTGTCAGCTTTGAACATCCAGCCCTTATCCATATACTGCTTGATGGTCTCATCTGCGGTGGGCTGCATGTCGGCCATGGCGTCAACCATACCCTGGTTCAAGATAATCCAGCACCCCTTGCCGCGACCAGGCTGCGCATTGATAGCATTGGACACGAAGTTCATCGGCAGCCCCTCGTTCACAAAGCGGACGCCACGTGAATTCACGGCGATGCCAAGCGAGGAGGTAAACCAAATGCCCGGGATGTCAAGGAACTGCGCAGGCGTACCGAAATTGAAGTTCATAACCGCATGGGGAATGGGATCCATTTGAGCGCCCAGCTGCAAACCCATCATGTGCCCATCGCCGGTGGGGCCAGTAGAGGGATCCCAGCAGCTTGAGGCGGCGTAATCCTCGGAGCGCGTCCACGCCTTCATCATATCGGGATTCGCTTCATAACCGCCCGTGCATAGCACGACGCCCTTGGTCGCCTCAACTGCGTAGTAGCCGTCGGCATCCTTCGCGACAGCGCCTGTCACACGGCCCGACGCATCTTGGACCAGCTGTACACCTGCGGTATTAAAGCGAAGATCGATATGGAGTTCGTTCTGCATTACAGCGGTGAGGGCATCCATGACGATAGGACCGAAAATCCAGCTCGTCCAGTTATAGTCCTCGGGAACGGCGAATTTGTGCTCACCCTGAATCACCTGGATGCCATAGCCCGTCTCTGGCTGAGTGGTGTTGTAAATCTTGATATCACGGCCCGCTTTATCTAACGAGTCCTGCATAAAATCGATTGCCTCGCCAGAGTTGTTCACGAACGACCATACTACATCGGGTCGGGCGCGCCAGTAGGAAGCTCGCAGAATCTCTTCCACATACTGAGCCGGATCAACGACGTTGCCCGTCTCGGCCTGCATGCGGCTTCCGCAGCCGCCCACGCTCTCCCACGTATTGCGGCCCTTGCTCATCTTTTCAAGCACTACCACGTTGGCACCCAGCTCGGCGCCCTTCAGCGCGGCCATCGTGCCCGAAATGCCGCCGCCGATCACCAGCAGATCGCACTGATCGGTGTGAGTTATCTCGTCTGCGCCGATTTCCCGGGACTCGAAGCCCACAGGACCCGCAACGACATCCCATTCAGCCCCATAAGCGGGCATAAGGTTGACGTTCTCTCCGTAAATCTCAATCAGCTCGTTACCCACAGTCGCCGCGGACTCTTCCGCATAGGCCGCGTCGGCTGATCCTGTTGCAGCGGCAACAGCAGTCGCCGTGCACAACCCGCCGGCTGCCAAGCCCGCAAGGCCAACGCCCCGCAGGAACCCTCGACGGGAAATCCCCTGATTTCCCTGCGCATCCATCGTGCTTTTCGATGCACCCATCGCCATCTCCCTTCACTTCTGAACTCACTTTCGTCAAGCGACGGGAGCATTCTGCTGGCTGCACCCTATGCGGAGTCAAGGACTTTTTAGCGCACAAGAGGGGAGAAGACATAGTAGTACTGCACGGCATCGCTTCCATCAGCGCGCAGAGGGAGATTTGCGTACAGGAGCTGCGTGTAAATATTGCCAGTTAACTCCGAGCCTTCCCGGGACAAAGCGGACGACACCATGTCGAGGACACGAACGTATAACGGCTCGTTAAAAGGCATCGTTCCCTTATCGCGTTCGGAAGATTCAGAGAATATCCCATCAACCCGGATCACCAAGGCTACCGCCTTGAACGAGGGCACGAAGCGCACATGAAGGCTAGCCAAGTCGACGTAATCGGCAAAACGAGTTGGAACAGAAAAGCCGCTCCGCGGAAGGTCGGGCGACGGCTCCGCCCCATCTCCCAACCCCTCGACATGATAATGAGGCGTATAGTGGACAAAGGGGATTTCGCGGGACCAGGTGCGCACCAAACGCTGTTGCTCCGAAGAGGCCTTGGTCCAAGCGCTTTCCAGATAGAAAAACGACGGAATGTCGATCACTTCATACGCCTCTAGTAGGTATGGAACCTTCGCCAAGAGCGCCCTATCGCGATCGAGAGATTCAATCAGATCAGAAGCCCGCCGACGCTCCTCCGCCAAAGGGCTTACGCGCTGGCCCAATTCGCAATCCATAGATGTTAAATCACCTGCAAGGATAACCTCTACGGATTCTTTCATCGAGATGCCGTAAGAGCCTAATAGGCGCGCCGTGAGTAGGCACAGCATGTTCTCGAAATGAAATCCCCGATAGTTGTTCTGCCCGCGGGCCCATGGATCTTTCGGCAGATACTTCTCGTAGAGACGAATAGTGCTGGGAGCCACCCCGAGAACCGCACAGAGTTCCTTTGTCGTTATCACATTCCCCTCCTTCAACAACGACGCCCCATTCAGCATACACCCTGCACCCTATGCCGAGTTGAGAGGTTTTTCCAGAAAAGAGAGTGCCCATTTCTCTTCTCCTATCGTTATAACGTGTTATAATTATCTGAACTGATTGGAGGCATTATGGCAACGGCAACACTTACCAAGGTCGGCAACAGCATGGCCGTCCTCCTTCCCAAGGCGCTTCGACAAGAGGCAGCTATAGACCAGGATACCCCCCTGCGACTTGCCTCACCTCGCAAGGGTGTGGTAGTCATTACCTCCATGCTCGACGACGAAGAGGATAGACTTGCTCGCCTACGACGCGTCGAAGCACGCATCGCTGCCCGACGCAATAAGATAAAACCCTGGCCGGAAGGACTTACCGCTGACGACTTGATTGCGCAGGCAAAGGAGGAGCGCTATCGTGACTTCCTTGCTCTTTGACACCAACGCCCTCATCTACTGGATACATCCCGATTCATCTTTTCACGAGGAAGCGCTCTGCCTTGTGGAGGAGGCATACATCAATCGAAGCACAATATGCGCTCTCTCCTCCTCTCTGAATGATGTTTACTACATCCTCTGTCGCCACTATATGACGGAAGAAGAGGCGCGTGAATCGTTGCGGGACATCGTCGACACCTTCGACCTTATCGATCTCACCGGGCTTTTCGTGCACGAATCCATCGACTCCGACGAACCCGACTACGAAGACGGCCTCATCCGCGTCGCCGCAGAGGAACTTCAGGTAGAAGCTATCATCAGTTACGACAAAGCCGCCTTCAAGAACTCATTCGTTCCGAAGATGACGGCCCAAGAGGCACTTGTTGCTTTCTTCCAAACAGAAAAAGGTCCCGAGGATTGATTTCTCGGGACCCCATTGATTGATTCTAAGTCTAGCAGGTGGCTCTTACAGCTCCTTCTTATACTCGTTCCACCAGGCCAGGACCTCGTTGCGGAGCTCTTCGGGGGTGCCGTCGTTGTTGAAGACCACGTCGGCTGCCTCGATGCGGTCGGCATCGGTGATCTGGCGAGCGATGCGAGCGCGCACGTCCTCCTCCGAAAAGCCCGAGGCCACGGCGCGCTCGATACGGGTCTCCAACGGCGCCAGCACGGCCATGACCACATCGGCCCCGTAAGCCAGCGACTGCTGGCGGTTGCGGAACACCGAGTACTCCACCACCACGGCAGGCTTGCCCTCGGCCTCGAAGCCGTCGATGAGGTCGGTGTAGCGCTCCTCGATGCGGGGCATCGTGATGGTGTTCAGCTTGCGCGTGGCGGCCGGCGTCGCGAAGGCCTTGGCGGCCAGGGCGCTGCGCACCACTTCCCCGTTCTCATCGAAGATGTCATCGCCGAACGCTCCGCGCAAATCGTCCTTCACCGTGTCCCACATGAGCACCTCGTGCCCCACCTGATCGAGATCGATCCAAGCCAGGCCCTCGTCGGTGAGCGCCTTGCGCGCCGTGGACTTGCCGGCGCCCATGCCGCCGATGAGAAACAGCTTCTTCATGCGAACCTCCTCCAAAACCGCGCACCTTCGCGCGATCATACCCAAGTAATTCAACGGAACCATCATACACGAGAAAGGCCGCTCCGAAGAGCGGCCTTTGAAAAGTCACTGGTCGTTCGCAGTCGCACGAACCCGCAGAGGCTACTCCTCGACGGTCTCCACCTCGACGACCTCGGCCTCGGCAACAGCCTCGTCCTTCTTGCGGCGGGCCGGCTTCTCCTCGGCCTGCACCGACTCGTCCACGTCGATCTCGAAGCCGAGCTCCTCGGCGGCGGCCTTCATGGACAGGGAGATGCGGCGGCGCTCCGGGTTGATCTCCATGACCTTCACCTTCACATCGTCGCCCGCATGCACGACCTGCGCCGGGGTGTCGATGTGACGGCCGGCCATCTCGGAGATGTGCACAAGGCCCTCGATGGAGTCGCCCAGCTCGACGAAAGCGCCAAAGGGAACGATCTTGGTGACCTTGCCGTCAACGATGGTACCCACGGGGTAGTTCTCCACCAGCTGGATCCACGGATCGGGCGTGGTCTGCTTGAGACCGAGGGAGATGCGCTCACGCTGCAGATCCACGTCGAGCACCTCGACCTCCACCTCGTCGCCCACCTTGACGACCTCGGAGGGATGGTTGACGTGGTTCCAGGACAGCTCGGAGATGTGCACCAGGCCGTCGATGCCGCCCAGATCCACGAAAGCACCGAAGTCCACGATGGAGGACACGTTGCCCTTGAGGCGCATGCCCTTGGAGAGCTTGGAGAGGATCTCGGCGCGCTCGTTCTTGCGGCCCTCCTCCAAGAGAACGCGACGGGACAGCACGACGTTGTTGCGGTTGCGATCCATCTCGATGACGCGGGCCTCGATCTCGGTGCCCAGGTAGGCATCCAGATCCTTCACGCGGCGCAGGTCCACGAGAGAGGCCGGAAGGAAGCCGCGCAGGCCGATGTCCAGGATAAGACCGCCCTTGACCACCTCGATGACCTCGCCGGTGACCACTTCGCCGGCCTTGAACTTCTCCTCGACGGAAATCCAGGCACGCTCGTACTCGGCGCGCTTCTTGGAGAGGATGAGGCGGCCGTCCTTGTCCTCCTTCTGGAGAACCAGAGCCTCGATCTTGTCGCCCAGGCTCACGATGTCGGACGGATCGGCATCCTTGCGGATGGACAGCTCGCGGGCCGGGATGACGCCCTCGCTCTTGAAGCCGATGTCCACCAGCACCTCGTCGTGCTCCAGCTTGACGACGGTACCGTCGACGAGATCGCCCTCGTCGAACTCGGTCAGCGTGCCGTCGATCATCTCGTTCATCTGCTCGTCGGAGATGTCGGAGAAGTCGATCACGGAGGTGTTCTTGATTTCGGTCAAAACGGACCCCTTTCAAAAACTAAATCGGGGACCCTTCGTCATGATGGTTGATACGTACCATGTTCGCTTGCAGAAGCAAGGATCGCGGTGCAACAAACATGTCTCGGGGGCCAACAGATACTTACACTTGCCGCCTATCGGCAAGCCCGCCCAGTATAGCACCGAAGGCGCGCGGCGCTTTGTGAATTTTCCCCGAGTGCTGACATTTTTCGCAGCGCGCCCACAAGGCGGCCGAGAAGAGCCCTCAGCGCGTCGAAGGCGCCCTACGAAAGCAGCAGCACGTCCTTCCGGGCGCGCGCCTCGCTACGCACCTCATCGGTAAACCCGCCTATACTGAAGAGGACATAGACGGGCGGGCCGCCAAAGCGCCGGAAAGAGGGGTCGTCCAGGGCCTTTCGAGCCTGCTCTTCCAAGTGCCTCAGCACATTGGCGCCCACGGGCCTCGCCCAGAACTTGCACTCGCCGAACACCGCTCGGCCCTCTTCGGCGCCCAGCCCCACAACGTCCAGCTCCACATCGCGTGCGCCCCACCAAGCGCCCACCCGCTCGGGCATGAAGGGGAGCGCCCCTTCCGCGCCCGCATCCCACAGGCGGTCGCGGCACACGTCCTCGTACACGTAGGCGACCTGCCCGTCGACGAAGTTGTTCCTAATCGTCTTCAGCGCCTCCGCCCGCCGCCCCGTCTCCAACAGCCCCATCTGGGGAAAGACGAAGCGGAACCAGAAGCGCAGGTAGTTGTCCTTGATGCGGTAGAGGCCCTTCTTGCTCTTCTCGGGGTTCTCCTCCGTCACGGGCACCACGCGCTCCAGCACATCGAGCCGCTCGAGCACTTTCAGGTACTTCGACAGCCCCGTCTGCCTCACGTTCAGCGCCGCGGCGATCTCCCCGCTCTTGCGGTTGCCCGCCGCCACCGCCTTCAAAATGGAGAAATAGGTTCCCACCTCGCTCACCTCCTTCGACAGAAGGAAGTTCGGCTCGTCGTACAGATAGCTGCTGGAGTTCAAAACGCTCTTCTCGATGCCGCGGTACACATCGTCCACGCCCCTGAAGCTCTCGATGTACTTGGGGACGCCGCCCGTGACGCTGTAGAGCTCGACCAGTTCGCGGCGCCCGATCTCCTTCGTGAAGAAATCCCGGTAGAACCGAAAGGGAATCTGCTTCATGCGAACCTGCGCGGTGCGCCTCCCGTAGAGGGGGCTGTTATAGGAGAGCACCTGGCTTTCCATGAGCGAGATGAGCGAGCCGCACAGGATGACCATCACGTTGCGCTTGGAAAGCATCGTGTCCCAGATGCGCTGGAAGACGGAGGGGAACGCCGGGTTCGCCTTGCCGAGGTACTGGAACTCGTCCAGCGCGACGACGAGGCGCTCGCCGTCGCTCGTCAGACGGTCGAAGAGAACGTCCCAGTTGTCTACGGACACCTGGCCGAGCAGCTCGTCGCCCGTGAACGCGGCCACCTGTTTCTGGAAGGCCGCGCGGTTCTGTTCCTCCGACTCCTCCGTCGCCAGGAAGTACAGCGCGCGCTTGTCGCGGACGAACTCGGTGATGAGCGCCGTCTTCCCGATGCGGCGCCGGCCGTAGATGACCGCCATGGCCGCCTGGTGGTCGGCGAACTGCTCCTCCAAGGCGGCGAGTTCTTCAATGCGATCGACGAACGCGTCCACAATTGCCCCTTTCTCTCCCATGCTTCGTTGGAGGGATATTATACTTCAAAGTATTATACTTCAAAGTATAATCTGATGCACATCCAGCTCACGCAGGGCCTCCTCGCCCTATTCTTTACTTTCCGCATCATCTTTCGTGAGCGCAGACGTTGCGCTAGAATGAGAGGATGCGTTTGCGTCCGGTCGGCTTCATCGGGATAAGGCTCAGCCATGGAATTGACTCTTTCGGTGTTCCTCTCGCAGGCAGGAAATCATCCGATCCTGCTCGGCATTCTGGCGCTGGTCATCGGCGTGACCATCATCTCGGGCGCCACCGACGCCCCCAACGCCATCGCCAGCGCGGTCTCCACCCGCTGCCTCACCCCCGGCGCCGCCCTCGCGCTCGCTGCCGTGTTCAACTTCGTGGGGCTGGTGGGCATGACCTACATCTCCACGGCCGTGGCCCACACCATGTTCAACATGGTCGATTTCTCCGGCAACACCCACCAGGCGCTACTCGCGCTCATAGCCGCCATGATAGGCTCCATCGGCTGGGGCGTCTTCTGTTGGTTCTGGGGCATTCCCGCCAGCAAGTCCCACTCGCTCATCGCCGGCGTCACCGGCGGGGCCATCGCGCTGAACGGGCTTGCCGGCGTCGTGCTCTCCGAGTGGATGCTCGTCATCTACGGCATGGTGTTCTCGCTGGTGGGCGGCTTCATCCTCGGTATGACCACCACCAAGATCATCGAGTTTCTCTTCTCCGGCGTCAACCGCCAGCGCGGCAACAAGGTGTGCATGGTGCTGCAGGACATCTGCGCCTGCGCGCTGTCGTTCCTCCACGGCGCCCAGGACGGGCAGAAGTTCATGTCCATCGGGCTTTTGGGCATCGCGCTCGCCTTCGGCATGGAGACGAGCGGCGCCACCGACTTCCCCCTGTGGCTCATGATCATCTGCTCAGCGGCCATGTCGCTGGGCACGCTTCTCGGCGGCAAGCGCATCATCAAGTCCGTGGCCATGGACATGGTGTCGCTGGAGAAGTACCAGGGCGTGGCGGCCTCCCTCTCCACGGTGATCACGCTGTTCGTGGCATCCATGACCGGCATGCCCGTCTCCACTTCCCACTGCTCCACCGCCTCCATCATGGGCGTAGGCGCCTCGAAGAGCTTCCGCCGCGTGAACTGGGGCGTCGCCCGCCGTATGGTGTGGGCCTGGGTGCTCACCTTCCCCTGCTGCGGATTTATCGGCTGGGCCTTGGCCAAGCTGTTCATGATGCTGTAGAAAAGGGCCCGGACATGAGTCCGGGCCCTTGGGTGAACCGCAGCTGGGATCGCCTTACGCTTCCTCAGCGGCTTTTGCTTGGGCCTCGCGGATGGCCTTGGTCATCTGATCCACGCAGGAGGTGGAGCGCCGCCCGCAGGTGTGGCCCTCCATCATGGCGACGATGTCGTCGACGTTCTGGCCAGCCACCAGCTTGGAGATGGCCTTCAAGTTGCCGTCGCAGCCGCCGGTGAACTGGACGCTCTTGATGGTGTCGCCGTCCAGTTCCACATCGATCTGACGGGAGCAGACGCCGCGGGGAATGTAGGTGTGCATGTCGGTTCCTTTCTCGCACCTTGTTTCGGCGAGATTGTACCGCATTGTGGCCTACACCGCCGTCGCGCCGCGCTCGCCGGTGCGGATGCGCACCACTTCCTCCACAGGCGCCACGAAGATCTTGCCGTCGCCCACCTCGCCGGTGCGGGCGGCGCCCACGATGGTGTCCACCAGCGCGTCCACCGCGTCGTCTTCCACCACTACCTCGAATTTCACCTTCGGCACCATGTTCAGCATCACTTCGGTGCCGCGCACGTACTCGCTCCAGCCGTGCTGGGCGCCGCAGCCGTGCACCTGCGAGATGGTCATGCCCTTCACATCGGCGGCGAACAGGGCATCCTTCAGCGGCTCCATCTTCTCGGGCCGCACAATAGCCGTTACTCGTTTCATAGCCGCAACTCCTTTCTCAATCGCTCCGCCGTGCTAGTCCAGACCCAGGTAGGCCGGATAGGCCGACTCGCCATGGACGGCCACATCGAGCCCAGCCGCCTCATCCTCGGCGCTCACCCGCAAGCTGCCCTTGAAGCAGGCCTTGATGATAAGCCCCAGCACTACGTCCGCGATGGCCACGAAGGCGATGGTCACCAGGATGCCCAGCACCTGCGAGCCCAGAAGCGACCAGTCGCCGGTGTACAGAAGGCCGCCGTGCTCGGTCCAGGAGAGCCCGGGCACGCAGAACAGACCCGTGAGGATGCCGCCCACGATGCCGCCGACGCAGTGGCAGCCGAAGGCGTCCAGCGCGTCATCGTAGCCGAGGCGCCGCTTGGCCTGGGAAATGGCCGCGTACACGATGGGGCTCACGATAAGTCCCATGACGATCGCCGCCCAGGGCTCCACGAACCCTGCCGCCGGGGTGATGGCCACAAGGCCGGCCACCAGGCCCGTCGCCGCGCCGACGAGCGTGCACTTCCCCACTGTGATGCGCTCGGTGATCATCCAGGAAAGCACGCCGGCGGCGCTCGCGGCCACGGTGTTCAGCAGCGCGAGACCCGCCACGCCATCGGCGGCGAACTCGCTGCCAGCGTTGAAACCGAACCAGCCGAACCACAGAAGCGCCGCGCCCAGGGCCACAAAGGGCACATTGTGCGGGCGGTAAGACAGCACCGCAAACCCTTTGCGCCGCCCCAGCATAAGGCAGAGGATGAGCCCGGTGAGGCCCGAGGAGATGTGCACCACATCGCCGCCGGCGAAGTCCAGGGCCCCGATCATGTCGCCAATGAGCGAGCCGTCACCGCCCCACACCATATGGGCGAGCGGCGCGTACACCACGACGACCCACACGGCCACGAACGCGCATACGGCGCCGAACTTCATGCGTCCAGCTACAGCACCGGTGATGATGGCGCAGGTGATCATGGCGAAGGCCATCTGGAAGACGATGTCGATAATGGCCGGATAGCCCGCCGCTAACTCGGGGTCGTTGGCCAGCGCTCCTTGGCCGGACAGCACCGCGAAGGCGTCAGGTGTGCCTTCGGCCTCGGCCACCATGTCGTTCACGGCGCTCAGGCACCCGATCTGGTCGAGGCCGCCGAAAAACGGCAACGAGCCGTCGCCGCCGTAGGCGAACGACCAACCGCAAACGACCCACATAACCCCAACGATGCCGAGCACGCCGAACACCATCACCATGGTGTTCACGACGTTCTTGCGACGGGAGAGACCTCCATAGAAGAAGGCGAGTCCGGGCGTCATGAGCAGCACCAGCATGGCGCAGACGAGCATGAACCCAGTGGAACCGGTGTCAATCATCGCGATCAACCCCTTTCACAGTTCGCGGGCCCTCGGCGAAAAGAGGTCGGGAGGCGCCGCGCGCCGCACCGCGCGGGCCTCCCCACCCCTTGTCGCCCAAGATGCCCAACGGCAAGGACACCCCGATTGTTCCACGGCACCTGGTGACCTGCGCGCTCAACGATGATTGTTAACCCCCTCAAAAATAAGTGTTAACACTGGCGACCATTCCTTGTTACTGGGCGGAAACAAATGCCCGCGCGTCCCGTCACAGATCGCCGAAGCATTACAATGGCAGCGTTGCCTTTACAAAGAATCGGCGCGATTTGGTCACAAAATCGAGTTCTGGGTTTTTGCAGACCTCAAGACGACATAAGAGCAAGAGGAATATATCGCTAAACGATATACTACACAAAGTCGCAACCGTTAATTGGGTCGTATCGCCCATAAAGAAAACCCAGAACTCGATTTTGTGACCACTTTTTCGAAAAGTTTTGTCACAACGCGGAAGGATGCACTCATGAGCGTTACATTTCGACAGGTCGAGCGCGACGAAGAGGTCGAGGCCCTGGCCCATATGGCCTACCATATTTGGAACGAGTACTGGCCGGCCATCATCGGCCAAGCGCAGACCGACTACATGGTGGAGAAGTTCCAGAGCCTGAATGCCTTCCGCACCGACATTGCCGACAATGGCTACGAGTACTTCTTCATCATGCAGCACGAGGACGAGACGCCCCACGAGCTGGGCGCGGCGACGCACGGCGCCGACATCCACGACCAGGGCGACACCGTAGCCGGCCGCGTCAACGACGACGTGGAATCCGACCGCGACGACGAGTTGGCCCACGACACCGAGGACTTCGCCCGCACGGCCGCCGTCCCCCGCATCGTCGGCTACACCGGAGGGCACGTGGAGGCGGACACGAACCGCTTCTTCATCTCGAAGATCTACCTGTTAAAGGAACACCGCGGGGAGGGCCTGTGCTCGGCCACCATCCGCTTCTACGAGCGCCTCGCCCGCGAGCGCGGCCTCGATGCCCTCTACCTCACGGTGAACAAGCACAACGAGATGGCCATCCGCGCCTACAAGGCCAAGGGCTTCGAGGTCATCGACGCCGTGGAAACCGACATCGGCGACGGCTACATCATGGACGACTACATCATGGAGAAGAAGCTGCAGTAGCTGGCCCCGCGAGTCAGCCTCCATAGGGGCGACCTCGGTCGCCCCTCCCAATCAGAAAACAAAGTACTGCGGAATTCTCTTGATCCGCAATGCCTATTCGTCGACAAGAAACCGCGCCACATAATCTGCCGGAGCGATTGAGCGCACCTTTGATCGAGCAAACGCCGTAACGTCTCGCGTGACGATGAAATCAACGCGGGCGTTCTCGGCGCAGGCGCGCACTAAACCGTCTTCGAAATCAGGCTCGTCGGAATCTGCAGCCTGACGACAGAGGGCGTAATCGACTGAGCAGATAATGAAATCGTCCATCACAGCCTTGATGTAGGTTCGCGCGTCCTTCTCCCCCATGGCTTTGGAGAGGATGTAGTACAGATCTTTGAGCGACGTGGCGCAAACATATGCGACGACCTCTTCATAGGCCACGGCCTCGGCGATGGCGGCGGCTGCATCGAACCCCTCCGGCCGTGCCAAGGCGAGGTCGAGCATAACGTTGGTATCGAGAAGCACCTTACTACTCATAGCGGCTCGCAACGAGATCGCGAATCTCTTGGTCACTCAGGCGAGCGATGTCGCTACCCTGATGCTTCTTCGCAAGGCTCAGCATCATGGCCACACCGCCTTTTTTCTTCGAGTGCACACGCGTATCGGGGAGCGCCCCCGTCTCGCAAATGTAATCGACGAGGACACCGCTGCAGTATTGCCCAAAGGACAAGCCGTACTCTTGTCGTGCCAGGGCGTCGGCAAGAAGGATCTTCTCGGCATCGGCCCGTCCCGAAAACGTCTTCGTCGCCATAGCAACCTCCATTCGCTAGCCTCACTGTACCTCATCCTAAGGAATTTGTAAACAAGTACACAGAGCAGTGTATCGTATTTGGGACTCTATAGCACGAGGCGCCCGTCCTACCGCACGAAAAGAAGGACGCGCATCCGTGACGGGTGCGCGTCCTTTCTCGAACAGCTGGCATCGCCCCTGGGGAGGGAAGGAACGGGCGAGCCAGACGGATTCGGCTATCGGAGGAGGCCTACGCCCATCCTTCGAGTGCGCCGCCTCCACGGCTCGCGACGATTTGAATCGACTTGTCGACTTGCGCTATTGCTCGACTGCCTACCAGGGAAAGAAGCAGGTGTTTTGGCTGAACGAAGCGCGTTGGCTGTGAGGTTCGATTAACCTAGCGCCTCGCGCACCGTAGCGGCGATGCCTTCGGCATTCAGGCCGAGGTCGGCGAAGAGTTGGGGCACGGGACCCTGGCCGATGAAGCGGTCGGGGATGCCCAGCGTGACGGCAGGCGTCGTGGCACCCTGGCGGGCCAGCACCTCCAGCACGCCCTCGCCGGCGCCTCCCGCGATGACGCCCTCCTCCACCGTGACCACCAAACGGCAGGCCGCCGCCGCAGCGATGGCCTCCGCATCCAGCGGCTTCACCCAGCGCATGTCCACCACGCGGCACTCGATGCCCTCGGCGGACAGCAGCTCGGCGGCGGCGCGGACTTGGCCCACCATGCGACCGAAGGCGAGCAGGGCCACGTCGCCCCCCTCGCGCACCGTGCGGGACTTCCCCACTTCCAGAACTTCCGGCACATCCGGCAACGGCGCACCCTCGGCCTCGCCGCGCGGGTAGCGCAGCGACACGGGGCCCTCCAAAACCAGCGCCGTATGCAGCGCGTGCACGAGCTCCGCCTCGTCGGAGGGCGCGAGCACCCGCATGTTCGGCACCATGCGCGTGTACACCATGTCGAAGACGCCGTGGTGCGTAGGCCCGTCATCGCCCACCAGGCCCGCGCGATCGAAAGCGAACACCACATTCGCCTCCGGCAGGGCCACATCGATGATCATCTGATCCACAGCCCGCTGCATGAAGGTGGAGTACAGCGCCACCACGGGCTTCTTGCCACCCGACGAGAGGCCGGCCGCCATGCCCACCGCCTGCTCCTCGGCGATGCCCACGTCCACAAAGCGCGAGGGGAACTCCGCCGCGAAGGTCTTCAGCCCCGTGCCGCCGGTCATGGCCGCCGTGATGGCCACCACGTCCGCGTCGTTGGCCGCCTCGTCGGCGAGCGCCGCACCGAACACCTCGGTGTAGCTGGGGGCGCGCCCGGGCTTCTTCAACGCGCGGCCCGTGGCAATATCGTAGGGGCCGGTGCCGTGGAACGCCTCGGGGTCGCGGCGGGCGGGCTCGTAGCCCTCCCCTTTCCGGGTGACCACGTGCACAAGGGCCGGGCCGTCCATTTCCAGCACGAGCGATAAAACGTCGCGCAGCTCGGCGATGTTGTGGCCGTCGATGGGCGCGGTGCACACGATGCCGAGCGACTCGTAGATCATCGTGTGGGGAATCACCATTTGCTTGAGGGATTCCTTCATGTTCTTGCCGAAGCCGAGCAGCCCGCGGGCCGCGGGGCCTCCCTGCTCCATGGCCGCCTGCAGGCCCTCGCGCGCCTCGCGGTAGTGGCTGTTGGCGCGGATGTTGCCCAGATGCTTCATAAGAGCGCCCACGTTGCGCGAGATGGACATCTCGTTGTCGTTCAAGATGACGACGAGCGGCAACTGCTCGTTGCCCATGTAGTTCAGCGCCTCGAAGGCCATGCCTCCGGCGAGCGACGCGTCGCCGATGAGGGCCACCACCTTCTCGTCGGTGCCCTTCAGCTGACGCGCCTTCGCGAGACCCGTGGCGATGGAAAGCGAGTCGGACGCATGGCCCGACGGGTGCACGTCGTAGGGACTCTCCGACGGCTTGGTGAAGCCGGAAAGGCCGCCGTAGGTGCGCAGTGTTTTGAACGCCTCGCGCCGGCCAGTGAGCAGCTTGTGGGCGTAGGCCTGGTGCCCCACGTCGAACACCACGCGGTCGCGCGGCATGTCGAGCAGGCTCTCCAAGGCCACGATGATGTCCACGGCGCCCAAAGACGACGCCACATGTCCCCCGGTGACCGAGGTGGTGGCGACGATCTCCTGGCGGATCTCGCGGGCTAAAATGGCCAGCTCCTCGTTATCGAGCACCTTCAAATCGGCCGGCGAGCTGATAGCATCGAGTATGCGCGGGACATCCATGGGCGGTTTCCTTTAGGCCTCGCGGGGCATGTCGGTTGAACCCGTAGGGGTAGCGCTTGCGCCGCCCTCCTCGGCCGTCGTTTCCTCTTCCGTCGCCAGAAACGCGTCCAAGTCCTGCTCGGACAAATCGCACGCGGAAAGGCCCAGCTTCACGGCCTCCTCGTACAGCTTCAAGGCGTCATCCAGCGAGATGTCCTCGGCGGACACCTCGTCAACGATCTCGGAAAGGCGCTCGTGCACGTCCTCGAAGGTGCGACCCTGCTCGTCGGCCATGGCGCCTACACCCCCACCTGCACACAAGCAGCGGCGCCCGAGGCGCCCACCAGGGCATCCACCGGGCCGGCGGCGGCAATGTCGGCTCCGACCGCATCAGCCGCGCCCGCGCCATCGCCTTCCATAGAACGCGCGATGCGCCCCAGCACGCCGTTCACGAAGCGCGGCGAGTCGTCCTCGCCGCCGAAGCCCTTGGCCAGCTCCACCGCCTCGTTGATGGAGACCGACACCGGCACGTCGTCGCAGTGGAACATCTCGAAGACGGCCAGGCGCAGAATGGAGCGGTCCACGATGGGCATGCGGGAGAGCGCCCAGTTCTCGGACGCCGCTTCAATACGCTCATCTACCTGGGCCTGGTTCGCCTCCACGCCGCGGATGAGCGCCAGGGCGTAATCGGTCAGCGTCCCCTCCTCGATGCGGCCGAACGCGCCCGCCTCGGCAGCATCGGCCTCATCGGCGGGAGCCTCGCGCGCCACCAGGCACAGCCCGCAGTCGAGCAGCTCGCTGGGCGATTTGCCCGTCAGCTCGCTCGTGTACAGCACCTGCACCGCGCTGATGCGGTCGCGGGTGCGCTCGTGGATTCTCGGAGCCATACCGCGCGCCACCTACGCCTTGAACTGGAGGCCGTCGATGTACACGTCCACCGAGGACACCTCCACGCCGGCCTGGGTGGCCAGCGCCTCGGCGATGGCGCTGCGCAGCTGGGCCGCCAGCTCGGGCAGCACGTAGCCGTAGTAGACTTCCACGTGCACCGCCACGGAGAGCTTGCCGTCGTCGCCCATCTTGGTCTCGATGCCGGAGGTGGAGGGCTTGTTCGCCAGCATGGAGCGGATGCCGCTCGTGGCGAAGGAGCCCAGCGAGGCCACGCCGTCCACCTCGCTGGCGGCCACGGAGATGATGGTCTCCATGACCCCCGGGGCGATGGAAAGGCCCTCGACGTTCATCTGATCTGTCATAGTACGTCTCCCATCTGGGTTTCGATAAAGTCGGTTGTCGCGTCACCGGCCAAGAATACCTCGTTATCGAGCACGCGTTTGTGGAATGGGATAGTTGTTGCGATTCCTTCAATAACGAACTCGTCCAAGGCGCGCTTGGCGCGGGCGACGGCCTCGGCGCGATCCTGGCCGTGCACGACCACCTTGGCCACGAGCGAGTCGTAGTAGGGCGAGATGCGGGAACCGGGGCGCAGGTAGGTCTCCACGCGCACGCCGGGGCCCGCCGGGGGCTCGAAGCGCGTGACGGTGCCGGGGCAGGGGCGGAAGCCGTGCTCGGGATCCTCGGCGTTGATGCGCAGCTCGATGGCGTGGCCCGAAGGCGAGAACGGCGCGCGGCCCGCGCAGCTCATGGGCTCGCCGGCGGCGATGCGCAGCTGCTCCTTGATGATGTCGGTGCCGGTGATCTCCTCGGTGACCGGGTGCTCCACCTGCACGCGGGTGTTCATCTCCATGAAGTAGAACTGGCCGCGCTCGTCCAGCAGAAACTCGATGGTGCCGGCGTTGCGATAGTCCACGGCGCGCACGGCCTTCAGGGCCGCCTTCATCATGTCGCGACGCAGGTTCTCGGAAAGCGCCGGCGAGGGGGCCTCTTCCAGAAGCTTCTGATGACGCCGCTGGATGGAGCAGTCGCGCTCGCAGAGGGCCACAGCGTTGCCGTGATCGTCGGCGAGCACCTGCACCTCCACGTGGCGCGGGCGCAGCACGAGCTTTTCCAGATACACCCCGTCGTTGCCGAAGGCGGCGCCGGCCTCGGTGCGGGCGGCCTTGTACTGGGCCGCGAGATCGGCCGGGTCGTGCACCTCGCGCATGCCCTTGCCGCCGCCGCCAGCCGTGGCCTTGATGAGCACCGGGTAGCCCACCTTCTCGGCGAACGCGGCAGCTTCTTCCACCGTATCCAGGCAGCCGTCGGAACCGGGCACCGTGGGCACGCCGCACATCTTCATGGTCTCGCGGGCCGACGACTTGTCGCCCATGCGGTCGATGCACTCAGGGGCGGGGCCGATGAACACCAGGTCGTTGTCGGCGCAGGCGCGGGCGAACTCCGCGTTCTCGGCCAAAAAGCCGTAGCCGGGATGAATCGCCTCGGCGCCGGTGTTCTTCGCCGCGGCAATGATGGAGGCCATGACCAGATAGCTCTTGTTCGACTGGGCAGGGCCGATGCAGACGGCCTCGTCGGCGTAGCGCACCGGATAGGTGTCGGCATCCTCCGTGGAGTACACGGCCACCGTCTTCACGCCCAGCTCGCGGGCGGCGCGCATGATGCGCAGCGCCACCTCGCCGCGGTTGGCAACTAGAATTTTCTCGAACATGCTTGTCTCCTACGCGCCCGGCGTGGGGTCGTGGGGCTCCACGTAGAAGAGCACGGTGCCGTACTCCACCGGCGTGGCGTCGGACAGGCACACCTCGCGCACGGTGCCCATCTCCTCGGCGGCGATCTCATTCATGAGCTTCATGGCCTCCACGATGCACAGCGTCTCGCCGGCGGCCACCTCGTCGCCCACCTTCACGAAGGGCGGCTCGCCCGGGGCCGGGGCCTCGTAGTAGGTGCCCACCATGGGAGCCACCACCGGCTTCCATGTGGCCGGACGATCGCTCGCCGGCTCCTCGGCGGCCGGCGCGGGCACGGCGGCAACGGGAGCCGCCTGGGCCTGCGGAGCGGCGGGCACGGCAGCGGCCGGAGTACCCTGACCCGGCATGCGGACAGCGATGCGCATGCCCTCTTCCTCTACGACGATCTCCCCGACGCCGCTCTCCTCGGCAACGCGAACCAGCTCGCGAATCTGATTGATGTCCACGTAATCGTCCTCCTTGGTGGCGCTGGACTCCTGCTCCAGCATGAAATCGACTTTCTCGGATACCCGGTGCTTGCTCAAATAGGTGCGGGCCTCGTTGGGGAACAGGGCGTACATGAGCACGTCCTCCTCGCTTTGGGCCAAATCGCCAATCTCGGCGGCGCACTCGTCGTAGGTGGTGGTCACCAGCGTGCCGGGGGCGATCTTCGGATCCAAGATCTCGGCATCGCCGGCCACCTTCGCCACGATTTCCTTGTCCATGTTGCCCGGCGCCTTGCCGTAGTAGCCGCACACATAGTCCTTCATCTCCTTGGAGATGACGCTCCAGCGCTTGCCCGTCAGCACGTTGAACACCGCCTGGGTGCCCACGATCTGGGACATCGGCGTCACGAGCGGCGGATAGCCCACCTCGGCGCGCACCTTCGGAATCTCGGCCATCACCTCGGGCAGACGGTGCGCGGCCTTCTGCACCTCCAGCTGGCTGATGAGGTTGCTCATCATGCCGCCGGGCACCTGGTGCGAGTACACCTGCATATGAATGAGCGAGGACACGCCGCGCTTGTAGTGGCCGCGCTTGCGCATCTCCTCCCAGTACTCGGAGATCTCGAACAGCAGATCCAAGTCGAGGTCGGTGTCGTAGCGGCTCTCCTTCAGAGCGGCCACGATCATCTCCACCGCCGGATGCGAGTTGCCGAACGCGAGCGGAGCATGAGCCGTGTCGGCCACGGCCACGCCCGCCTCGGCGGCCTTCAGGATGTTGGCCGGGGCCATGCCGCCGACATAGTGGCAGTGGATGTGCACCGGCAGGCCGATTTCCTCGTTGAACGCCTTCACCATGCGCTCGGCGCGATAGGGCGTGAGCATGCCGGCCATATCCTTGATGGCGATGGTGTCGGCGCCCAGATCCTTCAGCTGCTGGCCGTATTCCAAGTAGGAGTCCAGCGTGTGCACCGGCGAGATCGTGTAGGAGATGGCGCCCTCGAACAGACCGCCGCACTCCTTGATGGCCTCGGCGTTGTCCACGACGTTGCGGATGTCGTTCAGCGCGTCGAACACGCGGAAGACCTCGACGCCGTTGCGATGCGCCGCGTTGATGAAGCGGTGCACGATCTCCTTGGAGTAGTGCTTGTAGCCGACGAGGTTCTGCCCGCGCGAGAGCATGGCGAGCGGCGTGTTGGGCGTGTTCGCCTTGATGGCGCGCAGACGCTCCCAGGGGTTCTCGTCCAAAAAGCGCAGGCAGGAGTCGAACGTCGCCCCGCCCCACGCCTCGATGGCCCAGTAGCCGACGCGGTCCATCTTCGGCAGGATCGGCAGCATGTCGCCGATCTGCATACGGGTGGCCCAGAGGCTCTGCTGACCGTCGCGGATGGTCGTGTCCATGATCTGAAGCCGTGGCATGAACTCACACCTCCTTATACACAGGTTAGTCAAAGATCAAGTTTCGGATTATAGGGGAAGCCTACCACGGCCCTGCGCCGCGCCGTCCGATTTGCCGACAAGAAACATCAACGAAGCGGCGGGAGGGGCGAACGCGGCCGAAGGGTTGCGCAGGGGGCGGCATCGGCAATCCTTAATCCAAGCGCTCCCTTCGCTCAACCACCGCAGTTCAACCACCGCAAGCCTCAAAAACCAGAGACGCCTTCTGCCCGCTTGGCATTTTTCGGAAATAGATGGGAGTTTCGAGCGCCATCGGGAAATAGATGGGAGTCTCGAGCGCCAAAACCGCCTCTCTCGTAAGCAAAACGCTCCGAGAAGTACGCAAAACTCCCAACAACTTCCGATTCTCCCGTCCCGGCTGCGCGAAACTCCCAACAACTTCCGATTCTCGCGATCCTCTTCCGCAATATCCCGGAATCGCCCTCTCGACATCCCCGCCACCTTAAATCCAACCCCTTCGATAATCCGCATCCGAATCAACGATCAGGGCCTTTCCCATCACGAAACAAGAAGGAGTTGTGATAGCTCCTCAGCTGCTTGCGAAGCCGCATGTGCCGATCCAAATGGCCGGCCCCTCTTTTCTTCTTAGGTTTGCCCATTCTCGCTGACAGCTGATCAAGGAGCTCAGCGCATTGGAATACATTGCCGAGCTGAGAGCCCGTCATGGTGACCAGATCATAGCCCGCCAGCAGAAGCGCGTCCTTTCGCCGCGCATCGCGGCTGACCCTATCGTCTGTCCCGTGGAACCTCTTACCGTCATACTCCAAAATCAGGCGCTCTTCGGGCCAGAGAATATCGCACACCGCACGCCGACACCCGCAGGCTCGCTGGATGCTCTCGGAGAAGTCAATGGGCTCGTTCAGGCGACCGCGCCGCAAACCCAAACCACCTTCGCGCGAAGAAATAAACGCCAAGGCTGCAAGCTCGGTTTCCATAGGGGGATGCCGACTTCGCCATAACATGCCGCACGGCACGTCTGGCCAACTGAACGCCATCGTGGTTGCGGGCGCGCGCAACGAAGGCCGACAGGCGGCTCGGCGTCGTCAACGGCGAGCGCACCAAAGACGACGACAGCTCGTCGGAAAGCGGGTAGCAGCCGCACAGTTCGAACCCGAGCGCGACCAGCTCTCCAAACGCAAGCGCCTTGGCCATCTGAAGGAACAAGAGCTCGGGCGAGCTGACGAGAACGCTTGGCGCGACCTTGACGAACGACCCGCGAGGGAAGGCGACCGTTGTTCGATGCTTCTTAACTACCGGCGTGTCTCTGGCTCCCTGCGAACCCTCGACAAGCACGTGCACAGGCGCTGAACAAACGTCAATGCCCGCATCGCGTAAGCAGTCGATAACGTCCTCATCGCGGAAAGCGCATTGACGGAGAGACGGAACGAAAAGGACGGGAAACGAAGGCGTATGCCCAGTCTCGCCTGGCCGCATGTCGTGAAACACCCGCAGCGCGAGCGGGTGAGAAGAAGACCACCAGCGCCAGAACTGAAGAGCCGATATGTAACCGAGGTAAAGCTTCATGGCGCACCACAATAAACGGAATTGTCGCGGAATAAAGCTGGCGGGATCGCCTCGACAAAACCAACATTCATGAGCGTATAAGTCCTGGTCATAGGATAGAAATGCGACTCTATTACGGCTTGCGGAAGACACGCTCTCCATAAGCCCCCATGACAGCCCCGCCGCATAGGAGCGCCTCGCGTTTTCCACCGCATCCGACACGCCAAGTTTTCCACCGCGCTTGCTGAGCCGCGCTTCCATCGCATTCAACAACCGTTTTTCGCTGCGTCCCCTCCCCGCCCAACCTTTCGCTCTCCTTTCGCCTTCATCTCGTCGCCAACCGATCCGGCAGCATGATGCCCTTCCATATTTGCCGCCCCCCTTTCTTTCGACTCTCACCCAAAAACTCCTCCTCCCGCCCCATTACCTTCCATCCCCCTCCTTTATCGCTTCCCTCCTCCCCGCTTTCCTACCCCGCCCCCATCAGGCTAAACGCGAAGTTTACCCCGCTGGGGTAATAGCTTTTCGGGGCGGCGCGGCGCACACTGGGCGCCATCGTTTCTAACACAAGTAAGGAAGGGAGGAAACGATCATGAGCATCGACGAAGAGAAGGGGGCCGCGGGCGGACCGGCTCCCAAGAAGCGTCCCAAGCGCGGGTGGATCGTCGCCGGCGTGGTGGCGGCCATTATCGTGGTGGCCGGCGCCGGGTTCTGGGTGTGGCACGAGCAGCCGAGCTTCTGCAACGCCATCTGCCACAGCCCCATGGACTACTACGTGGAGACCTACGACTCCGGCGACCCGAACCTGGGCGTGACCGTGCACGCGAAGGCCGGCGAGTCGTGCCTCGACTGCCACACCGCCGAGCTGACGACCCAGATCTCGGAGGTGTGCGCCTGGGTGTCCGACAACTACCCCATGACCGAAGACGGCACCATGCTCGCCACCGGCAAGCAGTTCGCCAGCGAGGAGTTCTGCGCGCGAGCCGAGTGCCACGGAGGCAAGTCCTTTGACGAGATCACCGCGGGCCTGTGGGGATTCGCCGGCAACGACGAGAAGTACAACCCGCATTCCAGCCATCAGGACATGGCCTTGGAATGCGGCGACTGCCACAAAGCCCACGAGAACCAGGTGCTCGTCTGCAACGAGTGCCATGATCTGACCCTGCCCGAGGGATGGGAGGCTCCCAATGTCCAGTAACGTAACACGTCGCAGCTTCTTCAAGGGCGCGGGCCTTGCGGCCCTGGGCGGCCTGTCCGCTGCGGCCCTCTCCGGCTGCGGGCACGGCTACGCCGCCGCCGAGCCGACCAATCCGAGCACCGGCGACTTCGACGGCCCCTCCTGGTTGGGAGCGCCGCCCGTCATCGACGAGGCCAATATCGCCGAGACCATCGAGACCGAGGTGCTCGTCGTGGGCATGGGCACCGGCGGCATCCCGGCCATGATCTCGGCCGCCGAGAACGGTGCGAAGGTGCTCGGCATCGACCGCCAGGGCACCCCGCATAACGTCCGCGAGGACATCGGCGCCATCGATTCGCGCCTGCAACAGGCCTCCTTCGACGAGTTCCCGGAGTTCCGCATCGAGAAGAAAGAGGCCGTCGAGGACATCGTCCGCTACGCCAACGGCTTTGTGAACTACGACCTGGTGAAGCTGTGGGCCGACGAGTCCGGCGCCATGGTAGACTGGCTCACCGACATCATCCAGCGCGACGGCAAGCTCGTCATGGAATTCGAGGGCGGCGTGGGCGACACCTCCGACCCGGGCCGCGACAAGGCCTTCGCCACCGGCCACAGTCCGCAAAAAACCGATGCCGTGGCCGAGGACGAGGAGTGGGGCTTCGCCGAGTCCATCTTGGCCTACGCCGCCGAGCAGGGCGCCGAGACACGCTGGTACTGCGAGTTCATCAAATGCGAGACCGACGAGTCCGGCCGCGTGACCGGCGTCATCGCCCGCGACGTGCAGGGCGACCGCCACTACCTGCGCATCAACGCCAGCAAGGGCGTCATCCTCTCCACCGGCGGCTACGGCAACAACCTGGAGATGATGGAGGACCGCCAGGCCTGGAACCAGAAGATCCGCATCGCGGCCCCCGGCTCCGGCGGCAACCCCACCGGTTCCGGCATTAAAGCGGCGCTGTGGCTCGGCGCCACTATGGACCCGCTCGGCGCGGCCTGCACCTTCAACCGCGCCTGCGTGAAGCCCGACCAGTACGCCGGCGACGGCGTGCTCGGCCGCTGGTTCTGGTTTGGCGAGCAGCCCTTCCTGAAGCTGAATCTGAAGGGCGAGCGCTTCTGCAACGAGAGCGGCCCCTACGACTACATGCTGCACTCCACCATCATGCAGCCGCACCAGACCTACGTGGACATCTGGGACGCAAACCACGCCGCGCAGGCCGAGGCCTTCGACGAGGTGGGCTGCTGCCGTCTGTTCCCCTTCCCCAACGGGGCGAAGAACAACATCCCCATGCAGGTGGTGGACGGTATGATAGAGAAGCTCATCGAGGACGGTTACGTGCAGAAGGCCGACACCATGGAAGAGCTCGCTGAGAAGCTGAACCTTCCCGTGGAGACCACCGTGGCCTCGTGGAAGCACTACAACGAGATGGCCGCGGCCGGCGAGGACACCGACTACTACAAGGAGAAGCACCGCCTGATGGCCATCGACACGCCGCCCTTCTACGGCGTGCGCACCGGGGCGTGGTTCTTGGCGACGCTCGACGGCGTCACCATCGACACGAACATGCACCCGTGCGACGAAAACGGCGACCCCATCGAGGGCCTGTACCTCACCGGCAACGACTCGGGCGGCTTCTTCTCGGTGAGCTATCCAAACCTGCTGACGGGACTCGCCTGCGGGCGCACCATGACCTTCGGCCGCCGCGCCGGCATGCTGGCGGCAACCGGGCAGGCGTAAGGCGTCCGCGTCTTCAAGGCCCCTTCGCCTTCGCGAGTCGTTTATTCCGCAACCCGCGAAGGCAGTTCGTCAAGCCCTTCCTAAGGGACACCACCCGTCGCGCCTCCCCTCCAGCGACCAGCGGTTATGAGAGCGAGCCCCCTGTCCCGCGCGGACAGGGGGCTTTCGCGTGTAGAATGGAGGGAAGCGGGAAGGAGCGAAAGGGAGCGACATGGAAACGGAATGCACTGCAGAAAAGGCGAGCCCCTTGTGCGGGTTCGTCGCGCTGCTTTTGACGCTCGGCACCACCTCTCTTATGAACGGCTCGCTCTTCCCGCAGTTCGACGCGATCTTCATGTTCGCCCGCGACATCTCCGTCACGTTCTCGGCAGCAACTTTGCTCGGCCTTGGACTTGCGGCCTACCGCGCCCCGCGCCTTCTGCGGGAGCGCGCCATCGTCGCCGTGGCGGTGGCGTGTCTTGTAGGCGGCGGCGCGCTTCTGGCCCTGGGGCTTGGGTTTTCCGCGCCGGCGCCCCTCGTTGCGGGTGCGAGCCTCGCCGCCATCGGCCGATCGGTGGCGACCATATCGGTGGCGCTTTATCTCGCGCGCCTCGAAATGCACGCGACGGCCGTGATCATCGCTGCGGCCTACACCGTTCAGCTGGCGGCGAGCCCCGCGTCATCGCTTCTGCCCCCGTGGGTCGGAACCGCTCTCTTCCTGGCTTTCCCCTTGGCGGCCATCGCGCTTACCGCCCGGGGGGCGCGCCTCTACTTCGCCGTGGCCCACGACCGGCCTTCGCCGAGCGACATCGCCGTCACGCGGCCGGCCTCGTTCCTCGCGCCGTTCTCGGCCCTGTTCGTGTGCTTGTTTTTGTTCCAGGTGGCCTTCGGGTTCGCCCTGCGTTTCGGAGAGGTGGCGGGCACGCCGCGCATGTCGTTTCTCTCGGCCATCCCGCTTGCCCTCGTGGCCCTTTACGTGATTTGCTCGCGCCGGCGCTTTCCCGCCGACGGTCTCGTGCAGCTGTCGGCCCTCGCGGTGATGGCCGGGTTCCTTCTGGCAACCCAGCCCCTGCTCGCCGCCGACAGCGGAGCGGCCGACGTGGCGCTGCTGAACGCCGGCAACGGCCTGTTCATCATGGCCGCCCAGATGGCGCTCATCACCATTGCCACGCGCAATCCGCTCGGGGCCATCACAACGGTAGCCTGGGGCAACGGCGTTTCGGCCTTAGGATCGCTCACAGGAGCCGCCGCGGGCATGCTCGCCAACGGCGCCGCTGCCAGCGTGCCTGCCCTGCGCGTGGCCATCCCCGCGGCGCTGCTGCTGGTCTTCGCCGCCTACGTGACCATCGGGCTGAAGCGCTTCACCTTCGCCGGCGCCATCGACGGCATCGATCCGGTGCTGGTGGGGGCGACGACCACTGGGAAGGGAACCGATGCGGGAGCACAAGCGGTACCGGGCGCCGGAACGGGGTCAGTGCCGGTGCCGATGCCCGCGGCCCGCACCCCCGAGGAGGCCTTTGCCTCCCGCTGCGCGGCCATCGCCGAGGAGTTCTCCCTTACCCCGCGCGAGGCCGAGGTGTTCGCCATGCTCGCCCGCGGCCGCGACCGCGCCTACATCGAGGAGGCGCTCGTCGTGTCCCGCAACACCGTGAAGGCCCACGTGAAGCACGTCTACGCGAAGCTCGGCATCCATTCCCACCAGGAGCTGCTCGATCTAGTGGAAGGTTGAACACTTCCCAGCGGCCACGTTTGCAGCGCGCTGTCAATCGAGAAACTGTTGCCTAATTATGAACAATTTACTTGCCTTTTCCTCGCTTCAACAAAGCCCCGTGTACGGACGATAAAATATGCAAGAAAACAATTGACACGGGAGGCATTGTGGCCATTCGCATCATCGTGGACTCGTCGGCGGACATGGAAGAGGGCTACGCCCGCGCCCACGACATTACCATCATCCCCATGACCATCGCATTCGGCTCCGAACAGTACGCCGAGGGCGTCGACCTTTCGCGCGAGGAGTTCTTCGAGCGCCTCGTAGAAACCGACGAGCTGCCCCGCACGAGCCAGATCCCTCCCATGGTGTTCCAAGACCTCTTCCAAGAGGCCGTCGATGCCAGCGACGAGGTCGTCTGCATCACGCTTTCCAGCCACATCTCCGGCACCTACCAGAGCGCCTGCATCGCCGCGGCGCCGTTTAAGGAGTCGGTCTTCGTGGTCGACAGCGAGAACGCCACCATCGGCGAGCGTATCCTCGCCGAGCGCGCCTGGGCCCTGCGCGATGAAGAGCTTTCCGCCGCCGACATCGCCTACTGCCTCAACCAGGAGAAGAAGGACATCCGGCTCGTGGCCTCCCTGGATACGCTGGAGTACCTGCGCCGCGGCGGCCGCATTTCCGGAGCGGCGGCCCTCGTGGGCGGCATGCTCTCCATCAAGCCCGTGGTGGGCGTCGTCGATGGCGACGTCGTTGTGCTGGGCAAGGCCCGCGGATCGAAGCAGTCGAAGAACATGGTGTTCCAGAAGATCGACGAGGCCGGCGGCATCGACTTCACGCGGCCCATCTGGGTGGCCTACTCGGGCCTGTCCGACGCGACGGCCCGCAAGTACATCGCCGACAGCCTGACGCAGGCGAAAGCCGCCGAGGAAGCAGCCGCCGACGAGTCCGCCGTGCCGGACGACTTGCCCCTCGCGCAGGTCGGCGCCGTCATCGGCACCCATGTGGGCCCGGGCGGCGTCGCTTTCGCCTTCTTTGCCAGAGAATAGACGGAACCAGAAGGGCGCCGTTCGCTCTTCCATGGAACTAGTCCAATCCTCCAGAACAGTTGCATGCCCATTTTTTCCAAGAAATTGCGTTTGTTAGCGTGAAGAGGGGCTATTCGCCTCCGTTTGACTCTGTTTTCAGCTCAAAACGGAGGAATTGCGCCCAAATTCACCGCATCGGAAGGGGCAGCGCTCCGAAAACGAGTCCGTGAATGCTAACAAACGCAATATTTCGGAAAAAACGCGACGGCGTTTTGCCCAAAGCACAAAAAGGGCTCCCCTAAGGGAGCCCTCGAGATCACCGAAGCGGCGCGGAACTTTAAACGCGCTTGATGACGCGGCCGTCGCGGGTGTCGATCTGCAGGACGTCGCCAATCTCGATGAACGTCGGCACCTGCACCTCCTTGCCCGTCTCAAGCGTGGCCGGCTTCAGCGTGTTGGTGGCGGTGTCGCCCTTGAAGCCCGGTTCGGTGTGGGTGACCTCGAGCTCCACGAACATCTGGGGCTCCAGGCTGATGAGCTCGTCGCCGGCGTACAGAAGCGTCGCCTCGTCGTTCTCCTTCAGCCAGTCGGCCGCGGAGCCCACCATATCGGCGGAGACGGGCATCTGCTCGAACGTGCTGTTGTCCATGAACCAGTAATCGGCGCCGTCGTTGTAGAGGTACTGCATCTTCTTGGACTCAAGACGCACGGAATCGAACTTCGTGCCGGCGTTGAAGGTGTAGTCGACCACGCGGCCGGTCTTGATGTCCTTGAGCTTGGTGCGCACGAACGCGCCGCCCTTGCCCGGCTTCACATGCTGGAACTCGACGATGGTGCACATCTTGCCGTTGTTGATGATGCACATGCCGTTCTTGAAATCGGCGGTAGAAATGCTTGCCACGGATGCTTCCTTTCCTGCTCACGCGCTGCGGCAAACCCTCTGGTCGCCCGCCGCGTTTGGTTCAAACTGGTACAGTATAGCCGTCTCGCGCCCTCTTCGCAAAGAAAATATGAGAGGACGCAGGTCGACGAGGACAAGCATCCCTCCATCGACCCCTAATCGCCCCTAATCGACGTAGCTGTTGATGAGGGCGAACAGCTCCTGTTTCTTGTGGATGTCCAGTTTCTGGTAAAGCCGGCGCAGGTGCGTCTTCACCGTGTTGTCGGAAATGAACAGCTCCGTGGCGATGGAGGAGATGGTGTGCCCTCGCGCCACCAGGGCCATCACCTCGATTTCCCGCTGCGACAAGGCGTACTTCCTCCCGATGAGGTCGCACCGGAGGGCCGTCTTATCCTCGTAGTGCGGCTGCTCGGCATCTCCCAGGGCCTCTTCCGCGATCGCGTCGTCCGCATCCAAGTCGATGGCGCCATCCGACGCCGGATCGGTCGCGCCCTCCCGCGTCCGAGCCAGCGACAGGAACTCGATGGGCCGGCTCGTCTCCGAGCGCGAGGGATGAAGCGCCCGTGTTCCGTACAGAACAAGCGCCAGAAAGCACACCGACCCGAGAGCTATAACGGCATACGGGGAGACGTCGAATGCCGTGCCGCAGGGGGCCAAAGCGCCCAGAAGGTACCCCAGACCTTGCGCGGCTACGCAAACGAGCGTCTGGAAGCTCAGGCAGAACACCGGGTCGATGCCGTAGTCGTGCGACACCTGAACGGCGAGGATCTGAACGCTCAGCGACAGAAAGCTGTAAATCATGTACAGAAGCGCGGCCGCAACGACAAGCGGAGTCCCATAGGCGAACGGAAGCGCCCCGAGAGCCACCACGATCAGGGGAAACGCCAGCCGGAACACACCGTCGATGGTGTAGCGCACCGTCCGAAACCGCCACAGCAGCATAAGGGCGATGGGGGCGAACAGCCCCGCGAGCGCGGAACCGTAGTTGACAAACGTCATCGCCGTCGTGTCGATGGAGAGAAACCGCACCACTCCGCCGAGAAAGGCAAAGGCTCCGCAGTACAGCACGCTGCGCCAGAAACTGCCGAGCCCGTGGATATAGCTCACCCGGTTGTCAGCGAAAGAGCACGTCGCCATCGGCGAGGCAAGGTCGATCTGGCGGTTCTGCGCGAGAAGCAATATCCAACTGGCGGCCATAAGGGCCGTTGAAATCGCCAGCGTCACCGCCGCGCCCGTAAAGGATTCGAAGAACGTCCTTGCGAAAAAGCTCACCACCCATGCCAAGAGCAGCGTCATCAAACTGACCTCGATATCGCGCAACGATATAACGTAGAACCACGAGAATACAAGCGCATAGGAGCCCGCAACGGGAATCGCGATGCCGAGCACCCACTGAGCCGTCCCCTCCACCATCGGCAGGCCGGACACGAGCAAGCTCGCAAGGGCGACGCAGGGAACCACGCCCATCCCGAAATGGCGCAGCGACCGCCGCGACAGAGTGCACCACAGCATCGCCACCGCGCTCACCACGACGCCAATTGCAATTCCCACGCCATGGGAACCGTAGAAGGCCCCCGAAGGGACAGAGAGCCAGTCGCTTTTCCACAAGAACAGCGACGAGAGCGACATGGCCGCCGCCATGCCGATCGACGATGAAACGACCTTGCCCACATCGAACAGCTTCACCGATTGCGACCCCCTCTTCAACTGCGAACAAACCGAAGTCTACCAGATCAGGAGGAGAACCGCCGCAAGCGGGGCATCTTTCGCTCCTCTCCAATCTCTCTGCCATCAGGCATTTCTCGGTAATTCACGAAAAAGGTTGACAGCTGAAAACGACTTTTCACCAAAACAGGGTCTCACACAAGCCGCTCTTCCGAGGCCAAACTGGCATCAGACGGCACAGACACCGGAGGGGTGTCGCCTCGAGGAGAAAGGAGACCATTTATGGCACAAGCAACAGAGAGGACCGTCTCGCGGAGGGGGTTCGTCAAGGGCTCTACCCTATCGGCCTTAGCGGCCATGGCCGGAGCAGGGGCCGCAAGCTCCCTCTTCGGCTGCGCACCCCAAACGGCAGAGAAGGGCGAAGACCTCGCGCAAACGGGAACCACCGACGTCGTGGCCAACGACATCCCCGAGGAGGGAGAGGTCATCTGGCAGAGCTGCTGCCACTGCGGCTTCGTCGCCTGCCCCCTGAAGTGCCACGTCGTGGATGGAACCCTGCGCTGGGTCGACAACGACACCGAAGGCGACGACGAGTTCGGTGGCGTCTCGTTCCGTTCCTGCCTGAAGGCGCGCTCTGTGCGGAAGTGGATCAACAGCCCCGATCGCCTCAAGTACCCCATGAAGCGCACCGGCAAGCGCGGTTCAGGCGAGTTCGAGCGCATCAGCTGGGACGAGGCGCTCGACATCATCGCCGAGAAGTACCGTTACACCCTTGACACCTACGGGCCCGAGGCGTTCTTCCTGTGCGCAACGGGAACCCGCAACTACCCCATCCAGCGCCTGTTCAACCTCACCGGCGGACATCTGGGAACCATCAACTCCGAGTCCAACGGACAGATCGCGCAGACCGCCAACTACCTCTTCGGCTTCGACGGCCAGACCTTCGACTGTGCCGGTGGCCTCGGAAGCAACACCTCCGCCATTAAAGATGCCGACTGCGGGCTGTTCTTCGGCTGCGGCTCGGGCGAATCGCGCATGTGCGGAATGGGGGAAGTGTACGAGGTGGCCAAGGCGCGGGAAGCCGGCATCCCCGTCGCCTTCGTCGACTACCGCCTGGGCGAGGGGTCCTCGGGCAACCCCGATGAGTGGTTCCCTATCTACCCCGGCACCGACGGCGCCCTGGCAAGCGCCATCGCCTACGTCATCATCAGCGAGGGCAAGCACGACAAGGCCTTCCTGGACAAATACGTCGTCGGCTTCGACGCCGACACCATGCCCGAATCGGCTCCGGCGAACTCCTCCTACATGGACTACATCATGGGCACCGGCTACGACAATATCCCCAAGACGCCCGAGTGGGCGGCCCCCATCTGCGGCCTTCCCTCCGAGAAGATCACGTACCTGGCGCACTTCATAACCGACCATGAGACCTGCTTCATCACCCAGGGCTTCGGGCCCCAGCGCCGCCACAACGGCGAATGGAACGCCGCCGCCATCGCCGCCCTCCCCGTCATCACCGGCAATATCGGCCGAGCGGGCACCTGCCCGGGGCTCAACGGCAAGGGTATGCAGATGAACTTCGACGGCGGCATGTGGAACTCGGTGCCCATCGGCGAAAACCCCGTCACCAAGAAGATCTCCATCTCCGGGCGCTTCAACGCCATGGACCATCCCCTGGAGATGACCGCACTGACCGACGGCATCCAGGGTGGCGACAAGCTCGAGGTCGGCATCAAGTTCCTCGCTCTTTACGAGGCCGGCTGCTTCGGCAACTCCAGCTCGGATTTGAACTGGGCGGCCACCATCCTCGAGGACGAGAGCAAGTGCGAGTTCATCCTCGGCTGCGACGTCATCATGTCTACCTCCCTGCCCTTCTGCGACATCATCTTGCCCGATCTCATGTACCAGGAACGCATGAACATGGTCTCCACCGTGACCGGCGGCTCCGCGCTCGGCTTCGTCTTCGGCCGCCCCGTGCAAGAGCCGCAGTTCGAATGCCGCCTCTCCTACGACTGGGTCGCCGATCTCGCCGAGCGCCTCGGCCTGCGCGACGAGTTCACCGAAGGCAAGACATGGGAGGAATGGATGGAGACCCGCTACGAGGAGTACAGTCGCCCCTCGGCCCCCAACGGCAACGCCCCGTCCTTCCAGGAGGGCTTGGAGATGGGCTTTTGGCGCGATCCCGTCGAGGCCGTCCCCTTCATCGCGCTCAAAGATTACGTCGAGGACCCGGAAGGACGCCCCCGGACGACTCCCTCGGGCAAGATCGAGCTGTACTCCGAGCGCCTGGCCACCATACGGGACACCTGGACGTTCCACAACGGGGAGCGCGACGTGGTGCGGCCGGTGCCCAGCTATTTCCCCGAGATCGAGGGCGTGGCCGACGTTAACGAGACCTACCCCCTCCTGTTCTCCACCTGGAAGGCGAAAAACCAGTTCCACAGCCGCTACCAGGTGATCGAGGAGCTGCAGCAGGCCTGCCGTCATTGCCTGTGGATCAACCCCATCGACGCCGAGCCGCGCGGCATTGAAAACGGCGACACCCTGCGCGTGTTCAACGACCGGGGCGAGGTGGAGATCATGGCCCGCGTGACGGCGCGCATCATGCCCGGCGTCGTGGGCATGCCCCATGCCCACCGGCGCGAGGTGGTCGACGGCGTGGACATCGGTGCCAACGCCAACACCCTGAGCGGCCACCACTGGTCGCCCATTTCCAAGAACTGCCCGTCGACCGGCTCTACGCTCGTGCAGGTCGAGAAGGCTTAAGGAGGCTTCCCATGACGCAATACGGTTTCTATTTCGACTCTTCGCGCTGCACCGGCTGCAAAACCTGCGAACTCGTCTGCAAGGACTACCACGACCTGGGGCCCGACATCTTGTTCCGCCGCATTTACGACTTCGAGGGTGGCAGCTGGGAGAAAACCCCCGAGGGGGCGTGGAACAAGACGGCTTTCAACTACCATCTGGCCGTCTCCTGCAACCACTGCGACAGCCCCGCCTGCGTGGAAAACTGCCCCACGGGCGCCATGCGGAAAGACGCCGAGACGGGCCTTGTGAACGCCGACCCGGAAGTGTGCATCGGCTGCGGCACCTGCCAGAAGTCATGCCCCTACGACGCGCCGCGCATCGATGCGGAGCTGTCGGTCTCCCGCAAGTGCGACGGCTGCCTGGCCCGCGTGCGCAACGACGAGCAGCCCATGTGCGTCGGCTCCTGCCCGCTGCGCGCTCTGGAGTTCGGCCCCATCGACGAGCTGCGCGAGAAGCACGGCGATCTCTGCCAGGTGCCGCCCCTGCCCGAGCCGACCACGGGCCCCAACCTCGTCATCGGAAGCTGCCAGGCCATCGACTCCGACACCTACAACCTCGACGAGGGCTACCTAGCCAACCCCCTCGAAGTGGAGTAGCCATGAACGCGCCCGCTGAGAACACCGCGCCCTGCGCGCTGGTACTGGGAACGCTCTTCCTTGAGAAGCCCTCTTCTTCGACAGCCAAACTGCTTTTGGAGGGCCTGGCGTCCGCGGATCTTCCGGCCGAGTGGCCCTATGGCGATAAGGCGGCCTTGGAGGAAATCGGCGAGCAGCTCCAGTGCACGGTCGGGGCCGACCCTGCTGACCTCGACCGCGACTACCATCGGCTGTTCGTGGGGCCAGGCAAGCTCGCCGCGCCCCCGTGGGGGTCGGTCTACCTCGACTCGGAGTCGGTGCTGTTCGGCGATTCGTGCGTCGCCCTGCAGCGCTGGATGCGCGCCCGAGGCATCCAGCTGCACGAAGGGGAAAGTCGCGAGCCCGTCGACCACATTGGGCGCATGCTCGTGCTTCTCAGCTGGCTTTCCGACAACCAGCCGGACCAGGTCGGCCCTTTTCTGGACGAGCACTTGATGACCTGGGCACTGCGCTATTTCGAACAGCTTGGGCCAGCGGCCGCCGGCACCCTGTACGAGCCGCTGGGGCGCCTCGCCTTGCTCACTTTGGAGGCCATCGCCCAGTCGCGGTAATCCTAGTCCCTCCCCGTTTCAAGGGCGTCCGACCCTCCCCTTCGTCGGACGCCCTTCTCTTTCTCACGTGAAGTTGGTCCATGCAGTCAGCTTCGCCCTTCGGCAACCTTAGGAGCCCCTATGAATTTCCTCTTTCTCTTGATTATCGCGGCAGTGGCGGCCTACCTCCTCCGAAGCCCTCTCAAGGCTCATCCCTCTCTCTTCTACAGCATTGCCGCGATGCTCGTCCTTCTCTACTTCTTTGGTGCCACCTTCGGCGTTCCCCGCTGGCTGTGGATGCCCCTGGTCGATCTCATTCAAAAGTGCGAGCTTGCCGTCGCCCTCTTCGCAGTCGTCATGCTCATAGGTTGCCTCGGCAAGGAGCAGACTCTCTACCGTCGAATGAAGCCGATCAGGGCCGAGCTGTCCATTATTGCCTGCATTCTCTGCCTCGGGCACATGGCCGTGTACCTTGGCTCCTACCTGCCCAGACTGCTCGGCAATGCGAGCATCAACAGCAATGTTGCCGTCGCCTTCGGCGTGGCCGTCGCACTCTTCGTGCTGCTCGCTCTTCTTGGCGTGACGTCCCTCGGCATCGTGAAGCGGGCCATGAGCAGCCGTCGCTGGACGCGCATCCAGCGATTCGCCTACTTATTCTTCGCTCTGATATTCTGCCATCTTGCGCTCATGCTTCTTCCTGCTGCCCTACACGGAGGCGTTGCCGCCCAAGAATCGCTTTTCGTGTATACGGCGGTGTTCGGAGCCTACGGAATACTGCGTTTGGGCAAAGCTGTTGCGGAGCGCCATGAAGAGACGCAGGAGGACGCGAGCGCAACGCCAGCCATCGCCATAGAAGAAGAGGCGGCCGTCGGAGATGCCGCTTAAAGGCACGAGCAAACTACCCCTTTCGATATGGGCGAAAATTTCGACTTGTTAGATTTCTTGTTTGGCAAAGCAGCTCCGATAAGACCTGCTATTTACGTTATTCGTCAGTTTTGCCCCGCGATACTCGGCGCTTACGATCCCCAAAGTCTAACAAGTCGAATTTTCCGCCCCATCGGGAGCTTATTCTTGCCCGGACACGTCACCCTGTTGGACGATCGGTCGGCAGTGGCGCTTCTTTCGGCCCTGTCGCCTACGCCTCTTCTGTTGCGGGGGCGCCCTGCGGCTCGTCGGCGGAAGGCCTCTCCGTCCCTTTGCGCCGTCTGCGGGCGGCGTCGCGCAGCTTGCCGTAGAGGCCCATGTAGGCGTTCACGATGACGCCGGTGAAGGCGGCGCAGACGAAGGTGCCCTCGCGCACGCCGGCCAAATGACCCACGAACAGGAACGCGCACAGGCACGCCAAGGCCGCGCAGGCGAGATCGAAGCCCACCTTCACGGTGCCGAACCGGGCGCCGGTCTTGCGCACCACGGCCTGCACCACGGCCTCGCCGCAGTTCATGACCGTGCCCGAGACGACCGTCATCACAATGCCCAGCGCGAGAACGACCATGCCGCCGATAAGCCACAGCCACGAGGCGACATAACTCGTCGGCGCAGCGGGGCCGAGCAGTGCCATGAAGGCGTCAATGCACACGCCGAAGAACACCGAGATGGGAATCTGCCACAAGTCCACCAGACGGAACTCCCGACGAAGAAGAGCGATTTGCACCAGCACGAGAAAGCACTGCCACCCCAGCATGAACGTGCCGAAGCTCACCATTGTGAAGCCGATGGAAAGCACGTTGGGCGTGGCGGAGATGGGCGAGTTGCCCAAATCGGCCTTCACGACGATGTCGATGCCAAGCCCCATGACCGCGATGCCCGCCAGCATAAGCGCGATGCGGCCCGTCAGAAACAGGGCGGCGCGCAGCGTCAGCGATCGCTCGGCGAGAGCGGCGGCCGAGCCTTCCGCAGATTTCGTCGAAGGAGGAAGACCGTCTTGAGTGCCTCGGACGCCTTCGGCCGAAGACGCAGTCTTTAAGCCGCCGGCTTGCGGCGAGGGTCTGTCGGACGGATCGGCAGATGCGCCCGAGCGCTCGCGCCCCATGGATTTTCCCTTGGTCCGAATCTCGCTTCCACGATTGATCTTCCGTTCCGTCATCGTCTCCTCACCGTCCTTTCCGGTGTCGCGGCGTGCAAATACCTTTCAGTTATAGCACGGGAAGAGACGCGGTTCGCAGAAAATACGCGAGCACGACTGCGCAAAGGTTAGATGGCGCAAACTCAACCGCTCACCACCGACGAGCGGCAGAACGACGGCGACGCAACGGCGACAAGGCGAAGCCCTAGATGACCACGAGGTCGTGGGTGGAGTTGGTGAACACGTCGAAGCCGTCGGCGGTCACGACGCCGAAATCCTCCAGGCGCATGCCGAACTTGCCCGGCAGGTAGATGCCCGGCTCCACGGTGACGACGTTGCCGGCCACGAGAGGCCGCTCGTTGCGCGGAGCGAGCACCGGCTCCTCGTGGATGTCGATGCCCACGCCGTGGCCGAGGCCGTGGCCCATGCGGCCGCCGAAGCCGGCCGCCGCCAGCACCGCCTCGGCCTGCTCGTGGCCCTCTTTGCCCGTGACGCCGGGTCGAAGCATAGCTTCCACGGACTCGTTGGCCTCCCGCAGCGCGTCCCACGCCGCCCGCATCTCCGGGTCGGGCTCGCCGAGGAAGACCGTGCGGGTCATGTCCGAGCAGTAGCCGTAGGAGCGGGTGCCGAAGTCGAGCACGACGCACTGGCCGGCCTCCAGCATGGTGGTGCCGGGGATGGCGTGCGGGCTCGCGCCGTTGGGCCCGGTGGCCACGATGGAGGGGAACGCCAGGCCCTGGGCACCATGGCGCAGCATGAACTCCTCGAGCTCCAGCTGCACCTGGCGCTCCATCATGCCCGGGCGCATATAGCGAACGATGTGTTCGAAGGCGGCGTCGGTGATGGACTGGGCGCCGCGCATCCGCGCGATCTCGTAGCGATCCTTCACCGCGCGCAGTCCCACCACGACGCCGTCGGTCTCCACGAAAGGCTCCCCGGCATCGGCCTCGGCGAACGCTTTCTGCAAGCAGCGGTACTCGGCGAGCGAGACACCGTCCTCGATGCCCAAAAGCGCATCGGCGGCCCCGGAGGGCCGGCCTCCCCACCGCTTGACGGCAAACTGCGCGTGGGTCTCGCGCTCGGCGCTCACTTCCAAAGGCTTGTGCCGCGCGGCGTTCTCGCAGGCCGTCACGTAGCGCGAGTCGGTATGCAGCCACGCGTGGTCGGGACAGACATACAGAGCATGAGCCGCCTCCTCGTCGAAGACATCGTCGAAGGCGGTGAGCCACTGGACGTTCGACGTGTCGCGCACGAGAAACGCCCCCACGCCCAGCTCGGGAAACGTCTCGCGCAAGCGAGCCAGATGCCGCTCGCAGGCCTTCGGATCATTCAATTCGTCGAATACCGTCATGAATTCCTCCTGGTTCGTCCGGACGCCGGTGCGACGGGGCATCCCGTGCTCAAGCAATGGCTCGCTCGGCGGAACAGTTCACTGGACTGTTCCGTTCGCTGCGCAACCTGCGCGCGGGACGCCCCGTCGCACCGGCGTCCTACCCTATCGGGCTATTCGCTACCTTCGGCCACAGCGTTTTCCAGCAAAATATCCAGTGCGCGCAGGTAGCCCTCTTTGCCGAGGCCCTTCACCTGGGCGATGCAGGCCGGCGCGATCACCGAGGTGCGACGGAACTCCTCGCGCTTGCTGATGTCGGAGATATGGATCTCCACCACCGGCACGTCGATGCATTCTACGGCGTCATGCAGCGCATAGGAGTAGTGCGTGTGGGCCCCGGGGTTGTACACGATGCCGTCGTAGTTGCCATGAGCCGCATGCAGCCGATCGATGAGCGCGCCCTCGTGGTTCGACTGGAAGCAGTCCACCTCGCAGCCATGCTCGGCCCCGTAGGCACGCACCATCTCCTCGATGGCCTCAAGCGTGTCCGACCCGTAAATGGCCGGATCGCGCACCCCCAACATATTCAAGTTCGGCCCGTTCATGAGCAATATCTTCTTCATTTGGAAGCTTCCCACCGGCGCAGATGCTCCAAAATCACGTCGTCAGGCACGGCCACCAGTTCCCAGTCGCCGATGTCACGGGGCAGCACGAAGCGCACCTCGCCGGCACGGGTCTTCTTGTCGCGCTTCATGGCGGCCAGCATCTCATCGGCCGGCTCCGACCAGTCAAGCGCCGGCAGCCCGAGCCCGTCCAAAAGCTCGTCCTGGGCATCCACCAGCTCGGCCGACGTGCCCACCACATCCACGCCGAGGCGCGCCGCGAAGCGCATCCCCTCGGCCACCGCAGCCCCGTGGGAGAACGTCCCATAGCCCGCGAGCGCTTCCACCGCATGCCCCAGGGTGTGCCCGTAGTTCAGGCACTCGCGCACCCCGCGGCTCTCCGTCTTGTCCTCGGCCACAATGTTGGCCTTGAACACCACCGACCGCGCGATGGCCTCGGTGACCACCACCGGATCGCGCGTCTCCAGGGCGGCGGCGTGATCCATCATCCAGAAGAAGAACTCGTCGGAATCGATCACCGACGCCTTGGCGATCTCGGCGCAGCCGCAGGCCCATTCGCGGTCGTCCAGCGTGGCGAGCACCGCCGTGGAGGCGCACACGTAGGCCGGCTGCTTGAACGTGCCCACGAGGTTCTTCCCCTCGGGAAGGTTCACGCCGGTCTTGCCGCCGACCGAGGAATCCACCATGGCCAGAAGCGAAGTGGGCACCTGCACAAACGGGATGCCCCGCATGTAGGTAGAAGCGACGAACCCGGCCAAGTCGCCCACGACGCCGCCGCCGAGGGCCACCACGGCGCAGTCGCGCGTGAGCCCAAGCGATGCCATGGCCGACCAGATCTCCCCGGCCACCGCGAGCGACTTCGAGTCCTCCCCCGCGGGCACGACGATATCGCTCACGCGGAAGCCCGCCGCCTTCAGCGACGACTTGGCCTCTTCCAGATACAGCGGCCCCACGTTGGAATCGGTGAGGACGAGCAGGTGCGGCGCCCGTCCCACGCCATCGAGCCGCCGCACCGACTCGCCGAGGCCGGCGAGCACCGTGGCTCCGATACGCACGTCGTAGGGCGCCTCGCCGGGGATGTTGACCACTATCTTTGTTGCGGGCACAGGATTCCCTCCTTTTCCAAAATGCGCTGCACTTCCCGCGCGATGACCGGCACCGATTTGCCAGCGGTGCTCACGCGCACGTCGGCCACCGCCTCGTACAGCGGCAGGCGCTCCTCGCAGCGGGCCCGGGCCGCTTCCAGGTTCTGGAACAAGGGCCGGGTAGACGTATCGCTGATGCGGCTGGCGGCCTCGTCGGCGGTCACTTCCAGATACACCACGAAGCCGGCCTCGCGGAAGACGTCGTGGTTGGCCGGCGTGACCACCACGCCGCCGCCGCAGGAGATGAGCAAAGGGTCAGGCTTAGCGCCCAGCTCGCGCAGCACGTCCGTCTCGATGGCGCGGAATCCCTCCTCGCCGCCCTCGGCGAAGATCTCCTTCACCTTCTTGCCCTCGCGGCGCTCGATGTAGGTATCCATGTCCACCGAGGCCGCGCCGCACGTGCGGGCGAGGCGCCGGGCCACCGACGTCTTGCCGGCGCCCATGAACCCGACGAAAAAGACCGGGCGAGTCAGCTCCATGCGTTCTGCCATCTTAGCGCCCCATGGTGCGCAGCCGCGCCTTGTAGGCCTTGATGTTCGCCTTGATGTCGGCCATGCAGGTGTCGCCGAAGGCCTCCAAGTAGGCGTTCGCCAGCGCGAAGGCCACCTCGCCCTCGGCCACCACGGCCGCCGCCGGCACCGCGCACACGTCCGAGCGCTCTTTCGACGCCTCCTCCACGCAGAGCGTGTCCAGGTTCACCGTTTCCAGCGGCGTCATGAGCGTCGGAATGGGCTTCATGGCCGCCGTGATCACGAGCGGCATGCCCGTGGTCATGCCGCCTTCTAAGCCGCCGGCGTTGTTCGACGTGCGGCGGAACTCGCCGTCGGCGAGCACGATGGGGTCGTGCACCTGCGACCCAGGACGCGCGGCTGCCTGAAAACCGAGGCCGAATTCCACGCCCTTGATGGCAGGGATGGAAAAGAGCGCCGCGCCCAGCCGCGAGGTGAGCCGATCGGCGCCCGTGGCGTAGGTGCCGAGCCCCGGCGCAAGCCCGCAGACTACGATGCGGAAGGTGCCGCCCAAGCTCTCGCCGTCGGACTTCGCGCGGTCGATGGCCTTCTTCATGGCGATGGTCGTCTTCGCGTCCGGGCAGCGCATCTCCGACAGCTCGATGTCGAGCGGCTTGTGCTCGGCGGCGTCGGCCATCGTCTCCTCGGGCATGGCCGCATCTCCCACCGACACCACGTACGACATCACTTCCACGCCGAGCGCCGCCAGAAACTCGCGCGCCACGCCGGCCGCGGCCACCCGGGCCGCCGTCTCCCGGGCGCTCGCGCGCTCCAAGATGTTGCGGCAGTCATCGGTGTTCGTGCGCAGGGCGCCCACCAGGTCGGCATGCCCCGGCCGGGGCGTCACCTCGCGCACCAAGTCGCGCGGCGCCTCGCCGAAGGCGGCCATACGCTCCGTCCAGTTCTCCCAATCGCGGTTGGCCACCTCAAGCGCAATGGGACTGCCGATGGTGCGACCGAAGCGGATGCCGCTCGTGACGCGCACCGTATCCTTCTCGATGACCATGCGGCCGCCGCGCCCGTAGCCGGCCTGGCGGCGGGCCAGATCGGAGTTGATGTGATCGACGGACACGGGCAGGCCGGCCGGCACGCCCGTCACGATGGCCGTAAGATTCGGCCCGTGACTTTCTCCGGCAGTGATGTATTCCATAGACGCAGCTTTCTCGCAGGGCGCGCCGACAGAGGGCGCCCGAGACAGATCGGCACCCATTGTAGCGCACGCAGAGGCACCCGACCGTTTCGGGACGGTAAAGTGCGGGCGGAAGCGGCCCCTGAGCCCTCTTAGAACTCGGCGTTGCCCACCGTGCGCGGGTGCGGGATGACGTCGCGGATATTGCTCACGCCCGTGAGGTACATCACGAGGCGCTCGAACCCGAGCCCGAAGCCCGCGTGCTGGCAGGTGCCGAAACGGCGCAAGTCCAGATACGCCCGGTACTGCTCGGCGTCCATGTCCAGCTCGGCGATGCGCCGCTCGAGCACTTCCAGGCGCTCCTCGCGCTGGGAGCCGCCCACGATTTCCCCGATGCCCGGCACGAGGCAGTCCATGGCGGCCACGGTGCGCCCGTCGTCGTTCAGGCGCATGTAGAAGGCCTTGATGCCGACGGGATAGTCGATCACGAACGTCGGGCGACCGAAGTGCTCCTCGGTGAGGAACCGCTCGTGCTCGGTCTGCAAGTCGATGCCCCATTCAACGGGATACTCGAAGGCGCGCCCGGCCGCTTGCGCCGCGAGCAGGATATCGATGGCCTCGGTGTAGGTGACGCGCGCAAAGTCGGAGGAGGCCACATGGTCCAGGCGCTCGAGAAGCCCCTTGTCGACGAACTTGTTCAACATGGCCAGCTCGTCGGGGCAGCGCTCCATCACGTCGCGGATGACGTACTTGAGCATGCTCTCGGCCAGTTCCATATCGTCCTCAAGGTCGGCGAAGGCAATCTCGGGCTCCACCATCCAGAACTCGGCGGCATGGCGCGCCGTGTTGGAGTTCTCCGCGCGGAAAGTGGGGCCGAACGTGTACACATCCCCGAAGGCCATGGCGAAGTTCTCGGCGTTCAGCTGGCCGGACACGGTGAGCGAGGCGGGCTTGCCGAAGAAGTCGGCGCTCCAATCCACCTCGCCGGCCACAAGCGCGCCGTCCGAGGCCGCGGCAGCCTCCTCGCTCACGAGCGGTACCTGGGCCGGGTCGATGGTGGTCACGCGGAACATCTCGCCGGCCCCTTCGCAGTCGCTCGCCGTGATGATGGGCGTGTGCACGTAGACGAACCCGCGATCTTGGAAGAAGCGGTGGATGGAGGCGGCGGCCACCGAGCGGATGCGGAACACGGCGCGGAACAGGTTCGTGCGCGGCCGCAGATGCTGCTGGGTGCGCAGGAACTCCGGCGTGGCGCGCTTCTTCTGCAGCGGGTAGTCGGGAGCCGAGGCGCCCTCGACGCGAATGCTCTCGGCGGCAAGCTCGAAGGGCTGCGGGGCGTCCGGCGTCAGCTTCAACGCGCCTTCGCACACGAGAGCCGCCGACACGTTCTGGTGCGCAATCTCGTCGTAGTTTTCCAGCGTCGCACGGTCCATGACCACTTGCAAGTCCTTGAAGCAACTGCCGTCGTTCAACGTGACGAAACCGAAGTTCTTCATATCGCGGACTGACTTGACCCAACCGGCAACGGTGACGGTCTTCCCGGCGAAGGCGTCGGCATCGGCGTAGAGCTGGGCGATCTTAGTGCGGTTCATTATGGCGCGACCTTTCGAGCTAGGGTGTTTTCCATTGCCGCTATGATAGCAGGACAGCGCCGCGCCGCCTATGGGGCCAAAGGCATTTCGGCCGCCCACCTGCGCCTCCGAGGCGTCTTAGGCGAGATTAAACCCGGCCGCCTGGGCCATAAGGGCGAACAGCTCGTCCTCGGGGATGTCGAGGGCCGCCTCGCCGGTGATGTCGCGCAGGATGCCCACCGTGACCACGGCCTGGCCGACGAGCATGCCGGCACCGTCGAAAAACCGGCACCCCGCCGCCCGGGCCGCCCGGGCCAGCGCCGTCTCGCCGTGGCCGTACACCACGTCGAACACCGTCTGGTCCGCGCTCAGAAGCGCCGTGTCGAAGGGGGCAGGGTCGCCCGCCTTCATGCCGAGCGGCGTGGCGTCGATGATGATGTCCGCGCCCGCGATGGCCTGCCGCGACGTGGCGTAGCTGCCGAACTTGAAGCCCACCTGCTTGTACACCTCGGAAAAGCTCAGGTGCCCTTCCTTGAAGGCGGGCATGTCCACCACCCGTCCGACCATCGCCCCCAGCTCGTCGGCGTAGGTGCGCATGACGTTGCGGGCCTTGGCCTTGTCACGGCCGATGAGGATCACCTCATCCGGCCCCGCCTGGGCCACGGCGTGCAGGATGGAGAGGGAGGTCGGCCCCGTGCCGCAGACGACGACGGACGTGCCGCGAAAATCGACGCCGGCCCGTTCCAAATAGGCCACGCAGCCCTGGCCGTCGGTGTTGTAGGCGATAAGGGCCCCGTCCTTGTTCACGAGCACGTTGGCCCCGTGGGCGAGCGTGGCCGAGGCGGCCCGCACATCGGCGGCAGCGAAAGCCTCGGGCTTATAGGGCGTGGTGATGTTGATGGAAAGGAAGTCGCGAGCCGCAAGGAACGCCTCGGTCTCGGGCGCCGTCGGCACATCCATGAGACCGTAATGCCAGGGCAGCCCCGCCTTCTCGTAGACGGCGTTGTACATGACCGGCGATTTCGAATGGCTCACCGGGTGCCCCAGCACATACAGCTTCTCGCTCACAGCGATTCCCTTCCCGTTTCGCGCGAGGCCCCTTCGACCCCGCGCTGCGCGCCCTGCCCGAAGCGGCGCGGGGCGCTTCCTTGTCCGCGGCGCGCCGCGGAACGGCTCGCCTCGCATTCCGCGATATTGATTGCCGGCTCCGGCTTGCGATCTCCCAAAATAGCCCGCTCGACGTTGCGCAGCAGCAGCGTGTGGGGCAGATCCTGCTCGACCAACGGCTGCAGCATATAGGCCTTCATGCCCGTCAGATGGGCTCCCAGCACATCGGTCGCCAGCTGATCGCCAACAACGACCGTGTCGGCGGCGGCTCCCCCGATCTTCCGCCGGGCCGCGAGAAACGCCGGCGGCAGCGGCTTTAAGGCCTTGGCCACGATGGGCATCTCCAACTCGCCGGCGAACCGGTACACGTCGGCGTGCCAGTTGTTCGAGAGCAAACAGAAGCTCACCCCGGCCTCCCGCGCCCGACCGAGCCACATCCCCACATCGCGCGGCACGCATCCCGTATCCCGGGCGCGCACGGTATTGTCGATGTCGAGCAGCGCATGAGTCAGGCCGCACCCGAGCAAATCGCGCTCGATATCGATGGCGCTGATGCGCGAGAAATAGCGATCGGGGGTGAGAAGCGCCATGGGTCGCACCTGAAGACCAAAAGGGCGCCCTTAGGCGGCCGCGCCTTCACCGGCGGCAGCATCGCCCGACCCGTCGGCGCCACCAGCGTTGGAATTATCGGCGATGGCCTGCTGATGCTCCTCGTAGGTCTTGCTGAACGCCGCCTGCATGTTGCCGTCGGCATCGGGATAGAAGTAGAAGAACATGTCCTCGGTTTGGGTCGGCTCGCACACGGCGGTGAGGCTCTCGAGGCCCGGCGAGCAGATGGGCGTCGGCGGCAGGCCCGCATTCGCGTAGGTGCTGTAGGGCGTCTCGGCGTGCACCTCCTCGGCCGTGGGCTCGCGGCCCACCTCGTAGGCCGTGGTGGCGTCGGATTCCAGGTAGGGCCGATCGGAGGCGAGGCGGTTGTAGAACACCCCGGCCACATGATCGCGCACCTCCTGGTCGCCGGTGGACTCCTTGGCGACGATGGAGGCCAGGTTCACCGCCTGGTACAGCGTGAGCCCCTGGCTCGCCGGGTAGCTGTTGGCGAAGTCGCCGAAGATGCTGGCGGTCTCCGTGCCGAACTGGTCGAGCATCATGCGCACGACGGCCTCGGCATCCATGTCCTCGGTCACGGCGTAGGTCTTGGGGAACAGGAAGCCCTCCAGCGAGTTCTCGCCGGCGCTTTCCAGAAACGCGTAGTCGGCCGCATAGGCGCTCGCGTTCTCGGAAGCGGCGAGGAAGGCCTCAGCGGTGATGCGGCCGCCCGTGGCGCTCGCCACCAGCTCGGACAGCTCCGCACGGGTGATGTCCTCGGGCACGGCGAGCGTGTCGCCCACCTGAGCGGGGCCGACCATGATGGCGCGCACCAGCTCCTCGGGGGTGCTGCCGCCCTGGAAGGTGTAGGTGCCGGGAATGAGCGCCGAGGCGGCTTCCAGGCGCGTGACCTCGTCGGTGAACTCCCGCGAGCTGCCGATGAGGCGCGCGGCCACGAGCGCGTCGCCGATGGAGGAGGCGGTCTCCCCCTCCGTGATGGTCACCTCCGCCGACTGGCCCGGCGCGAGCAGTTCCACTTGCGAGCCGGCACAACCGCGGAAGGCGAAGAAGCACACGGCGGCGATAACGACGACAGCCACGACGGCCGCGCAGATGAAGGGCGCCGGGGACTTCTTCGGCATGATGGCGCTCGTGTCGTAGGTGCGGAACTCCCGATCCCCCTTGGCGTGCGCCGCCCGGGCAGCGCGGGAGGAATGGGACGAATAGGTGACCTTCTTGCCATGGAGAGCCAAGGTGCGGCCTTTCTCTACGAAACGGCCCGGCGATTAGCCCCGCGAATACCTCAAGCGCGGGCACGCTCGTCGAGCCAAGATTGCAAAAACAGACTTGCGGCTATCATATCAACCTTGCCGCGCATCTCCTTCTCAGTCAGACCCTTTTCACGCAAACTCCGCTTGGCCTCGGCCGAGCTGAGCCGTTCATCTGCGAAAACGTGGGGAATGCCGCAGGCGTCGCTGATGCGCGCGGCCTCCTTGCGAATGCGGGCCGCCTGGGGGCCCTCCTCGCCGGCGAGCGTGCGGGGCAGCCCGCAGACGAGCAGCTCCGGCTCCCAGTCTTCCAGAAGCCGGCGGAAGGGCTTGGCGCAACCGGTCACCTCGGCGGCGGGCATCACGCACACCGGACTTGCCACGCGCTCGCCCGGGTCGCTCACCGCCACCCCCACGCGCACTTCCCCGATATCCAGCGCCATCACGCGCACGGGCTACTTCACCTCCAGCAGTTTCTGGCGCAGCTCGGCTTCCATGCGGCGCATCTCCGCCTCGGCCTCGGCACGCTTGGCGCGGCCCTCGGCCTGGATCTTCATTACCTCATCGAAGGTCTGGATGAGGTTCTCGTTGGTGGCCTTCAACGTCTCGATGTCCACGATGCCGCGCTCGGACTCGCGGGCCACCTCCACGGTGGAAGCTTTCAACTTCTCGGCGTTCTTGCGCAGAAGCTCGTTGGTCATGTCGGTGACGGCGGATTGGGCTTTGAGCGCCGCCTCGTTGTTGGCGAGCCCCAGCGCCAGCAGCATCTGGCTCTTCCACAGAGGAATAGTGTTCACGAGCGTCGTCTGGATCTTCTCGATCATGAGCATCTCGTTGTTCTGCACGAGACGGATCTGCGGCGCCATTTGCATGGCCACGGTGCGGGACAGATCCAGATCCGACAGCTTCTTCTCGAAGCGGTTGCACGCAGCGGCGAGTTTCTGCACCGCCTCGGCGTCCTCGGTGGAACCCGACGCCTGAGCCCTGGCGGACAGCTCGGCCAGCTCGCCCTCGCGCACCTCGGCCAGGCGCTGACGGCCGGCCAGAAGGTACATGGTCAGCTCCTTGAAGTAGGTGAGGTTCAGCTCGTAGAGCTTGTCGAGCGTGGCCGCGTCCTTCATGAGCTGCACCTGATGGCCCTCGAGGGTCTTGGCGATCTTGTCGACGTTGGCCTCGGCGGTGTCGTAACGGGCCTTGAGCGACGTGATCTTGTTCGCCGACTTCTTGAACAGGCCGAAGAAGCCCTTGTCGTCGTCATCAACGTCGAAGTTCTTGAGCTCGGTCACTACCCCGGCGATAAGATCGCCCGCCTCGCCCAAATCCTGGGTGCGCACCTTCGCGAGCGCCGTCTCCGAGAACGACGCCATCTTCTTCTGGGCGCCGGCGCCGAAGGTGAGTACCTGCTGGGAATTGGCGATGTCGATCTGCTGGGCGAAGGCGTCCACCTGGGCCAGCTCTTCGGCGGAAAGCGAGTCGGCGAGGCTGGGCGCGGCGGGCGTGTCCACCTCGACGATGGAGGCCTCGGCCACCTCGCCGTCGCTTACGGGATCGAGCGTGAGCGTCGGGGCGGGAATGTTCGTGAGATCGGTCAGTTCGTTGGTCATAGCATATCCTTTCACGGGCACGGTACGGATGAATCGGAAATTGCGAGGGGGCCTTGCGAGCCTCGCGCTCAAGAGCGTCCGGGGTTAGGCGCTCGAAGCCATTGCTTACGGTTTCACATCGAAGGGGCCTTCCGTGAGTCCCTCTTGGGCGAGCATGGCGTGCAGCACCGAGATGTCGGCGGACACATCGAGGGAGAGGTCTTGGTACGTGTCGTCGAAGAGCTTCTCGAAAGCGCTGTGCAACACTTCCAACGTATGCTCGATCTCGCTGCGCGAGCTGGAGATATTCTCGCCCTGAATAGGTTCCTCCTCTAACCGGTCGTAGGCATCGAGCAGCTTCACCGTGGTGGGAAGGTAGTACGCGGTCAGGCGGTCGAGCCCGGCGATGATGGCCGGCTCTTCCTCGGCGCGGGCGAGAATGCGGCCCACCACGTCCTGAATGGCCGTAATGCGCTCGCTCACCGCGGCGTCGTCGATGGCGGCGTTCAGCTCGTCCATCTGCCGCACGTAGTCGCGGCCGCAGGCGACAAAGGCGCGCTGCTCGGGCGTCAGGCGCTCGGAGATATCCTGCTCGCGGGCCGCCCGCGCCGCCGCCTCAGCTGCCCGGGCCGCCTCGGCCGCCTCGCGCTCGGCGAGCGTCTGGCGCTGGCTCTGCTGGAACTGACGATACTGGTGGTAGGCGTTCTCAGTCACCATGAGGGTGGTGTTCTCGTCGTCGATGCGCCCCTCGGGGAGGTAGCCGCCCTTGATGAGCGTGCGCGAGGCGGCAAGGGCGGCCTTGGGGCTCACCTGCATGCGCGCGGCGAGGTCGTCGAAGCCAACGGCCTCGCGCTGGCCCACCGCCCGCTGGAGAGCCTTCAGTTTCGAGGCACGCCGTAGGTTGCGGATGCCGAAGCCGAGCAACGTGGCGAAACCGGCCGTCAGAATGCCGAGGATCGCCGTCACGGCCACTTCGGGATTCCCGGCCACCGCCGGCGCCAGCGCCGAGACTAAGGCGGGAATGCCGAAAAAGACCATGCCCGCCCCGCCGGCCGCCGCCATGACGACCCCGGAGGCCGTCAGCCCCCACGACGAGCGGAAGCGCTTCTTTGCCTTGGCCAGCGGCGCCCACTGTTGGGCCTGCTGGGCCGCGGAGGTCACCGCCTGTTGAAAACCCTGGGGGACGCCACCTGTCGGCGCGCCCTGGGACGCCCCGTAGCCCGGATGCCCGTAACGCTGCTGCCCGTGGGCTTGCTGAGCCGCCCGGCGCTGCGCCTCTTCCTGGGCCTTGCGCGCCTTCTTCTCGCGCTTGCGCTTCTCCTGCAGCTCCTTATGGGCCTTCAGGTTCTTCTCGGGCGACTGCCCTAGCGCCTCGGCGGCCTCGTTCACCCCTTGGTCGACCATGCGGGCGAACTGCGAGAACGCTTTGTCAACCGACCGGCACATCTTCTGGAAATCCTTGGCCGACATGCCGGGAATGGGGCTGCCCGAAGGCCCGACCGACCAGGAACCGGCGCCCGGCGTATCCGGCGCCGGCTTCGCGCCCCGGGAACGCCCCTTCGCATTCCCGTTGGCGCTGTCCCGCTGGGCGCTCCGCTGCTGTTCTTGGAAATCTTCGGGCATCTCGTAGACGTACTCGGGGCCGGGTTGCTGCGGCCCGGGTTGCTGCGGCGCGCCTTGCGGCCCGGGCTGCCGAGACGCACCGTAGGGTCTCCCCCAGCTGTCGTACGGCCCTCGACCGCCCGTTCCCGGACTCTGCGGATTCATGGAACAACCCCTAACGCGCCCGCGCAATCGCCGAACCGGATCGCGCATCTCTTATTTCCCCGTCATCTTACCACGCTCCCGCGACCTCGCTCCCCACCCGCACGGAATGCGCACCACCTTTAAGTTTCCCAAGCACGAAGAGCGACCGACGGGGAACAACATAAGGACGCCAGCCGCCGCCTGCGGAACCCGTTATATTCCAAAACGCCCCAGTCGGTTGACGAACAAGGGGGGTTCTGCACGAGATCTCGAGTTATAAGCGTTACCAAGAAGCGATAGCTCTTATAGGCTATTGTTATTCGATATATTATTGTCAAAATGCCGCTTCCCAAACTTCCCGAGACGCTTATAACTCGCGATCTCGTGCAGAAACAACCTCTGTCGGCGACAAACAACTTGTCTCATCGCCGTATTCTTAGGGAACCTTCATCAGCGTGAGCCCTCAAACGAACCAAAAACGCAGAAAGGAACCCAGCAATGCTCAACGAACTCTCGCCCAACGACACGTTCTGCGACTATTACCAGCAGTGGGTGGCCATGTATAAGGAAGGGGCCGTGCGCGATGTCACGCTCAGCAAGTACCGGCTCACCTGCGCCTGGCTGCAACGGCTCATCCCCTTGTTGACCCTCGCGGAGCTCAACCGCATCACCTACCAGAAGCTGTTGAACGACTACGCCGCGAGCCATGAGCGGCAGACGACTATGGATTTCCACCACCAACTGAAAGGCGCCGTCCTCGACGCCGTCGACGAGGGCCTCGTGGAGCGCGACCCAACGCGCAAGGCCATCATTAAGGGAAAGTCCCCGCGAGCCAAGAAGCAGAAGTACCTCAACCAGTTCGAGCTGCATCGTCTTCTGAACGACCTCGATTTGGGGCCCGAGGTCAGCTGGGACTGGCTCATTTTGCTCATTGCGAAAACGGGCCTGCGGTTTTCCGAGGCCATTGCGCTGACGCCCGACGATTTCGAGTTCAGCCGCCAGGTTGTTTCGGTCAACAAAACCTGGGACTACAAAACGGGAACGGGGTTCGTCCCCACCAAGAATCGCTCTTCCGTGCGCAAGGTGCAGCTCGATTGGCAGCTCGTCATTCAGTTCTCCGAGCTCACCAAAAGGCTTCCCCGCGATGAGCCGATTTTCGTGGAAGGAAAAGTCTACAACTCCACCGCGAACAGCGTGCTGGAACGCCACTGCAAGCGCGCCGGCGTCCCCGTCATCTCCGTGCACGGGCTGCGCCATACCCATGCATCGCTGCTCCTGTTCGCTGGCGTCTCCATCGCCAGCGTCGCCAAGCGTCTCGGACACGCCAGCATGAATACCACCCAGAAGACCTACCTGCACATCATCCAAGAGCTAGAGAACCAGGATGTCGACCTCGTGATGCGCTCAATCTCCAGCCTCATCTAGACCCCCGCACGCTCACGCTGATGAAGGGCGATGAGCGAGTCGAGCTTGGAGAAGAGCGTTCCGATGCGGGATTGCTCGCGCGCGTCCGGCAGCAGAATTCGAGTATCGTTGATCGCGCTCTTCGACAAACTGGGTAATCCGGTCGATTCATCTTTCGCTTTCCAATTGATTCGTAGAAAGCAGCTTAGTGCGAATTCGATATCTATTCCAATTTTCGGAATTGCATAAAACAGCGTGTCAACCGTCCAAAATGGCGCATAAAGCTTGTAGGGCTGATCGATCGTTCCTTTTCGCCCGATCCCGATGGCATCTTCGTTTTTTGAAAGAGCTTCGTTGACGTACGTCATCAAACCGCCTGTCCCGTAAACCGGAATCAAGCCTGGTTTCAAATGCTTGTAGTCTCTTCCACTGCGAACATCAACCACTTCCCCCAACCTACGCTGTTCCCAGTCATTAGCAGATGCCTGCTGAGATGATGCAAAAAGCTCAAATACGAAGAGGCCGCAGGAGATTCGCAACAACTTGGGAACAGCGTACGTTCGACGAGTTCGTTTACGCTTCCGGCTCGCGCAATGCGGACAATCTCGACCTCGAAAGCCATTCCGTTTCAAACACATCTGGCTTCGTGCCGCAGAGTGAACAATTTGAGAATGGCGGCACGATGGCAGAGGCTGACAAAACTGCTTACTGGATCGTTGAGCCGGGATCATTTGCCTACAATCCGGCGAGGATCAACGTTGGTTCCATCGGGTATCTCGCTACCAGGGAAAATGTCATTGTCAGCTCGCTTTACGAAGTGTTTCGATCTGATGAGACCTGCGACGATAGGTTTCTGTGGCACTGGCTCAAGTCGGCCCTCTTCGCCAAGCAGATTGAGGCGTTGCAGGAAGGCGGAGTGCGCCTCTACTTCTTCTTCGACAAGCTTTTGAAGAGCGAAATCACCATGCCCTCAATCAGAGAGCAGAGCATCATCGGAAGCCTTTTCGATTGGCTTGACTCGCTCATCGCCCTTCATCAGCGTGAGCGAGTCGAGGCGTGCCTATAGGTCGAAACCACCTTCTAAGACGAATCGCCTCAAAAGATTGTCGGCACGCATGCGCACTTTGAATGCGGGAATCGGAGCGCCTTCGAGAGCCGAGAAGTACTCGCGCGCACGAGCCGCATCCAGGCTGTCAATCAACTTGTCGAATCGACCGAACTCGTTGAGGCTTTCCTCATCCGCGCCTGCCACAAGCAGCTCTGACAGAATTGCCGCATCCACGCCGAGCAGGCTGCTCGCCCGCCCGATCTGGACATTCTTGGCATGACGCTGGTACTCCGTCACATAATCGCGGAACGTCTTACCCGGATCGACGTACACGTCTCCGCTCTGAACGTCGTGGATGAACAGGTTCGCGTACTTCTGCTCCTCCTGGCTCAGGCTGGCGAAGCTCTTGTGCAGCGCCGCCAGAGCCGCCTCGGTCGCCTCAGCCTCGGAGCCTTCCAAATCGAGCTGCTTGAGCCACTTGGTGAAGTTGGCATTCATGTAGTCGGTGTCGATCTTAGTGGTGTCTATCTCCATGAGATGCCCGCTGAGATCGTAGGGGATATCCGCTCCTCCCCTTTCACGGCCACCGCCTCCGGCAAGCTCTTTGTAGCGCTGCGCAAACGCCAGGTAATCTGTCTCATCGTAGGGAACGGCAATTACCTCGTACAATTCGCTACGCTCTGCACCACATTCGTCCTCGCAGGCTCCCACCGCGATCGCCTCTTCCACAACATCATCCCCCACGGGGAACTGGTACTCCGACTCGTCCCAGCGGAAGCCCTGCACCTTCGCCGCCTCGAGGAGCGCATTGAAGGACCGGAACAGCTGCGCGAATTTGTTGCGTGCCTCCGAGCTGTCCGGCAGCTTCGACAGATCGCCCGCGCCGTTGTCCTCGAACAAGCCGATCATATCTTCGAAGACCAAGTTCATGGCAAGCAGGTTCTCGCGCAGCTTGGGCACGAACAGGCCGAAGGGCTTGTCGCCGGAGTAGAGGCTGATGGCCTCCTCGATGTTCTTTCGCATAGTGTGCGGGCGCCGGTAGTAGCGAATGGTGCCGTGGGGCTTCTCCGACTCGTTGAACAAGCGGTTCGTTCGGCTGAACGCCTGGATGATCATCTCGTAGCGCAGCATCTTGTCCAGATACAGCGTGTTGATCCACTTCGAGTCGAAGCCCGTCAGCATCTGATCAACCACGATCAGGATGTTCACGCACTTCTCGGGCGTCTTCTCGATTCCCAGGTAGGGCCGCTTGTGCGCCAACCGGTTGGAGACATCGGTCTTGAACGCCGACCACGTCGGCAGCGCGAACTCCATGCCGAAACGCTCGTTGTAGTCGGCAATGACCTCCTCAAGTGCCTCCTCCTTGATAAGCGACCGGTCGATCTTCTCCTGCTCGTTGTCGATCGAAGGATCCACGAGCACCGTCGTCATCAATTCGGGCGCCGTCTCCTTGAACAGATGGTAGTAATCGAGCGCCTCGGGGATGGAATGGGTGGCGAAAATCGCGTGGAACTTGCCGAAGCGGCTCAAGGTGGGCCAGTGCTTCACGATGTCGGCCACCACCTGTCGCTGATGCTTGGTCACGTCGCGCTGATCGGCCGTGCCGTACTGGCTCTCCGGCACCAGGCTCTCAATGCCGTGGCAGCGGTTGCCCATCTCGTCGAGGAAGGGGGCCATGGGCATCTCGTCCATGATCTGATAGTACACGCGCTCGCGCCGCGGGTCGCCCATCACCTCTTCCATGGATTTCGCCTTGGCCTCATCCAGAGCCACGGCCTGGCGCAGATCGAACTCGGGGTAGGTGGCCACTGGGCACGTGTCGAAGCCGAGCACATTGCCGTCGCGGATGCCGTCGGCGATGCTATAGCGGTGCAACTCGTCGCCGAACACGTCGGTGGTGGTGCTCAGCTTCTTGCGGTTCTCCTCGTGAATGGGCGTGCCGGTGAAACCGAACATCAGCGCCCCAGGAAACACCCGCTTGATGGTCTCCATGTTCTTGCCGAACGTCGAGCGATGGCACTCGTCCACAATGAACACGATGCGCTTCTTGCGAATCGCCTCCAGGTCGCGGGCGCTCATGGCATCCTCGTCGATGTTGCCCATCTTCTGAATGGACGTGACGATGAGCGTATCGGAGGGATCGCTGCTCTTCAGCTTCGCCTTCAGCGCATCGGTGCTCTCCGTTTTCTGTACGGTCTCGGATTCGTTGGCGAAGGAGCGGTACTGCTCCAGCGACTGAGTACCCAGTTCGATGCGATCGACCAGGAACACCACCTTGTCGGCATCCTTGGAGTTGGCGATGAGCTGGGCGCACTTGAAGCTGGTCATGGTTTTGCCGCTGCCCGTGGTGTGCCAGACGAAGCCGCCTTTCAGGCCCTTGGTTCCCCACAGTTTGTCGCGGTCGATCACCGTCACGCGGTCGGAGATACGGCTGGCCGCATAGTACTGGTAGCTGCGCATCACCTTCAGCACGCCGTCGGAGCTGTCGGCCACCGTGTAGTAGCCGATGAGCTGATGGGCCATGGGTATGCTCAGCAGGTGCTTCACCACATCGCTCCACTGGTTGATGGGGTTGTTGTTGAAGTCGGCCCAATGGAATTGGAACTTCTCGTTGAAAGCGCCATCGGGACCCGGGTTGGCGAAGTACTTCGTCTCCTCGGGGTTCATGGCGACGAAGATCTGCACCAACGAGAACAGCCCTTCGAACACGCCCTCGGCGGCGTACTTGCGAATCTGACCGATGGCCTCAGATACCGGCACACCGCTCTTCTTCAGCTCGATATGGAACAGGGGCATGCCGTTGATGAGCAGCATGAGATCGCCCCGCCGGTCGTGGCCCAGCTTCGACTTCGAGGGGAACACCGGCTGTTGCGCGATCTGGTACCGGCTTTGCCCGCCAGCGATCTCGTCGCGATGGAATATCTTAAGGGCCACTTCCTTGCCGACATGCAGGTCGTCGTTGGCGTTGTCCCGCTTGATGATAATCTCTTTACCGTTGATCAGCTCGTTAATGGCCACCGGCGTGCGCTTCTCCCGGATCTTTTCGACGATCTGCTGCATCTCGGTAGGCGTCAGGGGCGCGCCGTTCAGGCAATCGCGATGCTTGTTGTTCTCGAAGAGGATGGCCGCCCAGTTGTCCAGCAGCTGCTGCTCGGTCGGATATTTCAACACTCCGCCCGCATCGTCCCAGCCGTAGGCCTTCAGCTTCTCGATAACCGCTTCCTCGAATGCCGCCTCTGTATCGAAAACCATGAGCTAATCCTCGTCATCCTCGGGCAGGTTCCCCGTCTCGTACTCTTCGAGTCCCTCGTAGCGATAGCTCGCGTCAATGCCCTTCATGAACACCTCGCGATCAGCGGCTTTGTCAGTCAATGCCGCATTGAGAAGAGCCTTGATCTCCCTATCTCGCACGGGACTGCGTTCCATGGCAAGCAGATAGTCCTCTTTGTCGACCTGGCTCCAGTCGATTACGACACCCAGCTCTTGGCGAAGCATGGCATCGAGCCAAATTCGCATACTTCGACCATTGCCTTCCCAAAAAGGATGCGCCACATTCATTTCAACGTACTTTTCGATGATCTCATCGAAGGTGCTTTGCGGCATGGCGCTAATGCTTTCAAGCGCAGCATCCAAATAGAGAGAAGGAGCGAACCGAAAGCTCCCCTTGGCGATATTGCCGGTTCTCACATCTCCTGCAAAGTCGTAAACATCGCAAAAGAGATGGGCGTGAATCGCTTGCAAGCCTGCAAAAGTTCCTATCTCGAAGGTGTCGAGCAGCCCTTCATCGAACAACTCCAATGCCCGCTGCTTCGACAGTCGTTCCTCTTGGCGAGAAAGCTCTACAGCGTTATGGATGCCCAGCTTGTTTTTTAGAGTCATGGCAGCTCCTAGACAAACATCTTTTCAAGTAACGCTTGCTTAAGGTTTTTAAGAATATCCAACTCACGCTGATGAAGGGCGATGAGCGAGTCGAGCTTGGCGAAGAGGCCTGCGATTTGCCGCTGCTCGTCGAGCGAGGGCAGCAGAAGACGCACGGTTTGATATTCCTCGAACGAAATATTGAGAAGCCCGTCCATTCTCGCGCCAGATGAGACGAGCGTCCTCAGTTGGTCTTCCACTTGACCGCCGTTTAATTCTAGCGACGTGAATGCGGGGCAGTCGCTGCGCAGCGAGAAGCAGTGATACACGAACGGGATGCGCGCCTCATCAGCCAAAAGGTTGAAACAGGATCCAAATGGTCGCAGCTTGGACGCGCCATGATTGTAGGCCAACTCGCCCCTTCGTAGAACAATGTACTTCTGCAGACTTTCTCCCGCATTGTCGGTCGAATACCTTTCACTCTGCTCGATGAACCCCGATTCGGCGGTGATCATCATGACCGGGGCCTCGGAGAGCGGATTGCGGCGAGTCACTTCGTCGCATATTTCCCCCAACCTACGCTGTTCCCAAGGGTCGCTGAATCCTTCGAAGCGGAGGGCGGGGACGAGGGCGTTTTCGGACTTACGCTGCTCTTCCATGTTACTCACCGCCCAAAAGCTTACGCAGTTCCGCGATGCCGAGCATGTCGAACTCGTCACCCACAAGCTGGCCGAGCATTGCATCCAGCTCTCTTTCGGCTTCGCTGATCTGCTCTGCCACATCGGCATAGGTGTCTTTGTATTTCTCTTCCAGCGCGTTCACTTTCTTGATAAGACCCTCAATAGACACTTGCGGCAGCGCGTTCAGATCATCCGTGAGGGGCTCCACCCATTTGGCCTCGAGCAGCTCGTACACCTGCTCGTCGGTCAGCGCCTCAATGGTCTCGTGGGTCTTCTCTTCGAGGGCCGACTCCTGAGCTTTGGCATCCTTCTTCAAGCTCTTTAGCTTCTTCTGGAGGGCCGCGAGCTCATTCCGCTTCGCCGCGATTTCCTCCTCGGTCAAATCGCACGAATCGTCGGCATCGCCCTCTTCGGCGTCCTCGCAGGGCAGCTCCTCTTGCAAGCTCTCGCACTCGCCATTCAAGTGGCTCATCTCATCCTGCAAATCACGCAACTGCTCGGCTTCCACACTCAAGAGCGCGTCTTGTACAAGAGAGAACGGCAGGATATGGCCCTTCCATCCGTCCTGCACCTCAACGTCTTTGCCGCTCTTCTTCTTGATGACGTATTCCGGATCGACCTTCCTCGCAGCGTCGAAACCTTCCGTTTGCAGCATTTCCAAATCGGCGGCAATAACGCCCCAAGCATCATCAAGCGCCTGATAAGCGTCATATTTATCAACCAGAGTAAACGGTTCCACGAGCTTGAACACCTCATCGGCCACCGCAGCCTCCGCGCTCGGTGCGTCCACCCGCTGCCAGTTGCCGATGAGCGTCGCCACGAGCTGACGGCGCAACCCAGAGAACTCTGCGTGGTAGCGGGCAACGTAGCCTTCGACCGCCTCATTCCCCTGAATTGCATCGGCTACGTCCTCGCACGCCATCCGAGCGCAATGGCCATTGTTGGCCGTAAACAGCGCCTCACGAAGGCCGGGAAGCGCCTCCCAATACTTGCTTAGGGCGTCAATTTCCTGAACCGGAATGCCACCGAACATCGACGCATACAAGTCCCACGTTTCCGTAGGCTCAGAGGAATCCACGTAGCGCGGGATATTCAAGTTGTAATCGTTGGCGCGTATCTCGTCCTTTCCCACAAGGCGCGAGTAGCCCTCGATCGTCCGACGAGCCGTAACCGTATCGACAATGCGGCGGATATCCGAGGAGCGCAGCTGGTTATTCTTCCCGACTTTCTCGAAGTCCTTGGAAGCGTCGATGATGAGCACGTCGCTCTCGTCGCGCTTTTGGCGCAGCACCATGATGATGGTGGGGATGCCCGTTCCGAAGAAAATATTAGCAGGAAGACCGATGATGGCGGCAATCTTGTCGTTCTCGATGAGGTTGCGGCGAATCGTTCCCTCTTCTCCCCCTCGGAACAGGACGCCATGGGGCAAGACGATGCACATGATACCCGAGGGTTTCAGATGATACAGGTCATGCAGCAGAAACGCGTAGTCCGCCTTCGAGCGAGGGGCGATGCCATAGGCGAATCGGATGTCGTTCTCCTTGCCCTCCGGCTCCCACCGCTGCGAGTAGGGCGGATTGGAAACCACCGCGTCCACGTAGAGCGAGTCGTAGGTGCCCGATGGATCCGAATCGTCGAAGTAGGGCCAGTCTTCTTCCAAAGTATCGCCGTTGCGCACCGTAATGTTAGACGGCTTGATGCCCCGCATGACGAGGTTCATGCGCGTGAGGTTGTAGGTGGACTGATTGAGCTCCTGGGCGTAGTAGGCGATGCCGTCCGCATCCCCCATGCGACGCTTCACCGCATCGCCGATGGTGATGAGCAGCGAACCAGAGCCGCTCGTGGGGTCGTAGATACGAATCGTGTCCTGGCTCCGCAAATGATGAGCGACGATATCCGCCATGAGCACCGACACCTCGTGGGGTGTATAGAATTCGCCAGCTTTCTTGCCGGCGTTAGAGGCGAACTTCGAGATGAGATCCTCGTAGATGTAGCCCAGCACATCGTAATCTTGGTGCGTGCTCATGGGGATGGTCTGAATGAGATGGACGAGATCGCGCACGGCTTTCGTCTGCGACCCTGTATTGTCGCCGAGCTTGCTCAGTCCCGTCTGTAGCGTGATGAAGATGCCGTCGAACACGTTTTTGTAAAGGGGGCTCACAAGGCGGCTGAAGGCCGAGAGTGCCTCGTACACCTGCGACACAGCGAAATCATTGCCGGCTTGGATCCAAGTGGAGAACAGGTTCTGATAGGAGATGAAATAGCCCAGATGATTCTGAGCATAGCCTACGGTCTCCTCGTCCTCTTCCACCAGCTGCTCCATATCAGACGCCGTCATACCCTCGCCCAGGAAGAACTGCTCCTCCTTCTCGGAGAGGTACTTGTAGAAGATGAAGCCCAGAATGAAATCCTTGTACTCGCTCGCATCCACCTTGCCCCGCATGCGGTTGGCCGATTCCCAGATTTTCGCGGCGAGCTGTTGCTTGTTCATTCCGTTCCCTTTCGAATGGTGCACAGATCATTTCATTATAGCTAACGCTTTTATCACAGCGTTAGCATCAGTCGGAGCAACGCATCTGGAAGCGGCGCGGTTATACCGACATTTATACCGACATTTATACCGACATTTATACCGACATTTATACCGACACGATCAGCATTCAATGAGATTCTCTCAAGCAATGCACGGCTTGTATGTTCCGAAACGCAAAAGAGGGGCGAGGCAATGCCGCGCCCCTCATGCAGTCGCGCCCCTCCGCGCCGCTACAGGATCATGTTGCGGGCGATCTCCAGGGCCTCATCGATGCCGTCGGGGTTCTTGCCGCCGGCCTGGGCCATGGTGGGCTTGCCGCCGCCACCGCCCTGGATGGCCGGGCCCATGGCCTTGATGATGGCCCCGGCGTTGAAGCCCGCCGCTACCGCCTCATCGGTGCCGGCGGCCATGAGCACGGGCTTGCCGTCGTTCACACCGGCCACCACCATGGCGCCGGGCGCGTCCATGCGGCTGCGCACGACGTCCCACATATTGCGCATCTGGCCGCCGTCGCGAACCTCGGTGCGCGCGATGATGACGGGGTACCCCGCCGGCGCCAGCTGAACCTGGGAGAGCAGCGTCGAGAACATGTCGTCGCTCACCATGTCCTTGGCGCGCTTGGCCTTGGTGCGCATCTCCTTCAGGGCCTTCTGGTCGGCCGCCACGCGCTCGGACACGTCGAAGGGCGGCACGCGCAGCGTGGCCGCGGCCTCCTTCAGCTCGGCTTCCACCTTGTTCACGTAGGCGAGCGCGCCGTAGCTCGTCACGGCCTCGATGCGGCGCACGTTGGCGCCCACCGACGACTCGCTCGTGATCTTCAAAAAGCCGATCTCGGCGGTGTTGTTCACATGGCAGCCGCCGCACAGCTCGCGGGAGAGGTCGCCCGCCTCCACCACGCGCACGACCTCGCCGTACTTCTCGCCGAACAAGCCCGTGACCCCGGCGGCGCGGGCCTCTTCCAGCGACGTCTCGTAAATGGTGGTGGGCGTGGCGCTCATGATGTGCTCGTTGGCCTCGCGCTCCACCTCGGCCAGCTGCTCGGGCGTGCACGCCTCGAAGTGGGTGAAGTCGAAGCGCAGGCGGTCGGGGCCCACGTAGGAGCCGGCCTGCTTCACGTGGTCACCGAGCACGCGACGCAGCGCGGCGTGCAGGATGTGGGTGGCGGTGTGGTTGCGCTCGATGGCGGCGCGGCGGTTCGCATCCACGCGAGCCACAACGGTATCGCCCTCGGCGAGCCCCGCCTCCTCGGCGCGCACCGCGTGCACGAACAGGCCCTTCTCGGGAGCCTTCGTGTCCAGCACGTAAAGGCGTCCCTCGCCGTTCTCGATGACGCCGGTGTCCCCCACTTCTCCGCCCATCTCGGCGTAGAAGGGCGTGGCGGCCAGCACCACCTCGCCGGTCTGCCCCGGCGCCAGGGTGCCCACGCGCTCGCCATCGACGACGACGGCCAGCACGCGCGTCTCGGCGGCGGTGGCGTCGTAGCCGATGAACTCCGTGGGGCCGAGCTCGTTCAAAAGATCGCTGTAGATGCCGCCGTAGGTGGACCAGGCGGCCTCGGCGTCCTTTGCACCGGCGGCGCGGGCACGCTCGCGCTGGGCCTCCATGGCGGCCTCGAAGGCCTCCATGTCCACTTTCACGCCGCGGCCTTCCGCGATCTCCTGGGTCACTTCCACAGGGAAGCCGTAGGTGTCGTGCAGGGTGAAGGCCTCCTCGCCGGAGAGCACGTCGCCCTCAAGCTTGCCGAGGGCCTCCTCCAGGTAGGCCTGGCCCTGGCGCAGCGTGGCGCCGAAGCGGTCCTCCTCGGCCATGATGAGGCCGCGCTCCAGCTCGCGGTTCTCCACGATCTCGGGGTACACATCTCCCATGAGCCGCACGATCTCGTCCACGTACTCGTTGAGGAAGTGCCCCTCGATGCCGATGAGCTGGGCCTTCATGATGGCGCGGCGCAGCAGACGGCGCAGCACGTAGCCGCGGCCCTCGTTGCCCGGCAGGATGCCGTCGGCGATCATGAAGGTGACCGAGCGGGAGTGATCGGCGATGATGCGCAGAGCCAGATCGGTTTCAGCATCCTCGCCGTAGGTCACGCCGGCCAGACGCTCGCCCACGGCCACCAGGCTGCGCAGCACGTCGGTCTCGTAGTTGGACTGCACGCCCTGCATGATGGCGGCCATGCGCTCGAGTCCCATGCCCGTGTCGATGTTCTTCTTGGGAAGGGGCGCCAAGGTGCCGTCCTCCTGGCCGTCGTACTGGGTGAACACGCAGTTCCAGTACTCCAGGAAACGGTCGCAGTCGCAGCCCGGCGCGCAGTCGGGGCTGCCGCAGCCGAACTCCGGGCCCTGGTCGTAGTAGATCTCCGAGCAGGGGCCGCAGGGACCGGTGGGGCCGGCGCGCCAGAAGTTGTCGTCCTCGCCGAGGCGCGAGATGTGGTCCTCGGGCACGCCCAGGTTCTTCCAAATCTCAATGGTCTCGTCGTCGTCCTCGAACACGGTGAAGTACAAGCGCTCCGGCGGCAGCCCCAGCACGTTCACGGAGAAATCGTAGGCCCAGGCGCACATCTCTTCTTTGAAGTACGCGCCGAAGGAGAAGTTGCCGAGCATCTCGAAGAAGCTCAGATGACGGCCCGTGGTGCCGATGATGTCGATGTCGTTGGTGCGCACGCACTTCTGCACGGAGGTGGTGCCGATATAGGGCGCCTCCAGCTGCTTCTGCTGCAGGAAGTAGGGCTTGAACTGCACCATGCCGGCGCTCGTCAGAAGAAGCGACGGATCGTCGGGAATGAGCGAGGAGGAGGGCACGAGCTTGCAGCCCTTCTCCTGGAAGTAGTTCAGGTACTTCTCGCGAATCTCAGCGGTGGTCATGTAACGCATAGGTGTTCTATCCGTCCTTTACGGTCAACGAAAACAGTTGCAGCAGATTATAGCGCTCCTTGCGCGCTACTTTTTGGAAGACGACGTGTCATCATGGGAATGGCGCGCCGTCACCTTCCCATGGGCCTGCGAGCGCAGCTTCGGCAACTTGCGGCCGAACAGCGTCGCGTCGTCCAGCTTGATGGGCTTCATGGAGCCGGTGGTGACGCCCGGTGACGTGGCGTCCGACAGCGGGTTCACTTCCTCGTTGTCCGACGGCACGCCCTTGAAGAACACGCCGTCCTCGGCCACCAGGTGCCGGCCGGTCTTTTTCTCGAAGTAGTAGACGAACACCGATTTGGCCACGGCCACCAGCGGGATGGAGGCGAGCATGCCCACGAGCGACCCCATAAGACCGCTCATGGCGCCGCCGAGGGCCGAGCCCACCATCAACGCGATAAGGGTGAGAGCCGGGTGGATGTCCACCGAGTTCGCCATGATCTTCGGCGAGACGAAGGTGTAGACGAGCTGCTGGATGACCACGGTCCCGGCCAGGGCGATAAGGGCCACCAGCGGGCTCACGAAGACGGCCGCGATGGCCGCGAGCGCACCTCCCAGCCACGGGCCGATGATGGGGATGATGTTCATCACGCCGGTGATGAGGCCGAGCACGGCCGCGTTGGGCACGCCGACGATCTGGAACAGGATGCCGCAGCCCACGCCGATGACGGCGCACTGCAGAAGCGTTCCCTTGATGTAGCCGCCCATGACGCGGGTGAAGGTGGCGTGGAAGAACTCGGCGTCCTCGGCGTGCTTGGGGCCGATGAGCCGGCGCGTCTCGCGGCCCATGGCCGGCAGCTCCATGAGGATCCAGAAGGCGATGACGAGCGCGAACCCTAAGGCCATAAGGCCGTTGGCCAGCGTCGTGGAGAAGGCCACGATGCCGTTGGCGCTGCCCTGAGCGATGGAGGAGGCCCAGGATGCGGCCGACTTCTGCACCTCGCTGATGACGTTCTTCACCGTTTCGTCCTCGAGCATCGGGGCGTAGCGGGCGTACAGGTCGTTGCCCCAGGCGATGACCGCATCAACATAATGGGGCAGGTTGCTGACCAAGTCGTTGAACTGGGCGTTCAGGCCGAACATAGGCGAGAACAGAAGGAAGCCGATAAGGGCGAGCACGAGCGCCATGATAACATAGGCGATCGTGGTGCCCAAACCGCGGTTGATATGGCGCTTCTCCAGCCCGTTCACAATGCCGCGCAGGCAGAAGACGATGATGACAGTCCAGATGAGAATGGCCACGGGCACCGACAGGATGTTCAGCAGGTAGACGATCGCCGCCAGAAGCAGGATGGCCGCCACCACGGCCCACAGGTCGAAGAAGCGCGTGCGGGCGCGGGCCTGCTTGGTGCGCGAGATGGCGTTGGCGGCAGCGGTGGCCGTGGCGGCCGCGCTGCGCGGGTTGTTGACGGAAGCGGGCGCGTCGGCTCCTCCCTGCGATTGAGACGCGTCGGTGCTCATGGGAATCTCCTCAGGTGCAAGCTACTGAACGGTGTAGGGGCTGTTCCCCACGGGGGCCGGCTCGGCCTGAGCCGCGGCGGCGTTGGGAGAGACGGTCGGCGAGGCAGCGGCTGCGGGGTCGGCAGGGGCCGTCGCGGCCGGCGCGGCCGGCGCGTCGGTGTCGATGTCGGCGTTGGCGTTGGCCACGGCCGCATCGGCGATGGTGCCGGCGGTGCCGGAGAGCTGGTCTTCGAAGTCGTGGGCACGTTCTTGGCTGGCTGCGTTGGCGGCCTTGACAGCGGCGCGGCGGTCTTTGCCCTCGGCGACGACGGCGCGGGCGGCATCCCCCATGGCCGAGACGGCGGCGGCAACGGTCGCCCCGCGCTCGGGCGCGCGGCCGGCCTTCGCGGCGGCGCTGGCGTCGGCAGCGGCTCCCAAGCTCACGGACTCATCGGAGGCGTAGCGCGGCTTGAACTTGCTGCGCAACTTGCCCGTGAGCGAGTTCACCAAATCGATCGGAGCGCTCGTCACGGTATCGACGGCACCGGCGGCCTTCGAGACGGAATCGGTGATCTGGGTCACATCTTCCAGAATCTGGTCGACGCGCATGAGTTCCAAATTCGCCGCGTCCACCGTGAGCGACAGACGCTCCACCAGCGGATCGACGCGGCCCACGGCGGGCTTGGCCTCCTCGGCGATCTCGTTCACGCGGGTAAGCAGCGGGTCGATCTGATCGGTCACCAGGGCATCCACATGGGCGATGAGGGGATCGACCTGGGCGGTGATCTTCTCCACGTTCTTCAGCGTGGGGGTGAGCTCCTTATGGGCGTCGTCGATGGTCGAGCGCGTCGAGCGGATGGTGAGCGCCAATTCCACGACGAACCATACGAGCACCGCGCCGACGAGCACGTAGATGACGGGCAGCGCGATGTCCACGATCCCTGCGAAATCCATGATGAGCCTCCTTATAATTCCGAAGACCTGACTATACCATTACTGGAGTCATTCTAATTAAGTTGCGCAGGGCCTCCACGGAACGCGTCCGCATAGTAGCCATTCCGTAAACGGAAGTTGACATCGTGTCACACGCGAGCGGCATCGCCAGCGGCACCCGCGCTGGGGCGCCCTCGCCGGCACGTCGCCCCAACACGATGCCTGGCTCGCTGCGCGGCGCCCGCAACGCGGCGGGCGCAACACGCCGAGCCGCGACTCAACTCCCCTGGCGGTCGCGGGCGGCGGCGTCGGTGCGGTAAGCCTCCCAGCCGCGCTCGCCGGGTTGGTAGAAGCAGCCGCGCTCAAGGCCCTCGGGCAGATAGCGCTGATCGACCCAGCCGGCCGGGTAGCTGTGGGGGTACTTGTACTCGCCGTAGTTTTCCGAGCCGGGGCGATGACGATCGCGCAGGTAGTCGGGCACCTTGCGCACCGGGCCGTTGCGCACTTCGCGCAGCGCCGCATCGATCGCGGCCTCGGCGCTGTTGGACTTCGGCGCCAGCGCCAAGTAAATGGCGGCCTGGGCCAAGTTGATGCGGCACTCCGGGTAACCGATGACCTCGGCAGCCCGGAAGGCGGCCTCGGCCACAAGCAGGGCCTGGGGGTCGGCGTTCCCGATATCCTCCGAGGCAGCGATGTACATGCGGCGGGCGATGAACTTCGGATCCTCTCCCCCGTCGATCATGCGGGCGAGCCAGTACACGGCGGCATCCGGATCGCTGCCCCGCATGCTCTTGATGAACGCGGAGATGATGTCGTAGTGCATGTCCTTGTTCTTGTCGTAGGGCAGCGCGCGGTGGGGCGTGGCGGCCCGCACCATGGCCTCGGTGATGGAAACGGGGGCCTCCTTCGTGCCCGGCGCCACCATACCAGCGGCCAACTCCAACGTTGTGAGCGCCCCGCGGCCGTCGCCGCCGGCCAGAGTGACGATGGCAGAAGTGGCCTCATCTTCCAGAGCATAGCAGCCGGCAAGCCCCCGATCGTCGGCCACGGCACGGCCCACCAACTCGGCGATCTCATCATCGGCGAGCGAATGCAGCTCCACGATGCGCGAGCGCGAGATGAGGGCGGAGTTCACTTCGAAAAACGGGTTCTCCGTGGTGGCGCCCACAAGCACCACAAGGCGATCTTCCACCGCGTGCAGAAGCGCGTCCTGCTGGCTGCGATTGAACCGGTGAATCTCGTCGACGAACAGGATGGTGCGCAGGCCTCCCATGACGAGCCGCTTCTCCGCCGCATCGATTTCCCGGCGCAAGTCGGACACGGTGCCCCCGATGGCTGATACCTCCACGAAGGTGGCGCGGGTCGACTCCGCAATGACATGGGCGAGCGAGGTCTTGCCCGTGCCCGCCGGCCCGAAGAGGATGACCGAGCTTAAGGCGTCGTTCTCGATGGCCGCGCGCAGCCAGCTGCCCTCGCCCACAGCCTCCGCCTGCCCGACCACCTCGTCGAGCGTGCGCGGCCGCATGCGCACCGCCAGCGGCGCCACGTCCCGCTTCCGATCATTTTCCATAGCAGTAAACAAAGTATCCATAGCCCGTAATGGTACCACGGAGCCCATCAAAATAATAGAACAAATGTTTTTGGTCGTTCGTCCGATAAAAGAACGCTAGCGATGGCCCGAAGGGCCGAGCCCGCAACCGTGAACCCACTCAGAGGTGCGCCCAAGGAAGCCAGCGAGCGGCGGCGAGGCGCCTCAGATTGCCCCGCCTTCGGGTCAAGCGGCCTTCGTGCCGCGCAGCACCCGAAACAAGGGGCAAGATGGGGCGCATCGCCGCCGCGCAGCGTCGACAGGGCGTAATTGCGATGCAATTACGCCCGCAAAAAGAAGCGGCCCGGCGGAGGGGGCCGCCGGGCCAGAAGGAGGGGGGATGCGACTCTCGCGGAGCCGCTTTCTGCTTTAAAGAGACAAAGCAGGCAAGTGATCGGAGGGGGTTGTCTCACTTGCTGACGTCAGTATAACAGCCACCCTTGAATTCCCTATGATGCACCCATGGTGAACTTGTGGATTCATAGGCTCATCGTTAAGTAATTCTTCACATTTTAGAAGAAACCTCATCAGCGGTAACACCTATCCCTGCCGGCGGGCGAACAGCACGTTGTTCGTCTCGAGCCAGCTCTCCACGGTGCCCGTGTCGAAGCCGTCGGCCGGATCCACCACAAGCGCGTACATTTCCTCCTCGGCAAGCACCGCGTCCAGCGCGTCGGTGAGCTGAATCTCGCCGCCCACCCCCGGCTCCGCATCGGCCAGCAGTTCCATCACGCGGGGCGAGAGCAGGTAGCGGCCGAACACCGCCAGATTCGACGGCGCATCCTCTAGCGCCGGCTTTTCCACCAGCGAGTCCACCTTCCACACATCCTCGGCTACCGGGGCCCCGGCGATGACGCCGAAGCGGCTCACCTGGTCATCGGGCACGGGCATGACCGCGATGACGCTGGCGCCGCCATGGGCGTCGGAAACCGCCTTCATGGCCGGCAGCATCTCATTGCCCGGCACGAGCACGTCGCCGAGCAGCACGTAGAACGCCTCGTCGCCGGTCTTGGCCGCCGCACAGCGCACGGCATGCCCCAACCCCAGCGCCTCCTCCTGATACACGTAGCTGACCGGCAGGTTGCCGACATATTCCACCGCATCGGCATAGGCGTCCTTGCCGCGCTCGCGCAGAAGCGCCACCAGCTCCGGGTTCGGCGTAAAGTGGTCCTCAATGGCCTTCTTCTCGCGGCTGTTGACGATCACGACCTCATCAGCGCCGGAAGCCAGACCCTCTTCCACCACATACTGGATGGCCGGGCGATCCACTACCAGCAGCATTTCTTTGGGCTGGGCCTTGGTAGCCGGCAGAAAGCGGGTACCGAGCCCCGCCGCGGGAATGAGTGCCTTCATCGAGCGCCTTTCTCTTCGTTGTTCGCGTGCCGCCCATGATACTACAGATGACGCGCGCGTCGCCTCTCTCCTTCGTCGAGTTCGCTATACTGTCCCCCATGAGTAAAACGGACGCACATAGCCTCGACCCCATTCCCGACGAGCAATTCCTGGAGGCGCACGACGCCGCCGAGGGCAAACCGGCCGGCGTGCGCTTTTTGGCCTTCAACACCGTCATCGACATCGAGGCCTACGGCGAGACGGCAGCATGTCAGGCGGCCTTCGAAGAGGCCCGGGCGCTCTGCCGCCGCTATGAGCGCCTGTTCAGCCGCACGCTTCCCCACTCCGACATCGCACGCATCAACAGCGCGCACGGCCAGCCCGTGGCCATCGACCCTTTGACCTACGACCTGCTCGAGAGGGCGCTTTCCTACTGCGCGGAAAGCGAGGGCGCCTTCGACATTACCGTAGGCCCGGCGGTGCGCCTGTGGAATTTTCACGAGGGCACGGTGCCCGATGATGGTGCACTCGCCGAGGCGGTGCGCCACGTCGACTGGCACGCGCTCAGATTGTGGAAGACGCCGGCAGCCACAGCGGCCGAGAGCGACGCCGATGCCGCAACCGAGGCGGTGCCCGGGTTCGAGGCAGCGCCCGAACCCAAGGCCTGCTTCGCGCAGCTGGCCGACCCCGATGCCGCCGTGGACGCCGGCGGCATCGCCAAAGGATGGATCGCCGATGCGCTCGTGGCGGCCATGGAGGCCCACGGACTCTCGGGCACCATCGTGAACCTCGGCGGCAACGTGGCCGTGAGCGGCACCAAGCCCACAGGCGACCCCTGGCGCGTGGGCATCCGCGATCCGCGCGACCCCTCCCAGCTCATCGGCGCCGTGCCCCTGGTTGTGGGGTCGGCTGTCACGAGTGGCGTCTACGAGCGCTGTTTCACCGCACCCGACGGCACCTTCTACCACCACATCCTCGATCCGCGCACGGGACGCCCCGTCGAAACCGACGTGGCCGGCGTCACCGTCATCTGCGAGAAATCCATCGACGCGGAGGGCTTCTCTACCACCCTGCTCGCCCTCGGCCTCGAACGCGGACTCGCCCTCGCCCGTCGACACCCCGAAATTCTGCAGGCCTTTTTCATCGCCCCCGACGGCACTATCACCAACGCCCGCTGAGCGAGCTATGAAGTCTTTGTATCGGGGAGAAATCGTCGCCTCCTCGAACCGTCGGAGAACGCTAGACTAATCGTTGCATCAATGAACTAACTTTCCGACAGCCGAAAGGGCGCAATGGCCGAGGTCGCGAACAAATTCAACCTGGACTCCACGTACTTCGTGGCCTTCGAAATGGCCCATGAGGCCCTGCGCCGCGGGTTGGAGCAGGCGAGCGACCTGAACATCACCCAGTACCGCATTTTAACGAAGCTGATGCAGGCCTCGGCGCCCGTAAGCCAGGGGGAGCTCGGAAAGATTCTAGGCATGAAGCCCAATGTGGTGACCCAGGCCGTCGACGCCCTCGTCGCCCATGGGTACGCGACCCGCGAGGCTGGCACGACCGATGGCCGCACGCGGTTCCTCGCCGTCACCGACGACGGCGCCGAGCACGTCGCTGCCGTCAACCAGTCCCTGGTAGAGAGCTTGTACGCCACCTTCCCAACCCAAGATCCCACGTATCGCACCATTCTGGAAGCGGCGGTTGCCGCCGCAGCCCACATCGAACCCCCACTGCACGCTGGGCGCGCTCAACGTTTCCCTGCCACGCGCTCGCTCGTATCCATCGAGCTCATCCGCGCCGAGACAGAGCGCACCCTGCGCGATGCCACGGGCGCGTCGCTCAACGAGTGCCGCATCGTCCAACGCCTCGGCGAGACGGATCATCCCGAACGCGTCGGAACCCTGGCAGAGCAGCTGATGATGTCGCCGGTGAACGCGGCGCGCGCCGTGGATCGCCTCGTGGGCCGCGGCTGGGCCAAGCGCCTGAAGTCGCCTCACGACAAGAAGGCCGTGTACGTGGCCCTCACCGACGAGGGCGTTTACCAGGGATTTCTCATCAGCGCCACCGTGAACGAGCTGGCTGCCACCAAGCTGTGGGTGCGCCTGACTCCCGAGCAGAGGGACGCCATCGAGCGCGTGGGCCATGTGGTGGTGGCCGACCTGAACGCTCAGCGGCAAGCAAAGGAGCAGGCCGCCTACGACCTGCTCCGGGAAATCTAGGCGAGGCTCATCTTGTCCGCATAGACCTTCGCACCGAAGAGCATGGCCACATTTGCCACGACATCCGCCGCGAACCAGCCGCCCAGCGCCGGCAGGCTGATGCTCGCCGCGTTCAGGGCCGAGAACGTGCCGACCGTGAGCGCTGCGACGACGGCGCCGCACAACGCCACCGCCGCGATGAGCGAAAGCTCCAGGCTGTGCCCTGTGTGCCAGCGAGCCACGCAGGCGCACACCACCATGGAGGCCGCCCCCAGAAGCGTGCCGAGGAAAGCCGCGAACCCGATGACGCCGACGACGATGATCGGCAGCCCCGGCAGCTTCGAGGACATGGATCCCACCTGCACCGCCGACAGGATGCCGAGCACCACCACGACCAGACACGCCAGCGCCACGAGCGCCGTCGCCCAGCCCCAGAGAAACGCCGTCAGCGGGCGCGGGCGCACCGCGGGAGCGCCCGCATCGCCCTGCGCCCGCGAGGCCAGCGCGCCGTAGAGCACCGCGCCGGCCGTCGACACGCAAAGCGCGAGGCCAGCCGCGAACAGGAAGGCCACGAAGGCCGAGCCCGTGAGGATAGAGCAGATCACATCGAGCACCGGCACGCCCGAGGCCGAGATGTAGTCGAAGGCGAGCACGCCGGTGCCCCCGGCCACCGCAAGCCCGATGCGTCCCAGCAGCGCAATCACGAGCGCCATGGCATACAGCGCGAGAAACGGCCGCGCCATCGCTTTCATATCTTTCATAACGAACTCCTATCCGTACGCGCGCTCGCGCCCTTACGCCTGGCCGCCGTTGATCTCGTTCTCCACCGCAGAGGTGCCGCACAGATACCCGCCGCAGAAGGCGAGCCCCACGTCCCCCATGAGCGATCCCAGAATCGGGTCGCCGATGTAGCTGTTCTCGCCGCAAGCGCCCCCGGCGGTGTGCCAGCCGGCGTACAGGCCGGGGATCACGCGGCCGTCTGTGCCCACCACCTGCATCTGGTCGTTGATGAGCAGCCCCGCCTTCGTGCCGTACAGGTTGCCGCCGATGCGGCAGCCGTAGAAGGGCGGCTCCACGATTGGGTGCAGCCACTCGGCGGGCATGGGGTACAGAAAGTCGTCCTCGCCGCGCTCGCAGGCGTCGTTCCACTTCGCCACGGCCTCGGTGAGCACGCCCTCGGCGAGGCCCAAATCGCGCTCGAGCTCCTCCAGACTGTCGCGGCGCTTCAGCACGTCGGCGTCGATGGCGTCCTGCACGCCGTGGTGCCAGTCGCGGTAGTGCTCCGGCACCTTCTCGATCTGCTCCAGGTCGGGGGTCAGCAGCTTGCGGCAGTGCTCCTGGGCGAATCCCGCCAGGTGATCCTCGTAGTTCGCGTCGAAGATGATGTAGGAGCGGTGGCCCGGCGGCGTCATCTGGATGGTGGCCAAATCGCCCAAGGCGTAGATGGCGTTGGCGCCGTCCTCGGCCACACGGGAGTCCATGTAGCGCAGGCGGTTGCCGCAGCGGTCGATAGTCAGCCACGGCTGGCGCGAGAGCTGGGTCATGCCGTCGTAGAGGAACCGCGCCCAGGTGCCGCCCTCGGCCTGCCAGTCGACCCCGCCGTCGAAGGAGGCGGAGCTGTTGAACCCGGACACGTCGGCACCCACGCCCAGCCCCATGCGGAAGCACTCGCCGCGCTCCCCGGCCGTCAAGTAGCTGGAGGCGCAGCCCATGGCCGCCGTGGGGATGTACTTGTCCAAGAGCGCCTTGTTGTTGCAGAAGCCGCCCGCCGTGAGGATGACGGCGCGGTCGGCGCGGATGTAGCGCTCGGTCTCGTAGTCCTCGTTCACCACGACGCCCACGATGCGTCCGTCGTCGTCCTGCACGAGGGCCACAGCGGGGCTTTGGAAGTGGAAATCGACGCCGTGGGCGTAGCCGTAGTTGTACATGGCGTCGGTGGCGTCCTTCATCTTCAGCACGTGGTGGTCCAGCGTCGAGCGCTTCGGGGCCACGTACACCGGCACCTCGCCCAGACGCCAGTGCACGCCGCAGTCGGCCATCCAGTCCAGCGACTTGCCGCCCTCGCAGGCGAGCCGGTAGATGAGCTTCGGGTCGGCCGCGTAGTGGTACTCGTCCATGGCCCAATCGGTCAGCGCTTTGGGGTCGAAGGGATAGCTCGGGAAGGCGAACTTCTTCTCCTCCTGGCCCGAGTAGCCACCCAAAATGCCGCACATGCCGGCCTCCTGGGCGTTGCCGCCGGGAAGCCCCATGGCCTCCACGCAGATGACGTCGGCGCCCAGCTGAACCGCGCGGGCCGCCGCGTTCAGGCCACCGCCGCCGGCGCCCACCACGCAGATGTCGCACTCGTAGTCCCAGTTGGCAGGCACGGCCCGGGGAGGGATGGGCGTGGCGTCGTCGGCGGGGAACGAACTGGCGTTGTGCTCGCGGTAGGTGCCGTCGGCGGCGGTGGCGTTGGTAGCGGCGGAAGGCTCGGCGGTCACGGCCGCGGAGCCGTCGGCGGCCCAGTTGCCGCTGCGCACCTCGGCGGCCACGGCCGGCTCGGCGGCGGCAAGGCCCAGCATGGCAGCCCCGGCGGCGGCCACGGCCGAGCCGGTCAGGAAGTCGCGGCGGGAAAGGGCGCCAGCGCCCGTGGTGTTCTCGGCCATGGCTAGGCCTCCTTTCCAGTTAGGGCAGCGGTGGCGTCGGCATCGCTCGCTGCGGCGGCATCTCCGCCGCTCTGCGTCGCCGCGCCGCCAGCCGTCTCGGCGCCGGCGGCAATCTCCGCCTGGGCGAGCGCGTCGGCCACGGCCTGCTTCACCCCGGCGGTCGTAATGGTGGCCCCGGCGATGGCGTCGATATCGGCACTCTGGGCCGCCTCTATCATCTCGGCGTACCGCCCGTCGCGGATGGCCTCGTAGCCGCCGCGGCTCTGGCTCTCCCCTTCTTGGGTCGTTTCCAGGCAGGTGATGCGCCCGTCATCCAGAAGCAGCGTCACCGTGATGGCGCCCTCCATGCCGCGCCCGTGCCCGACATACACCCCGTCGGCGTAGTCGCCTTGGGCCCGCGCCCCCGCATCGGCCGCAACCTCGGCTGCCCAGGGATCGTCGGTGCGCAGGGCCAGCTGCTCGGCCGAGGCGGCGTCCTTCGACCCGGATCCCTCGAAGGACGCCCCGCAACCGGAAAGCCCCAGGGCGAGGGCGGCCGCGCTGCAGGCGATGGCCGTCGTTGTTCGCTTCATGTTCCCTCCTATCATTCGACTGTGCGTTCCAATTATTTCTTCGTGAAAGTTTTCTTTTTCTTTCTTCAATGAACTTTATTTTGGGAATCTTAGCAGTATTTCCCCCGTTTATCAATGCTTTATTGACTCATTTACCAATTTCGTCAATTATTACCAACTTGCAAAATTATGGATATTGACTGAAGAGTTCTACACAGGTATGGTACTTCCCAGCATCAATTTGATGCCCCGCGCAGCCGGTGCGAGTGGGTCAGCGAGGCCTCTTGTGCTCCACCCGCGGCGGGCTTCGCGGCAAGGAAGGCACCGATCCTTAAAGGAGGGATCACCATGTTATTCGACGTGTACGGCCCGAACGCCGGCTTCCAATGGCTCGGCCTGGCGATGGTGCTCATCGCGCTCATTCTGCTGAACGAGTTCGCCCGCCGCACCAAGGCCGGCGGCATCTTCATGTTCTTCGGCGTCTGCGGCGCCATGACCGTCTACTGCCTGGCCGTGGAGATCGGTGCGGCGTCCGGTGCCGAGTGGGCCGTGAACAACCCCACCCACACCGATATGAACAGCTGGTTCCACTACGCCAAGGTGTACGCCGCCACCGCCGGCTGCATCGGCTTCATGATGCTGAAGTACTCCTGGGGCAAGATCGGCCGCTCGCATTGGTTCAAGGCCTTCCCCTTCGTCATCGTGGCCATCAACATCCTCATCGCCGTGGTGAGCGATTTCGAGAGCGCCTTCCGCGCCTTCGGCACCACGTGGGTTTCCACCGAGGGCGTCACCCTGTACGGCGGTTGGCACAACGTGTTCAACGGCATCGCCGGCCTGCTTAATATCGCCTGCATGACCGGCTGGTTCGGCATCTATATCTCCAAAAAGCGCCAGGACATGCTGTGGCCCGACATGACCTGGGTGTTCATCATCGCCTACGACCTGTGGAACTTCTGCTATACCTACAACTGCCTGCCCACCCATTCCTGGTACTGCGGCATTGCCCTGCTGCTCGCGCCGACCATCGCCGGCCTCATCTGGAACAAGGGCGGCTGGATTCAGAACCGCGCCTTCACGCTTTCTATCTGGTGCATGTTCTGCCAGATGGTGCCGATGTTCGTGAACGACTCCGTCTTCGCCGTGCAGTCGGTGAACAACCCGGACGTGAACCTGGGCGTGTCCATCGTCGCGCTGGTGGCCAACATCGCCGCGCTGGCCTACATCGTCTACCGCGCCAAGAAGCTCGGCGTGAACCCGTACAAGCAGGAAGTGTTCGTGGGAACCAAGGACTTCCAGAAGGCCATGGAGCGCCGCGCCGACACCGCCTACCTGCTTGAGACCGAGCCCGCGAGCGCCACGGCCGCCGAGATCGCCGAGATGGTGGCCTACAACGAGCTGCCCGCGACCGGCACCCCTGGCTACGTCTACGTCGCCGTGGAGAAGGACGAGCAGTAGCCCGCTGCGCGACTAAGCGAGCGTTCGGCTAAGCGGCTGGCCGAACAAACCAGTACGGAAGCGAGCGAGCCGGCCGAACAAACCAACACCAACGCAAGTGCTCGCGTAAGCCCATTCTGCAGTGTCCCGCAACAGGGGGATCCGCAATCGCGCGGATCCCCCTCTTTTTTCGTTTTCGCGAAGCAAATGCCAGTTGAGGGCAGAAATGGCCAATGCCTCAGTCGAAAAATGCCAGTTGAAGGCAGAAATGGTAAGATAATCGTCCTTTTTCGAGCCGCCCTCTTACCATTTCGCCCATCAACTGGCATCTTCAGCGACTTTTCGCAAATCGTACACCCCCCCTGCCTACAAATGACGCAAGTTAACGCGGTAGCTGCGCAGGCGCTCCTCGCCGATGTCGGAGATGACGGCATCGAGGGCTGCGAGAATCTCCTCGCGTCGCTCAGGCAGCCGACCGCGCAGCATCACCGGATTGGACGCCCCCAGCATGGCGAACTCCACGGGAATCTGCAGCTGGGCGACCAGTTCCTTCACCTCCTCATATTTCTCCACCTCGGTCGCCTCATGCCATCGTCCAGCTTCGATCTCTCGGTACAGCGCCGAGCTACGGTAAGCAGCTCAGAGAACTGGTGGCTGACGACTTTCTTGCGCGTACCGACTTCGGCGAGGTGCCGCCACGCGTGGAATACACCCTCACTCCCCAAGGCGAGAGCTTCGTGCCCATCCTCCTCGCCATGAAGCAGTGGGGCGAAAAGGAGCTGGGGCTTTAAGGCAGCCTATTCGAATTTCTCGAGTAGGCTGCTCTTTCCCAGTTGTTCGAATTTCTCGAACAGTTGCGTGGCCTTTCTCCAACAAGTCATAACTTCTAAAAATTTTTGAGAAGTTATGGTACTATCTTCTCAAAAATTTTTAGAAGTTGGTATCTGGAGGAAGCCATGGACAACATTGCGGCCCTGGTGGCGGAGGCGCGCGAGCAGCCCCTTCCGAGTTTCATTCCCCGCTCAGAAATCATCCGCGAGCTCGCAGAGCCCGCTAGGTTCAACCTGGTCGAGATCATCACCGGCATGAGGCGGTCGGGCAAGACGTTCTACCTCTATCAGAAAATGAGCCAGCTTCTCGAGGCCGGCGTCCCCCACGACCGCCTGTTCTACTTCGACTTCGCCGATGACCGGCTCTCTCCCCTTGCACCCGACACGATGGCCTCCGTGATCGAAGAGTTCTGGCGGCAGGTGCCCGAAGCGCGCACTGAGGGGTGCTATCTGCTCCTCGACGAGGTGCAGGAGATGGAGCGCTGGCAGGGCGTCTGCCAGCGCCTCGCCGAGCACGAGAAGGTGACGCTCGTCATTACGGGCTCGTCTTCGAAACTGTCATCGGAGGAGATCGCGACCAAATTCCGCGGCCGTTCCCATTCCCATGAGATGCTACCGCTCTCTTTTCGGGAATTCTGCCTCTTCCAGGCCGTCGAAGGCGATCGTTTGAAAGGGCCGGCGTTCTCGCCTCAAACCCAGACCTTCCTCGAGGGACTGTTCGACCGCTATCTGACCGAGGGCGGTTTTCCTGGAGTGCAGAATCGCCTCAACGAGGATCGCATCGAGCTTTTGCAGAGCTATGTGCGCGATGTCGTAGCCCGAGACGTGGCCGAACGCTTGGGCCGCGAGGACATCCGGATCGCCAACCAATTCGCCCTGTACGGCCTGCGCAACACGGCCTGCGAGTTCTCCGTCAACCAACTCGTCGAAAGCTTCAAGGAACTCGGATTCAAGATCTATTGGGAGAAGGCGGATCGCATCATGGACCTTCTGCGCCAAGCCTTCCTGCTCATGAAAGTGGAAGAGCACGCCTTCGCGCTGAAGCCTCGGACCACGGCGACACCGAAGATGTACGGCATCGACCCGGGCATCGTCTACGCCGTCTCGCGAGCCAACCAGCAGGATGTGGGCAAACGGTTCGAAACAGCAGTCTACCTGGAACTACGCCGGCGCATGGCGGGCAAGCGCACCGAATCGATCACCTCCTACACTGCACCTGGGCCCCGGGGACAGAAGGTGGACTTCCTCCTCGGCGATGCTCTCGCCGCCGAGCCCTACGCCCTCATCCAGGTGACGGCGTCCATGGCGTCCCCGCGCACCCGCGAACGGGAGGTGGATTCCCTCGTTGCCGCCATGGAAGCGACGGGCATCAAGGAAGGCACCATTGTGACGCTAAGGGAAGAGGAGCGCATAGAAACCGAAGCCGGCCCCATTGAGGTTGTCCCTGCCTGCAAGTGGTTCTTGCGGTAGAGACGACTCGCTCCCGACAAATGCACCACGCAAAAGGCGGTCGGCCCGAGGGGCGACCGCCTTGCGTGAGATCTCGGTTGCCGCTGGAAGGAAGGAGGGAGGAAGGGCGGCTCCGAGGAAGGTTTCGAGCTTTGCTCTGCCACTATAATACGGAAAAGCCCGTCTAGGCGTATCACCTAAACGGGCTATATTGCGGAACACAGCAGCGGCCAATCGCCACTTGGAATCCGACCGCGCGCAGCAGATGCGGCACGGGTCGCGAATCGCTACTCGTCCTTCGCCGCGCGGGCCTTCGCCTGCTGGTCGGCGACAGCCTCCTCCAGAAGCGTGAGCTGCGCGGTCGCCTTCTTGGTACCGCGGAACACCATGAGCACGTACACGAGCAGGGCCACCCACAGAAGCGCGTAGGCCGCGATGATGTAGGGGGCGGAGGGCAGGATGGTGGAATAGATATCGGCAAGAATGGGATTCATGGCTCTCTCCTATCGTTCGTCGTCGAGGGTTTCCTTGAGCGCTTCGACGCGCTGGGTGAGGCGTACCTGGTTGAAACGCGTGCGGTACAGCACGAAGCCCACGAGCAGCATGCCGAGCGCGCACAGGCCCACGCACATGCCCATCTCGGGGCTCATACCGCCCTCGCGCAGCACCACGGGGTGAATGGACGACGGAATGAGGCGCGTGATCATGAAGCAGATGGGTACGTCAATGGTGGCAATGATGGCTACCACCGCAGCAAATGTCGCGCGGCGCTCGGGCTCGTCCACGGAGCTTCGCAGCACGAAGTAGGCGATCACGATGAGCATGAGAATCAGGTAGGTCGTGAGCCGCGGCTCCCAGCTCCACCACACGCCCCATTCGAAGCGCGTCCACATCTCGCCGGTGATCATGGTGAGCACCACGAACAGAAGCGCGATCTCCAGGCAAATGCGCGAGCAAGTGTCGAAGCGCTGGTTCTTCGTCATGAGGAACCGCACGGCGTAGTAGCACCCGAAGCCGAGCGCGATGAACGACGTGATGGCCACGGGCATGTGGAAGTAGAAGATCTTCTGGGACAGGAGCATCTTCTGAGACACCATCACGTCCCCGATGAGCTCGGCACCATTCACCGCAGCGCCGCCGACGGGGGCCACGTAGAAGAACGCCATGAGGAACCCGACGGTGGAAAGCACCGCGCCCGCGATGAGCGCCGGCACCACCAGCTTGTCGGGCCACTGCCCCGCCTCGGGCAGCTTCAACTTCTTATCAGTCACTCAGTCCTCCTTTAGTTGACGACGAAATCGTAGAGAACCCACGAAGCCAGGATCATGATCACATCGTAGCCAGCGCCAAGGGCCAGCGACGTAAGAAACCCGTCGGCGAACACATCTCCGCCCACGAGCGCGCAGGTGGTGGCCGACACGCAGGCGTACAGAAGCGGGAAGATCACGGGCACGAACAGAAGCGCCAGTATGACGTCCTTGCCGCGGGTGGCCGCCGTGATGGTGGAGAGCATGGTGCCGATGCCGGCGATGCCGATGCTGCCGACGACTAGCGGCACCACGAGCAGCCAGCCCGTATCGGCCGGCGCCGCGAAGCTGGAGAAGAACACCCAGTACAGCGGCACGGCGATCACTTCCACCAATGCCAAAAACACCAAATTCGACGTCGCCTTGGCCAGAAAGATCACGCCGCGGTCGAGCGGGGCCAGAAGCAGCCCTTCCAAGCAGCCGTTCTCCGTTTCCTTGGAAAACGAGCGGTTCAGACCCAGAAGCGACGTGAACACCACGAGCGCCCACAGAAGGCCGCCGGACACCTCGAGGAACTCCGAGCCGGGGCGGGCGAAGGAGAGCGCCACGCCGAACACCACGATGACGAGGAAGGCGTAGATGCCCATGGACACGATCATGTCCTTGGTGCGAAACTCCGCCTTCAAGTCCTTCGCGAGCAGCGTTTTGTACTGCGTCCACGTGCTGGGGGCCTTGCAGATGCAGCTACGCGTCCCTCCGCGATCAGCCGCGCGGTACTCCGATTCGCTCAGACAGTCCTCGCTTTGGGAATGCCCTTCGGGCATTCCTGGTCGCGTGTCGGCGCTGCGAGCAGAGCGAGCAAGTACCCTTGGGGTAAACTGCGCTCGGTCGGAACACCCCACGTCTAATCGCTGCTCTTCCTCAGCCATCTAGCTCACCCCCATCCCTACCGTCGTGCGGTACAAATCGGCGAACTCGTCGGGGCTCATCTGGTCCTTCTCTCCGAAATGAACCACGCGGCCGCGAGCGAGCACGAGCACGTGGCTCGCAAGCGCCAGGCCCTTGTCCAAGTCGTGGCTCACCATGACGAACGTGCGACCCTCGCGCACCGAGGCGATCAGCTCGTCGAAAATGTGCATGGCATGGGGGTCGAGCCCCGAGTAGGGCTCGTCGAGCAGCACTACCGACGGGTCGTTCACGAGCGCCCGGGCGATGGAGACGCGCTGGGTCATGCCGCGCGAGAACGTGCGCACCCGATCGAGCCGGCGATGTTTGAGCCCCACGGCATCGAGAAGCTCTATCACGCGGTGCTCAGGGTCGGCCACGCCGTAGAGCTTCGCGTACAGAAGCAAGTTCTCCTCGGCGGTGAGGTCGGGGTAGAGCATCGGGTTGTGCGAGATGAGCCCGATGGCCTCGCGCACGCGCTCGGGCTCCTCCTTCACGTCGATGCCCGCGAGCGTCACCGTTCCCTCCGTGGGCCGCGACAGCGTGGCGAGCATGCGCAGAAGCGTGGTCTTGCCCGCGCCGTTGGGCCCGAACACCGAGAGGAACGCGCCCTCAGGCAGCGCGAACGACACGTCGTCGACGGCCTTGCGGCCGCCGAACGACTTCGTCAGGTGATCGACGGTAAGCGCCGTTTCCACGGGACTACTCCCCCGCCTTCGCGCCGGCGTTAGCGGCGTCGGCATCAGCATCTGCGGTATCACCGGACGCCTCGGCCACTGCCGCCGCGTCCGCATCGGCCGCCGCGTCGCCCTCGGCATCTTCCACGAGCGCCACTTCCACAGCCACCGTCTCCTCGACGACGCTCTTGCGGGGCGCCGCATCGCGCGAGGCCTTCCCGCGCTCCTTCGGCTCGGCCTCCGCCAGCTCGGCAGCGGGCACATCGCCCACGGCCGGACCGCCGCGACGGCGCTCGGCGCGCTTGGCGAACAGCGGGATCAGGCAGCCCACCATGAGCAGGGCGAAGCCCACCCACACGAACGAGATGAGCGGGTTCACGCGCACATCCATGGAGAAGTCGCCCTCATCGTTCACGCCGCGGTACACCACGAACAAATCCTCCAGCGGGAACCCGATGACGCTCGCCTCCAGCTTCTGCTGCTGGGTGGCGCTCACCAGCTGCACGGCCGGGTTCACCGTGCCCACGAACTGGCCGTCCTTCGTCACGTCGAAGGTGAGCGCGTAGCGCACGTTGCCGTTGCCGAGCTCATCGATGGAGTTGCCCGTGTAGGTGAGCTGGAAGTCCTGGATGTCGAAAGTCTCGGAAACCGAATCGCTCTCCTCGTCGTAAGGCAGATACCCCGTGATCTCGGTCACGTACATGGACGAGCCGATAAGGCCCACCAAAATGATGCCCATGGCAGCGTGGGCCACCGAGCCGCCGAACAGGGCCAGGCGGCGGCGCAGCTTGGCGCCATCGACCCGTTTGAGCGAGCGGACGGCCATGAACAGCGCGTTGAAGAACAGAAGGCTCGCCACGGCGAAGCCCACCACGGCCAGACCGTTGTAGTAGATGGGGTTGCCCTGCTCGAGCAGGCCCGAGGCCTGGGTGCCGCCCATGTCGATCATGGCCTGGTAGCTGGGCAGAAGGTACGTGGCGAAATAGATCATGAGCACGACGAACAGCACAAGCGCGCACAGCGCCGGCACGCGGGCACTCCGCCAGAACGCCTTCTTGTCGGTGCGGCGCCAGCCCAGAAGCGGGCAGATGGCGAGCACGGCCAGATAGGCGATGCCCAAGGGCCGGGCGATGGCATTGTAGGTGCCGGCCGACAGCGACTGGCCGCCGAAGGGCAGCCAGCTCGGCAGGGCCGAGGACACCGTCATATAGGCCAGAAGCACCGCAAACACGATCATGATAAGGTTATTCACGTAGTAGGCCGCTTCCTTCGACATCATCGACTCGATGTCGTCATCGGCCGCATCCGTCGCGCCGAAGCTCTTGCGGCGCACGATAAGGCCCACGATACCGGCCAGAAGCGAGCAGATGATGAGCGCGCCGAACATGACGAGCGAAACCGGGTCGCCCTCGAAGGCGTGCACCGACTGCACCAGGCCCGAACGGGTGATGAAGGTGCCCAGCACCACGAAGCAGAACGTCAGGCAGGCGCAGAACACGCTCCAGCGCTTGAAGGCGCCGCGCTGGCGGTACACCGTGAACGAGTGGATGAGCGCCACGCCCACGAGCCACGGGAGCAAACTGGCGTTCTCCACCGGATCCCAGCCCCAGTAGCCGCCCCAGCCGAGCACCACGTAGGCCCACACGGCGCCCAGCCCAATGCCTACGCCCAAAAGCAGCCACGAGAACATGAGATAGGGCGTCGAGCGGTTCACCCATTCCGTGGAATCGTCGTTGACGATGAGCGCCGAGATGGCGTAGGCGAACGGAATGGTGAGGCCCGCGTAGCCGATGAACAGCGTCGGCGGATGAATCGCCATGGCCCAATGCTCCAGAAGCGCGTTCATGGAGCGGGCCGACGCCATGGCCGACAGCGTGCCGTCGCCGGTGAAATAGCGCGCGTCGGTCGCGATGAAGGGCATGTTGCCCTCGGAGAACAGGAGCACCGACACGAAGGCCGTCAGCACGAGCGAGGAAATGGCAAGCGCGCCGTTGTCGAGCGGGCGGATGTTCTTGCGCGTGGCGAACACGAGCACGGCGTTGAACACGGCGATGAGCCACGCCCAGAACAGAAGCGAGCCCTGACGCCCCGCCCAAAGGCCGGCGAGCTTGTACAGCCACGCCTCAGGAGCCGTCGAGGTGGAGCGGTTGTCCAGCACGTATTGGATGGTGTTGTCGCCCGAGAAGAAGCACCACACGAGCACAGCACAGCACACCGTGAGCGCCGCGGCCACGAGAACCGCGGCCACTCTTCCGCCCCAGGCGAAGGTCTCCGAGCGTTCGAAGGAGCGCTTCTTGTAAAGGATGTGGGCCACGCCCAGGCAAAGCACCGAGATGACGCAGCCGGCAAAGGCCACCAGCAGGCCGAGAAGTCCGATCATCGACATGGGCTAACCCTCCAGCGCGACATCGGTGGCGGCGAACTTGCCGTCATCGCCGAGCGAGCCGGTGAGCACCACCGTAGAGCCCTCGGCCACCTCGTCGGACAGGGCGCCCTCGAACACGACTGGCACCGAATCGCCCGCCTCGGTGTCCACCAAAATGAAGCGGTCGCCCTGGCCCGCGGCCTTCAGCGACCCGGCCCCCACGGAGCCGGCCACCTTCACAACCTTGCCGTAGACGCTCTCGCCATAGCCCAGCAGCTGCTCCACGGTAAGGGCGCTGTCGGCGTTCTCGTACTTCGACGGGCACTTCGTCACCAGCTCGGAGCACTCCAGCACGCCCGCATCGTTGATCTTGCCCGTGCAAATAGCGGTCACGTCGTTGCCGAACGTGGACGAGGCAGCGCCGTCGTAGCGCACCTCCAGCTGCGTGGCGGGGTCGCCCTCCGGGTCGTAAATCTTGAAGGTGAGCACGTCATTGCTCGTGGAGAAGGAATCCTGCACCACGTTGCCCGACACCTGCACCTTCTGGCCCGCCTGGGGATTCTCGGCGGCCTCGGCGATGCTCATGGTCGTGGCGGCGGTGTTGCCCCCCACGAATGCGAGCACCAAGATAAGCACGATGATGATGACGCCGGAGACGGCGATCATCCTCTTCTTCATCTTCGCGTTCATAGTCCTCCTGTTTCTAAGGTACCAAAGCGGTGTGGACCTGCCTCCCCGAAGGCCCGAAAAATTACCAACAGCCAGTATCGCCCAAGCTTTCGAAGGCGGCTAGGATAATTCCGGCGAAACCAGCAGATCAGCGCAATCGCCATACTTTCGCAATAAGGGGGGTTGCTTAGAATTGCGGAAACGCCTCGCGCCATCAACCTGCGCCTGCTCGCCCCTCGCATGAGAAGACCAACCACGAACGAGGGCGCGCACCGCGGGTGGGTGCGCGCCTTCGGGGAGGGTGCCGGCAGGGCGGTCCGGCACGATTATCGAGCGGTGCGCCCCGTCGCCGCAGGGGCGAGGGAGCGCGACGCGCCTTCTAGTAGGTCATGTTCAGCAGGGCGTAGCCGGCCTTCAGCTCGTCCTCGCACTTGTCGAGGTTCTCCTGGGCAAGGCCCGGGTTGTGGGCGCCCTCGGAGTTCTCCACCATTACGTAGTCCCAGTAGAACTGCGCATGGCGGTGAATCTGGCGGGCTTGCTCCAGGGTGGCCTCATCCAGGGAGTCCTTCTGCTCGGCCAGGGTCTTGATGTAGGCGTCCAGCTTGGCCGCCAGCTCGTGCTCGCGGTCGGTGGTCTCCTTCTGCCACTGGACGATCTGCCCGGGCAGGTCGGCGTGGCAGCCCTCGCACTTCTCCATGATGGCCGGATCCTCGGTGGGGTTCACCAGGTTGTGAGAGCTGTACTCGGTGCCATCCTCGGCCTTGGCGGGGGCCATGTGGCAGTCGGCGCAGGTGTAGCCCTGCTTGGCCATGGAGGACTGCGCGCCTCCGTAGATGGTCTCGAACTCGGGATGCTGGGCCTTGAGCATGGGCGCGCCGGTCTCGGTGTGCTCCCAATCCTTGAAGCCCATCTCGTCGTAGTAGGCGAGGATGGCCTCGGCGGTCATGCCCTCAAGCCCCGTGTAGGGGTTCGTGGTTGCTTTGGTCTCTGGGGCGAAGTAGTACTCGTTGTGGCACTGGCCGCACACCTGGGAATCGGTGGAGACCTTATCTGCATCGGCACCCATGGAATTCACGAAGAACTTCTGGGTGACCGTGGTTTTCGTCGGGTCGTTCTCATGGCAGTTGTAGCAGCTGATGGGCTCGGTCATCTGCATGAGCACCTCGGCGAAGGGCTTCTGGTAGGCCGAATCGCCCTCGGAGTTCACCATGGCGGTGTACTGGGGCGTCTTGCAGGTGATGCAGTTGGCCAGCGTGTTCTCGTTCACGCGGGGCGTCTCGGCCACGGACTGCAGGCTGTAAGGATGCCCCGCCGCCTCGTCGTAGCCCTTGGCGAAGCCGTAGCCGGCGTACATGGTCACCAGCTCCGGGTACTCGGTCAGGTAGTCCTGCTTGCCCTGGGGGCTGTTGGACTCGTTGGCCATATAGGTTTGGTACTCGTTGGGGTAGATGTCCTTCCAGGATTCCGCCACCACGACGCCGAAGGAATCGGGCTCGGGTGTCTCGGCGGGAGCCGCGGCCGCAGGGGCATCGCTTTCTCCCCCGGACGGTGCCGCCGCCGGTTCCTGGGCGGCCGGCGCGCAGGCGGCCAGCGCCGCGACGAGCGCCACGGTACCGGCCGCGACGGCCGCCATCTTGAACGTCGATCGTTTCATGTTCCCTCCTTTTGATCGCTTGTCTCACGGGCGGCCGCGCCCTGGACGGCCGCAACGATAGCCCAAGCTTACGCCCCAGATCCCGTCACTGAAAAGGGACGGTTTCACTCATATTCATGGGGACAGCAACGATAAAGGAAGGGGACGGTTACACCTTGTTTACATCTTTCCTCGAAGCGTGCCGGCGGGGACGCCCGAGGCGGAAATGCAGGGCCGACGTGGGACACGCGTCCACGCAGGCGCCGCAGGCCATGCAGTCGCCGGCACGCACGATGGCATCTTCCCCCGCCAGCGCCGGCGCGAGAATCACGGGGTCGGCGAGGCAGACGTGGGTGCACTTGTCGCAGTGGATGCAGGCGTCGTGATCGATGGCGACGTTCACTTGCCCCGCGCGCCCGAGCACTTGGAAGGTGCCGCCCAAGGGGCACAGCGCCCGGCACCACAAACGACGGCTGACGAGCAGCTCGGCGATAACGATGGCCAAAAGCGTGCCCGCACCGGCGAGGCCGCCGAAGACGAGGCCCTTGTTCACCGCGCCAATGGGCGAGATAAGCTCGAAGACGGGGAAGCCCACGAGAGCCGACAGCAGCACCACCGCCACCGCCACACCGATCTTCGCGCGCCGCGGCACCGTGCGCTCGGGCACTTTAATGCCAAGCCGCCGACGAGCCGCATCCACGCCCTCGCCGATGAGGTTCACCGGGCACACCCAGCCGCAGAAGGCGCGTCCGCGCACGAGCCCGTATACCACGACGACAAGCAGAGCGCCCGTAAGCGCCGACGCCGCCAGCAAGCTGCGCGACGCCACCGTCACCTCCAAGGCGTCCAACGGATCGAACAGCGGCGCGCCGGCGACGCTCGAGGAGGACAGGCTGCCAAAGAAGACGCCCTCAGCCGGCGTCGCCACTTCCCCGTCGCCCCCCACGAATAACCCCGCCAGCCCCCATCCAGCCAGCATCGGCGGCAAGCAGAACAGCACCAGCACGAAAACCTGCACCACCCGCCGCACAACCGTTATCTTTCCCATAGACCGAGTCACAATTTTCTCCTCAACAATGGCAACGTGCAGAGGGAACACGGGGTGTTCTGACCGAGCGAGTTCCGCAGCGAACGAAACAGCCCAGTGGGCTGTTTCGCCGAGCGAGGACTGTCTGAGCGAATCAGAATACCCCGTGGTCCCGACCGGCGGAGAGCCACAAAGCGAATCAAGGTACCCCGTAGCTCCGCTTTTGGGCGACTATCTACCCGAGTGTCTCATCCTCGAAGTTCACGTACACAAGGTTCACGTTCAGCACTCCCGGAATCTGAATGAACCGGCTCGAAATCTCGTGCGAGGCGCCGGTGGAGGGAGCCTCGATGGTGACGACGATCTTGTACCCGCTCACCTCGTGCACCTCCACCCCTTCCATGGCCGCCAGTGCCCGCGCCACCTCGTCCACCGATTCCGGCCGCGCCTCCACCACCAGTGAGGAGATGACCACCTTCTCGTCTTCCATGACCTACTCCTGGGCCACGGGATGGCAGGTGATGCACTCGGCGCGGGGGCCGTCGATCTCGTGGGTGGACACGTCCCCGCCCACGTAGTGGTCCGCGGGCAGCGGTGTGGCGGCGGAAAGGAACGTCTCCACCTCGTCATTGCCGCCGTGGCAGCCGAAGCAACCGTTGGCGCCCAGGCTCTCGTAGCGGCCCTCGTGGCTCGCCGTCATGAGCGGCGGCTCGCCGGGATTGTAGGTGGCACCGGTGTCGGCCATCTCCTGGGTGCACCCGGCCAGCGCCATGGCCCCCAGCACGCCGGCCAGCACGGCACCGGCCAGAACCTTCCGAACCTTCTGAACCTTCTTCATGTTCCACATGGGTACCCCTCCTTAAATCTTCTCGATGGAAACGCAGGTCTTCTTGAAATCGGGCTCTTTCGAAAGCGGGCAGTAGGTGTCCTGCACCACCAGGTTGATGAGCGTCTCCTCCGCGAAGAACGGCGCGAACACCATGCCCGCGGGCGGGCGGGTGCGTCCGGCCGTCGATACCGTGATGTCGCAGGTGCCGAAGCGTGAGGTGAGGCGCACGCGATCGCCGTCGGTCACGCCCAGCTTCTCGCAGTCGGCCGGGTTCATGTCCAGCAGCGCCTCGGGCAGCGCGCGGTTGAGCTCGGGCACGCGGCGGGTCATCGATCCGGTGTGCCAGTGCTCCAGCAGACGCCCCGTGCAGAACCAGAACGGGTACTCGTCGCTCGGCTCCTCCGCCGGCGGCTCGTAGGGGCGGAACACTGCCGAGGGCTTCTTGTCGGCGGACTTGTAGAAGCTCACGCCGCCGGCCTTGTCGTGCTCGCCGTAGGTTTCCACGCCGTACTCATCGAAGCCGTCCTCCTGGGGGCCGTCGCAGAAGCGCCAGAGCGTCGGCAGCCACTTCCCGTCCACCTCGCGCACGGGCCAGGTGAGACCGTGGTTGTGGATGTACTCCTCGTAGGGGGCCAGCTGCTTAGCCTCCATCTTCAGCTTCGCCTCGGCGTTGATGGCCTCGGCATCCGGGTTCAGGCTCGGGTTGCTGAAGGTGCGGTACTCCTCCCAGATGCTTGAGCACACCTCGCGGTCGGTGCCCTTGAAAGCAGCCGCATCGGCATCGTACCAGGCGCCGAACAGGTGGTCGAAGGCGTCCTCGCCGCCGATCTGCTCGCCGGCAAGCACGCGTTTGGCCACTTCCATGAGCATCCAGAGGTCCCACTTCGCCTCGCCGGGCGCGTCCACGGCCTTCTCGAACACGGCCGTGCGGCGCTCGCCGTTGCCGAAGGCGCCCTCGCGCTCGACCCACATGGCCGCCGGCAGCACCACATCGGCGTACTGGCAGGACAGCGTCGGGTACACCTCGGACACGCAGATGAAGGCGTCGTTGATACCCTTAAGGTCGCCGCGCCCGAGGAAGCGGGTGAGGTTGGGCATGGAAACGGCCCAGTTGTTGTGGGCGCTCCACAGGAAATCGATCCCGCCCTTGGAAAGCTCGCGGAACATCTTCACCGTGTGGTAGCCGGGGGTTTCGATGGCATCCAGATAGCCGTTGGGCAAATCCCAAATGGCCTCGGTGTAGCGGCGGTGATCCGGGTTCTTCACCACCAGATCGGCGGGAAGGCGGTGCGAGAAGGTGCCCACCTCGCGGGCCGTTCCACAGGCCGTGGGCTGGCCGGTGAGCGAGAAGGCGCCGTCGCCGGGCAGGGCGTAACGGCCGGTCAGCAGGTGGATGTTGTAGATGCAGTGGTTCATCCAGGTGCCGCGGTTGTGCTGGTTCACGCCCATGGTCCAAAGCGAGAGCACCCGCCGGCTCTTGTCGGCGAACACCTCGGCCAGCTCCTGGATGTCCTCGGCCGGCACGCCGGAGAGCTCGGAGGCGTATTCCAGGGTGTAGGGAGCAAGGCGAGCAGCGAAGGCCTCGAACGTGATGGGTTCCACGTTATCGACGGCCTGGCCGATGTCGCTTTTGTCGTAGCCATCGTCGGTGGCGTTGCCGATGTTCTCGGTGCCCTGCTTGAACTGCACGTGGTCGGCCACGAAGTCGTGGTCGTACTTGTCGTTCACGATGAGGTAGTTCGCGATGGCGTTGGCGATGGCAATATCGCTGCCCGGACGGAAGGTGAGCACCTTGTCGGCCGAGGCCGAGGTGCGCGTGGTCATGGTGGTCACATCGTAGTGGCGCACGTTAGCATCGGCGAGCTTGCGGGCCGTCAGGCGCGAGTACAGCATGGGATGGGCCTCGGCCATGTTGGCGCCCCAGGTGACGAAGACGTCGGTCTCGTCGATGTCGGCGTAGCAGCCGGCCGGCTCGTCGGTCTGGAAGACGTTCATGAAGCCCACGACAGCCGAGGCCATGCACAGGCGCGCGTTGGGATCGATGTTGTTGGAAAGCAGACCCGCCTTCCAGAACTTCGCCGTGCAGTAGCCCTCCACGATGGGCTGTTGGCCGCTTCCCCAGAAGGCCAGGCGGCTCTTGTCGGCCTTCCACGTGTCGCGCAGCTTGCCCGCTACCAGATCGAGGGCCTCGTCCCAGGTGGCCTCGCGCAGGCCATCGGGCGTGCCCTTGGTGGACTTGTCGTCGCGAATGAGCGGCGTGGTGAGGCGGTCCTCGCCGTACAGCGCGCCGGCCAAATAGTAGCCCTTCACGCAGTTGAGGCCCCGGCTCGAGCCGTTCTCCGGGTCGCCCGTGACCGAGATCACCTTGCCGTCCTTGGCCTCCACGATGACGCCGCAGCCGCAGCCGCAGAAGCGGCACACGCCCACGGTCTTCACGGAGTCGCCGCCCGATGCGGCCGCGTCAGCCCCGGTACCGGCGAGCGACGAGCAGCCGGCCATGGTGCCGGCCGCAGCCGCCGAGGCAAGGGCCACGGCGGTGCTCTTAACGAAGGTGCGTCGAGTCAATTCCATGTTGTTCCTCCCTTTCGGCGTGGGCGCCGTATCGCCCCGCCTTCGCGTATCTGCTAGGCCGCGCCGTTGCGGCGGGCCACGTAGGTTTCCTCTTGAGCGCCCGCGGGCACCACCACGATGGCGGGCGCGGGGTCGCTCACCGGACAGCGCTGCTCGCACAGGCCGCACCCCGGGCACACATCCGACACCACTTGGGGCGCGAACACCGCGTGGATGTCGTCGCCCTCGCGCGGCCGGTAGTCGATGGTGATAGCCTCGTCGATGAGCGGGCAGGCGCGGTAGCACACCTCGCAGCGCATGCCCTGAAACGACAGGCAGGTGTCCTCGTTGATAACGGCCACACCCATACCGGCACCGCGGCGCTCGGCAGGCACCTCCAAAGCGCCCGTGGGGCAGACTGCCGCGCAGGGAAATTCCACGCACAAGCGGCAGGCCTGGGCCCGGGCGTTCACATAAGGGGTGGAAGCCTCGCGCCCCGCGTTCAGCGGAGCCGCGTGAATGGCCTGATAGGGGCACGCCTCGAGACAGCGCCCGCAGCGCACGCAGCGCGCGGCGAAGTGCTCGGGCGCACCGGCTCCGGGCGGCCGCAGCAAGGGTAGGGGCGATGGCGCGGCGGAGGCGACCGCGCTCGCCGCGAAGACGCCCGCAGCGGCCAAAGCGGCGATTCCCGTCAAACGCATAGCCGAACCCCCTCTTCTGTTCGCACGTCCGTCGCGCGGACAGCGCGCTGCGGCATCCTTTCCGCAGCCGTCTCGCCGACGCTCATGAGACGCTTTTTCGAACCGGATTGTTTCGGCGCACAGTCTAGACGGCAACCGTCCCCATCGCGAAGGGACAGTTGCCCGTTATTTCATGGGGACGGTTGAAAAACCCGGATGGGGACGCCTCCATGGGGCTTTCACATTTGCTAAGCTGTTGAGTCAGGAAATGAAGAACCGTCTGAGCAAATCAGAATGCTCGCGATCACGCCAAGAGGCGATTCGCAACCGGGAGGCCCCATGCACTTGGACGAGCACAGCGACACCCCCTTCTACCGCCAGCTGGAAGCCCAGCTGCGGGAAGGCATCGAGAGCGGCACCTACCCCACCGGCTCGCGCCTCCCCTCCATCCGAGGGCTGGCGGCCGATCTGGGCTGCGCGCGCAACACCGTCGAGCAGGCCTACCATCTGCTCGTGCAGGAAGGCTACGTGGCGAGCCGCCCCGGCAGCGGGTACGTCGCGCAGAACGTGACCTACCTGCAGCCGGATGCCTCGGCACCCTCCTGCGCCGTGCTGCTGGGAGGCCCCCGGCGCAAAGCCCGCTACGACTTCACCTACGGCAACCTGGAGCCCGGCACCTTCCCCGCCGCCGCCTGGCGGGCCATCACCGACGACATCTTGCTGTCGGTGGAAGCCGCCGGCTGCGACGCCTACAACGACCCTTTCGGGGAGGAGAGCCTGCGCGCGGCCATTGCGTGGCGGCTGGTCACGCAGCGCGACATCGATTGCACCCCCGAGCAAATCGTCGTGCAGGGCGGCACGCAGACCAGCGTTCAGAACCTACTGACCCTCTTCGATGCCGCCCGGGACACCGTGGCCATGGAAGACCCCGGCTACGACGGCGTGCGCTCGGTCATCGAACGGGCGCGCTTCGCCATCAAGCCCTGCCGGGTGACCGACGACGTCCGCGTGTTCCTCTCCGACCTCGAGTCCTCGGGGGCGCGGCTGGCCTACCTCACCCCCTCGAGCCAGTTCCCCACCTGCCGCATCATGCCGACCGATGTGCGCGAGCGCGTGCTCGCGTGGGCCGAGGACGCCGACGCCTACATCCTAGAGGACGACTACTGCCGCGACTTCCGCTACCGGGAGCGCTCGCTGGCGCCTTTGGCCTCCATGGACGACCGGGGCCGCGTCATCTACATGGGCACGTTCTCGAAATCGCTCTCCCCCGCCCTGCGCATGAACTACCTCGTGCTGCCCACACCCCTCCTTAAGCGGTGGCGCGAGGCCTTCGCCAGCTCATACTCGCCGGTGCCCTGGCTCAACCAGCAAGTGCTCGCGCGCTTCATGACCGACGGCTCGTGGGGCCGCCACCTGCGTCGCGTGCAGACGAGAAACCGCCGCAAGTACGACGCGCTCACGGCGGCGCTGCGCGAATATATGGGCGGCAAGGTAGACGTGCTGGAATGCGGCACGGGGCTGCACCTGCTCGTGCGCGTGCGCGACGGGCGCAGCCAGGACGAGCTCGTGGCCGCCGCTGCCGCCGCCGATGTGGCGGTGTATCCCACCAAGAAGTACTGGGCCAACCCCGCCCGCGCCGCCGAGGGCGTCGTGCTCGTGGGATTCTCCTCCATCGCCGAGGTGGACATCCGCCCCGGCATCGCCGCCCTAGCGCGAGCGTGGTTCGGGTAGGCAACGATAGCTGCTGTGGTTTCAGCCGCCACCCATAGCACGAGACGCCTTTTCGCCAAACATCTCCACCGATTTGGGCATTATGCCCCCTCGTGTTACTTCGTTTTGGCAAAAACCCATGTCGTGCTACGGGTTTTTGTCCGCTTTGGACCCATCAGCCGTAGCACGAGGCGTCTTTTTGTCGGAGTTCTTCTGCGATTGCGGCAAAAAGGCGCCTCGTGCTACGACCAACGTCCGAGAACAGCCCTTTCTGCCGGTTTCGCAACGTATGCACTGCCTTGCTCTAACGCAACGATATTGACGGGTGCATCATGGATGTCGCGCACGCTAAGCCGGTCTACCAGCTGGCAGGCGCGGATGAGACCGATGGAGGTGCCGGGGAAAGCAGGTAGGAAGGTGTCGTAGAAGCCGCCGCCGTAGCCCAAGCGGAAGCCTTCGCGGTCGAAGGCGAGGCCGGGCACGAGGGCCACGGGACAGGCGAAGACGGCGGGGCGCACTTCACGAGAGGGGTCGTCAGGGGGTTCTTCCACGCCGAAGGAGCTGCGCACAAGGCCGTCGAAAGATTCCACTGCATACCAGCGCATCTCGCGCGTGCTCGGAACAACGCGCGGCAGGCACACGGTTTTCCCCGCCTCCCACGCGCGCTGAATGAGCTCGCGCGTATCCACCTCCGCGCCGAAGCTCAGGTAGGTGAATACCCCGTCGGCCGCCGCGAACTCCGGCAGCGCCGCCACATTCCGCGCAATCGCCTCATCGATGGCGCACCGCTCCCCCACAGACAGCCCCTCGCGCACCGCTTTGAACTGCGCCCGCATCAGCGCTTTGCTCGCCTTATCTGTGGGTGCGATCATTGGCATCTCCTTCCGCTCGCTTCCCGTGGCCCTCTCCGTTGGAACCCATCGCCATCGACAAGGGGCGACCAAGGTCGCCCCTACGGAGGAGGAGCCTTTTCCGTAGGGGACGGTGCTTGCGCCGCCCTCCCAACTGCAACCCACTACCGCTCCCGACAAGGGGCGACCGAGGTCGCCCCCTACGGAGGCAGCAAAACAAAGCGGGCCCCGGTCTCCCGAGGCCCGCGTCATTTCCGTGGTGGAGATGATGGGATTCGAACCCACGACCCCCACGTTGCGAACGTGATGCTCTCCCAGCTGAGCTACATCCCCACGAAGGTGTGCGCTTTCGCGCAAGGCAATAGTTTGCCCGATTTCGAAGCGGTTGTCAACCGCGCGATTTAAGAGACCACACGTTCTTCCAGCGAGTAGTCCACCAGCTCCATGGACTCATCCACGAACGGCGCGAACAGCGGCTCGCCGTTCTGGGACAGCTCCACCATACCGGTGAGCACGTCGACGTACTGATAGGATTGACGAGCGGTGCGGCCGCGCTTGCGGTCGACCTCCATGATGAACAGCTGCGGGTGAACCTGGGTGAGCACGCCTTCGCTCTCGACGATCTTCGAGCGGCCCATGTTGGCGCGCACTTTCAATCGTTGACCGACGAAATCATTCAAGGTATCATGAATGCCATCGACGATCTTTGCCTGCTTGGCCAAATCCATTGACTAACTTCCTCACATGTTGGCGGTACAAGTACAGCCCCATATCATACCACGATTGTCAACCCCCGCAACTTTTTTCGGTCGCGGGAAGTGCGACAGCCTTTAGCGGAGCACCGTCGCACTTACCCTCTGAGTCGGTGCGCAAGACAAGTGACGGAGGAATAGACCCCAGCCTGTGCGACCGCACCATTTGCTTACCGACCTTGCCTGCGTCTGCAATTTAATGCCCCCTAGAAGGCCGCGACGGGATTACCGTTCAGTGAAGAGGCTCAGGTTCGAAGGCGCAACCGCCTGTCGCACCGCTACAATGGCGCTTGCCCAGAGAACAAGCGCTTCGGGAGGTATTTCATGGCACTCATCGTGATGGCGGACTTCGATTTCGGCGATTGCGACTTCGAGCGGAAGATGGTGGAGGCCGCCGGCATCCAGTTCAAGAGCTTCGACGACGCCCGCAACCGCACGCCTGCCGAGATCATCGAGCATTTGCGCGGGGCCGACGGGGCCATCACCTCCTACGGGCGCTTCACCGCCGAGGTGTTCCAGGCTCTCCCCCAGCTGAAGGTGGTCAGCAAGACCGGCACCGGCGTGGACAACATCGACGTGACGGCGGCCACGGCCGACGGGTGCGCCGTGTGCAATGTGCCCGCCTACGGCACGGAAGTGGTGAGCGATCACGCCATCGCTCTTGCGCTCGCGTGCCTGCGACGCATCAATGAGATCGATGCCGACATGCGCGCCGGCATCTGGGACTTCCATCGCCGCCGTCCTCTGGGCCAGGCGCACGGGCGCGCCTTCGGCGTCGTGGGCTACGGCAACATTGGACGCGCGGTGGCCCGGAAGGCGCGCGGACTCGGGTTCAACGTCGTGGTGTGGGACCACAAGGGCACGCCGGGGCGCCTCACGCCCGAGGACTTTCCCTACGTGACCTTAGAAGACCTGCTGAAGACCGCCGATGTGGTCAGCTTCCACACGGCGCTCGTGCCGGCCACCCATCATCTGCTGAACGCCGACAACCTGAAGCTTATGAAGGACGACGCCATCGTGGTGAACACCTCCCGTGGCGCGGTCATCGACAACGACGCCGTGGCCGCCGCTCTTTGCGCGGGCAAGCTCTGGGGCGCCGGCATCGACGTGTTCGAGCACGAGCCGGTCTCGCCGGACGCCCCCATCATGCACGCGCCCCACACCGTGCTCACCTCGCACGCCGCCTATTGGTCCGAGGAGTCCGCCGTCGAGCTGCGGCGTCGCTGCACCCAAAACGCCATCGACGTAGTGCTTGGCCGCGCCCCCGAGAACTGCGTGAACCCCGAGGCGCTGCCCGCCGCGTTGGCGAAGTAAGAGGATTCTGGCGCGAAAATGCGGAATTGGTGCATACGCGCCCCGCTTTCGTCCGCTCATTATGTTCAGAATAGGCAAATAGGGGCCATTTCGCGCCACGTGGGGAATGGCCATGCACCAATTCCGCATTTTCGCGCCACGTGGGGAATGGCCATGCACCAATTCCGGCAGAATGCGCCAATATGGGCGGAGCTTTCTGCATACAGAAGAGCCCGGCCGCAGGCTGGACGCGGTCGGGCTGGAAGAGAAGCCGGGGAGACGGGAGGGAGTGCCGCCCTGGCGCGGGAAATGCTCGTTGGCGGCCGGACGCTGCAGGTGCCACTCACTGGCGGGCGGACGTTGCAGGCGCTACTCACTGGCGAACGGCCACGGCGAAGCCGCTCGCCACCGCGGCCGTCGGGAAGCGATCGCGATGGCTGCGAACCGCCTACCGCTCGCGCAGCTCGTGGCAGGTGCCGCACTCGAAGGTGCCGCGGTGGTGGCACTGGGCGCAGTACTTCATGGCGTCCTTGGGCAAGTCCTTCGAATGGTTGTTGTGGCAATCGGTACAGGTGGTCGGGTTCTCGTCGTGTTTCTCGCCGGCCGGGCGCTCGTGCGGATTCACCGTCGTGCCCTTGTCGTCGGTCAGCGCCGTAGAGTCAGCCGTCAGTGCCGCCATCTCGGACAGCTCGCCGTGGCAGGCGATGCAGGTGGCCTCGTCCACCGTGACGACCGAAGGCTTGGTGGCCGGCTTGTCGCCCATGGCCACCCCGTCGTGGGCCTGGGAGAGCACGGCCTCGTCAGTGTGGCAGGTGACGCAGGTCACGCCCTGGGCCTCGTGGGCTGTGCCCTGGGGGCAGGCGGAATCGGTCGCTGAGGCGGCCTCGGCGGTATGGCAGGTGACGCAGTCGGACTCCATCGTCCAGTTCACCGGCTGGCCCGCCGCTGCATCGTCACTGGACGCCTCGCCGACGTTCTGCTCGGCGGCGGCACCCGACCCGGTGTCGGCCGTAGGCTGGCTCGGCGAGCAGCCCAGAAGCGTCGCCGTCAGGGCCGCCACGGCGAGCATGGCCAGGCAGACCGCCGCGAATACGAGACGGCGATGGCCCCGCTTCACTTCACATTCCATGGGATTCTCCTCTCATCTCGCGCACGGCTCGGCGCCGCTCGCAGGGAGGCGGCCGTCCTGCGCCTTCTCGCACGGGACGGCCGTCTTACTCACCTATCGGCCGAAAGCCGGCCGTTTTCCTCGCGTATCGGCCGAAGGCCGGCCGCCCGGGCGCGGACGGCCGTGGCCGATGGATCCGCAGCGCTACTCGGCGTCCCAGTTCTCCAGACCGGAGGCATAGCGGGCGGCGATGCGGCCCCACACCTGGTTCTCGGCGTTGTTGCCGCCGGTGATGCCGTAGGTGTGGCTCTGGAAGTTGCCGAAGCAGCCGGCCGCGTACAGGCGCGGGATGGGGTTCTGCGCCGGATCGAGCACCTGGGCGTTCTCGTTCTTCATAGGACCGCCCAGAGTGGAGCAGGAGCCGGGGTAGATGGACACTGCGTAGTAGGGGCCGGCATCAAGCGGCACCATGGTCTCGGCGGCGCGGTCGAAGCGCGCGTCCTTGCCGGCGGCGGCGAAGCCCTGGTACTCCTCGAAGGTGGCCTTCAGGGTGTCCACATCCATCAGCGGATCGAACTCCTTGATCTTCTGACCCAGCTCCTCGATGGTGACGCCGGTGAGGATCCAGCCGCGCTCCAGCTCGGCCTTGTTGTCCTGGCTCCAGCCATCCCAATCGCGCACGGAGTCGGGCAGGTCGCTGGCGAAGTTGCCGCACTCGAAGAAGTCGCCCTGGCTGGTGGACAGCTTGCCGGCGTCGAAGCAGCTCTGGTCGAAGATGCCCCAGGAGGGAATGCGGTCGAAGTCGGCGATGGAGTCGTCGAAGGACAGCAGCGTGTGCCAGCCGTTGTGCGGCGAGCCCATGTTGTTCTCGTTCACGAAACGCTTGCCCAGACGGTTCACGTTGAAGTAGCTGAAGCCGGGCATGAAGTACAGGATGGAGAAGTCGTACTCCGGGTCGCGGGTCCACATGGAGTACATGGAGATGGCCATGTCCATGTGCCACAGCTTCGCCCCCACGTCCTCGACCATCTTGATACCGTCGCCGGTGTTGAAGCACCAGCCCTCGAACTTGAAGGGAGAGCACTTGAGGTACTGGTTCTTCAGCTCCTCGTTGAACTCGAAACCGCCCAGCGTCATGATGACGGCCTTGCGGGCCTTCACCGTCTTCTCCTCGTTGCCGATCATGGTGTAGGCGCCCACGATCTCCTTGGTCTGGGGATTCTGGATGAGACGCTCGTCATGGCAGTCGAACAGTACCTCCACGCCCAAGGCCTCGCGCTGGGCATCCAGCTCGTGGAAGGACAGCATGCCGAAGCCGTCGACCGAGGACAGCTTGCAGGAGCCCTCGTAGGCGTTGTCGTCCAGGAAGAAGTACTCGGGGATGGCACCGGCCAGCGCCTGCTCCACCACCTCGTAGGTCATGCCGTACTTGTCGGCGTACTCGGTGTTGCGGGCGCACTCCTCGACCCAGGCCTCGATCATGGCGTCCGGGGTCTTGCCCTTAGTGAAGGCGCGGATGTAGTCCTTGAAGCGCTCCTTCTCGGACTCCTCCACGATGGTCCACTCGCCGTTGTTGATGGAGCTGTTTCCGCCACCGCGCTCGGGAGCCTTCTCCAGCACGAGCACCTGCTGGCCGCACTCGTCGGCGCCGATGAGCGACGCCCACATGCCCGCGCCGCCGTAGCCGATGACGAGCAGGTCGCACTCGTAGTCCCAGGTCTGGGGCAGCCAGTCGCCGGTGTTGGCGAGGGTGTCGGCGCCGCCCGCGCTTTCATTCGCGCAGCCGGCCAGCGCCGCCGTGCCCGCCATGGCCGCTGCGGCCAGGCCCGCGCCCTTCAGAAACGAGCGACGGGACACGCCGAGTTGTTCGTCTTTCTTCATGAAAGATCCTTCCTCCTCATGTCGTGCGGACGCCCAAGGGTCCCCCGAGAGGCTTCGCGCTCCCTGGGATTTCGCGTTTCAGCGAACTCGCGAAGCTTCCAGAAAACACTCTCGAAGGCCGCCCGCTCCCTTGGCGGGCCCCTCCCCTTGCGGCTCTCATCCGCGTTTGCAAGACCCAAGATTACGCAGAACCGCTCGCCCGCGCATCTGAGCATCCGTCGGATTTTCGAAAAGAATCTTTCGTAGAGCAAAGACGTTTTCCCAGATCAACGCATCTAGGATTATCAATCCGATAGGCGCAAATCCCCTGATAGGCTATGATTTGAAGCTCTATGTGGACGAATCGGCTAGAATAATCGGCATCGCACAGAGGCACAGCCTGGGGAGGGGAAGCCCGTGTCAGCAACCACGCATGCGCGCGAACCTATCGAAAACGCAACCGAAGAGAGAAAAGCTCCGCACCTCGGACAGGGTGATGGAGCGGAGCCCGCAACAAGTGGCGACGGCGCGGCGGCCGAGAAGGGGTCGAGAGGCGTCCGGGGCGCAGGACAGGGCGACGCCCCGGACGCGGAACGTTCAGCACGCGCCACAGTGACGGATTCCGCCCTCCTGAACTTCCTCATCGTCGTGCTGGGATTCGGCCTGTGCCGCGCCTGGATCGTCTTCTGCCTGGGAGCGCCGCTCGTCTTTCCCGCCGCCTCCCCGACTCGTTGGATCTACCTCGCCAGCGGGGCGCTGTGCGCGGCCGTTGTGGCCCTCGTCTGCCGCGCGGGAGGAAACACGATCGCCCTCATGCGCCGGCTGCTCTTCCGAATAACGCCCTTCGCGCTTCTGGCCAGCGGCATCCTTATCCCCTTGGCGATACGAGCCAACAGCGAGCTGCTCATGGCATGCGGCTTTGTGGTCGGCGGCATCGGCGCGGGGCCATTGCAGGTGCTTTGGGGCGATCGCTTCTCGCACCACTCGGTGCAGTTCGCCGCCTTCGCCTCCCCGGCGGCCGCCATCGTCACGGCAAGCGTGGCCGCGCTCTCGGCGAGCCAGACGAGCTTCATGGGGTTCATCGTCGTGCCGCTTCTGTCCTTCGGTCTGCTCGTCTTCCATGCGGATCGCACCGGGCACCCCTGGCGCGAACTGGTCGGCAAGAGCGATCTCGACTCCTCGCGGGACAGCGCGCCTCAGAGCGCGGTCGCGGAACCTGCCGAGGCGGCGAGGGCGCAACCGACAGGCTTCAGGGCCGGCAGCCGCGTACCCCTCGGCGTGGGCAAGCTCATGTTCTCTATCATGACGTTCTCGCTGCTCTGCCGCATGTTCGACACCATGAACCGCGGCGTGGATCCCTTGGCGTTCCTCGGCGGCAGTCCGATCTTCGCCCTCGTCGTGGTAGGCGCGGCCTTCATCGCCATCGTGGCGAAGGCGGGAGAGCGGTTCAACCCCACCCTCATCTACCGTCTGTCTCTCCCCATCATGGTGGCGGGTTATGTGGCCATCGCCCTGTTGTTTGACAGCCACGCCGCCATTTCGCTGCTCATCATCAACGTGGGCTACGAGTTCTTCGACATCCTCACGTGGGTGCTGTTCGTCGACGCCTCCCGGCGCCGCAACGAGAACGCCCTGTACATCTTCGGACTGGGCGTGGCTTTCATGTTCTGCGGCATGGCGCTCGGCAATGCGGCGAGCCACATCTTAGACACCCTGGTGTCCAGCGGAAACGTGCAAGCCAACGTCGTGGCCATGGCCGCCATCCTGTGCCTGGTGATCGTAGCGTTCCTCGTCCTGCCCGAGGGAACTGTGGCGCAGCTTTCCCGCCGCGAAGGGCACGCGGAACGCGGGGCAGCGCGCGCGACCGAAAGCGGCGTTCTCGGCGAATCGGAGGCAGGAGACGGTGCCGCGTCGAGCAATCAAGCCGAAGGTGCCTCCACGGCGGATCGCATTGAGCGGCACTGCGCCGCCGTGGCCCGCGACTTCGGGCTCACTCCGCGCGAGAGCGAGGTCATCGTGCTTCTGGCCTACGGACGCACGCTGGCCATCATCGCTCGCGATTTGCACATCGCCCAGGGCACAGCCCGTACCCATATCGAGAACATCTACCGCAAGCTGGACGTGCACAAGCAGCAGGAGCTCATCGATTTGGTGGAGAACCACGAAAGCTAAGGGCGCGCGGAATTCGGCAATCGTCTGGTCAAAAAACGCGTAAAGCGGCAGCCTATCAGGATCACAGGGAGAACTTCTCCCGAGTTGGAGAGAAGTTTCGAGCGTTTAAGGCCTGCTCGACAGGGAGAATCGCCGAAAAGGGCACTATAATTTGCCACCTTACGAGTTTTTTGACCAGAAGCCCCCTGAATTCCGCGCGACAACGGATTTTGGGGGCTTCTGCTGTCCGTGGCTACTCCGCGACCTCCGCAGCCTCGACTGCGGCCTTGGCAGCAGCTGCCTGGGCGGCGGCGCGCTCCGCCCGCTCGCGCTCGATGGCGGCCAGGGCCTCCTGGGGCGTGGGAGGGCGCGGCGTTTCCCGCGCGATGGCCGCGGCCAGGGCCTCCTCGTCGGCTCCCTCGATGACGATGCCCTTGATGGCGTCGCCGATGGCCAGCTGCTCGATCACCTCGAGCCCTTCCGTCGCCTGGCCGAACACCGTGTACTTATCGTCGAACTCGGGCTGTTCGTCCAGCGAGAAATAGAACTGGCAGCTGCCGGAGTTGGGCGCGGACTTATGAGCCATGCACAGGCTGCCGAGCCGATGGGCGTTTCGCGGGTTGTCCTCCCACTCGTCGATGATGGTGTAGCGCGCGTCCCCCGTGCCCGGATGCATCCCGCGAATGGCCCCTTGAGCGGCGGCGAGCACCTGGGCCGGTCCCATGGTGCGCGTGGTGGGACAGCCGCCGAGCACCACCGATCCGGGCTTCTTCGCGTGGAACTTCAGACTATCGTAAAAGCCCTTCGCGGCCAGCTCGATGAAGTTGCCCACGGTGACGGGAGCCTCGCATCCGAATAGCTCCGCGCGAACGATGCCACGCGATGTTTCAATGACGGCGACTTCGCGGCCGTTGGGCTTATAGCCCGGGGTGTATATTTCCAGTTCGATGCGTGCCATAAACGCTCTCCTTCCCTGCAAGAGCGCACCCGCCTCGGCGCCGCGCCCATCCGAACGCCGCGCCTCTCAGACGCCGCGCTCGCAACTTCTAATAAAAAGCCCTCCCATCTTAAGACAGGCGGGGCGTATGCGCGTCCGATGGAGCATCCTATTTTGCTGCAAAGAGGCCGCAACTCGAGTTCTCAAGAACCGAGAAGGCCCGACCGCGGGCTGGAAGCGGTCGGGCCGAAAGGGAATGAGGCGGCGCGAAATCTGCAGCGAGCAGCCGAAGTTACCTAGGCGGCGAGGCGCTTGGCGATGGCGCCGATGAACTCGCCCGTGGAAAGGGTCACGGGGTTCGGCAGCGTCGTGATGCGGGCGAGGTCGCCGGTCATCTCGCCGGCCTCAATGGTGGCCAGGGTAGCCGCTTCCAAGCGGTCGGCGAAAGCCACGAGGTCGGGCAGCTCGTCCAATTCGCCGCGCTTGCGCAGGGCGCCGGACCAGGCGAAGATGGTGGCTACGGAGTTCGTGGAGGTCTCCTTGCCCTCCAGGTGCTTGTAGTAGTGACGCTGCACCGTGCCGTGAGCCGCCTCGTACTCGTAGACGCCCGCCGGGCTCACGAGCACCGAGGTCATCATGGCCAGCGACCCGAAGGCGCTCGACACCATGTCGCTCATCACGTCGCCGTCGTAGTTCTTGCAGGCCCAGATGAAGCCGCCCTCGGCCTTCATGACCCGGGCCACGGCGTCGTCGATGAGCGTGTAGAAGTACTCGATGCCGGCCTCCTCGAAGCGGGCCGCGTACTTATCGTCGTAGATCTCCTGGAAGATGTCCTTGAAGCGGTGGTCGTACTTCTTGGAGATGGTGTCCTTGGTGGCGAACCACAGGTCCTGCTTGGTGTCCAGGGCGAACTCGAAGCAGCTCATGGCGAAACTCGCGATGGAGGCGTCCAGGTTGTGCATGCCCTGGGCCACGCCGGCGCCGTCGTACTCGTGCACCAGCTCGCGGATCTCCGTGCCGTCGTCGCCGGTGTACACAAGCTCCACCTTGCCGGGGCCGGGCACGCGGATCTCGGCGTTCTTGTACACATCGCCGTAGGCATGGCGGGCGATGGTGATGGGGCGCGTCCAGTTGCGCACGCAGGGCTCGATGCCTTTCACAATGATGGGGGTGCGGAACACCGTGCCGTCGAGCATCGCGCGGATGGTGCCGTTGGGGCTCTTCCACATCTGCTTCAGGTCGTACTCCTCCACCCGAGCGGCGTTCGGCGTAATGGTGGCGCACTTCACGGCCACGCCCAAACGCTTGGTGGCCTCGGCGGACTCGATGGTGACCATATCGTCGGTAGCGTTGCGGTTCTCCAGGCCCAAATCGTAGTACTCGGTCTTCAAGTCCACGAAGGGGCAGATCAGCTCGTCTTTGATCATCTGCCAGATGATGCGGGTCATCTCATCGCCGTCCATCTCCACAAGCGGCGTGGTCATTTGAATCTTGGTCATGGTGCTCCTTACGACAGAAATCGGTTGCGACCATGCTACCGCGAAATGTGAGCAACTCGCCCCGCAATTCGCCTAGAAACAAGGTTGTAACGGGGAATTGAAGCATGGGAAGCAGGAAAGGAGAAGGAAGCTGTCCGGCTCGGAGGGGCCGAGGGAACCCGTGCTCAAGCAATGGCTCGCTTTGTGGAACAGCCCACTGGGCTGTTCCAGTCGCTGCGCAACCTGCGCGCGGGCCCCCTCGGCCCCTCCGAGCCTACTCAACTTCGGTTGCTTCGGGGACAGACGCAATCTCTTCCAGGAACGCTTTACCGTAGGTGGCGAGTTTTTTCTCGCCGACGCCGGGGAGGGCTAGCAGCTCCTCTTCCGTGGCGGGGCGGGCGGCGGCCATAGCGGCTAGGGTGGCGTCGTGGAAGATGACGTAGGGCGGCACGGCGGCCTCCTGGGCCAGGCGCAGACGCAGGGCGCGCAAACGCTCGAAGAGATCGGCGGCGCCAGGACGGGCAGCCTTCGGCGGTTTGGCCGCGCTCCCCTTGCGCACCTTCGGCGTCTGCTTGATGCGCAGCGCAAAATCGGGCTCAGCGGCCTCACGGTAGCGGGGGCCGAAGCCCACAAGCGGGAACTTCCCCTCGGTGATGGCGAGATACCCGTCGGCAGCCAAAAGTTCCACCACCTCCATGAGCAGGGCGCGCCGAGCCTCGGAGGTGCCGTAGACCGGCAGGTTCACCAGGCCCCACTGGCGCAGATTCTCGGTGTCGGCGCCGCGCAGCACGTCCACCACCGTCGTCTTGCCGAAGCGGCCGCGCAGAGCCTGCACGCAGCGCATGATGGCGCGAGCCTCGGCGGTGACGTCCACGGCCTCGAATTCCCCGTCGCAGTTCGAGCAGCACCGCTTCGCCGACGAGCTTGCAGAATTTTCCTCGGTCGGGAGGGCGGACCAAGATCCGCCCCTACGGAGGGTGGGGTCGCAGGCGGCATGGCCATCGCGGGAGTCTGGGGCGCAGGCAGCACCGTCAAGCAGGTTTGCGCCACCGGCACCCGCCCCACCGTAGGGGGCGACCTCGGTCGCCCCTCCCTGCGACGGAAGAGCCCCATCCCGAGCATCCTCCCCGAAGTAGCGGAGGATATAAGAGCGCAAGCAGCCGGTGGTGTAGCAGTAGCCGACCATGGACTCCAACATGCGGCGGCGGCTCGCGCGCACCACCTCGGCCTCCTCGGCCGTGAGCCCCTCGTGGGTCGATTCCTGCTCGATGAAGAAACGGCCCGTGGCGATGTCGCCGTCGCACCACAGAAGCAGGCATTCGGCCGGGCTTCCGTCGCGCCCGGCGCGGCCGGCCTCCTGGTAGTAGGCCTCCACCGACCCGGGCATGTTGTAGTGCACCACGTAGCTGACGTTGGACTTGTCGATGCCCATGCCGAAGGCGTTGGTGGCCACCATGACCGGGGCCGTATCGTTCACGAAGGCCCGCTGGTTGCGCTCGCGCTCCTCGGCGGTGAGCCCCGCGTGGTAGCGGGTGGCCGCGATGCCGCGCTCGCGCAAGTGGTCGCACACCTCCTCCACCGTCGCCCGCTTGGCGCAGTAGACGATGCCCGACTCGGCCCGTCGCTCGTCGATGAAGGCATCCAGGCGCGCCAGCTTCTGCTTGGGCTCGCGCCGCTCCACCGCGAAACGCAGGTTGGGCCGGTCGAAGCCCGTGACCGTACAGGCCGCGTCGCGCAGGCCCAGAAGGCGCACGATGTCGCGGCGCACCAGATCGGTGGCCGTGGCCGTGAGCGCCGCCACGGGAGGGCGGACGGGCAGCTCAGCGATGAACTGGCCGATGGAGAGGTACGAGGGGCGGAAGTCCTGACCCCATTGGGACACGCAGTGGGCCTCGTCCACGGCGATCAGCGCGAGCCGCGCCGTACGGGCGAACTCGGCGAAGCGCGGATCGGCCAGGCGCTCGGGAGCCACGTACATGAGGTCGTAGGCGCCCTCGGCCGCCCGGCGCAGCACCTCGGCCTGCTGTCCGGGCGCCAGCGTGGAATTCAGGTACGCCCCGCGGATGCCCGCTTCCTGCACGGCCCGAACCTGGTCGGCCATGAGCGACACGAGCGGGCTCACGACGAGCGCCATGCCCTCCATGACGACGGCCGGCACCTGGTAGCACACCGACTTGCCGGCACCGGTGGGCATGACTGCCAGCACATCGCGACCGGAAAGGAGCGCCGAGACCACTGCCTCCTGCCCCGGACGGAACGCGTCGTAGCCGAAACGGCTCGCCAGCACAGCCCGTGCCTGCTCCATCTTCTGATCCATGAACGTTCCCCGCCTTCGGTCGCCTCGTCTTTTGCAAGCCAGTATAGCGGGTATCGGCTCTGCCGTGGTCGCGGCAAAGCCGTCCCAAAACCGTCATCGGTTCCCGGCGCTTTCCCACACCGACCGCTGCGGCGTCGCCATTGCGTCCGCCTCAGCCGAATCGCGCCGACACGCAGCACCGCTACCCCAACCGCGCCAGCGCGTCCTCAGCAGCGGTGAGCACCTCGGCCACCTGATCGGGATCCATGGCGGAAAGCGGCACGCGGGGTTCGGGAGCCGCTGAGAAGTCGCCGATGGCCATGCGCAGCCACGCCACATCGTGCCAGGCGCCCAGCTTGTAGCCGGCCTCCTTCTGAATGCCCATGAGCGCAAAGCCCAACTTCTCATGCAAGGCCAGACTCGCCTCGTTGGGCACGGTGATGAGGCTGTAGGCGTTGCGCACGCCCTGCAGGGCCAGAAGGTCGATGAGCGCCCAGAACAGCACGCTGCCCCATCCTCGGGAGGTGCAGCCCGGCGCGAAGTAGATGGACAGCTCGGCGTTCCACGCATAGGCGGCGCACTCCCCCAGCCGGTGCGCGTAGGCGAACCCGACGATGGAGCCGTCCTCTTCCACCACCAGATAGGGATAGTCGCCGATGATAGAGGCCATGCGACAGCGGAAGGCGTCCAACGAGGGGGTCTCAGTTTCGAACGTGACCGCCGTATCGCGGATATAGGGCGCGTACACGGCCAGAATGCCTGCCGCGTCTGCCTCCGTCGCCAGTCTTACCGTGCGCACAACCGAACCTCCTTTGAATCGCCTGCGTGACGCCGTGACAACTATTGTATGCTCGCACCCATCGCCGTCAAAAGGCGAACTGGCGAGCGGAGGGGAAGCCGCGCGCTACTCGTACTCCACCACGGCCAGATCCGCCGGGCCGCTCACGATGAAGCCTACGTCGCGCACAAAACCGCCGGCGGGAACGTTCCCGTTGTGGGCGCCGTTGGCGACAGTGAGCCGCGTGCCTGAGGCCGAAGCCTTGCAGTTCCACGCGTCCTCCAAGGTCACCTCGCCGTTGAAGGGCACCACGACCGACCAGCTCTTCACGCCGGCGCTGTAGTTCGAGCCGGCCATCTCGTAGCGGAAGAAGGTGCGGCCGCCCTCCTCCCAACGGTCGGCCACCTGGAAGGTCCACTGCAGGGTGTCGTCGGCGGAGACGAGCATCTGGGCTCCGGCGCTGTTGTCCTTCACCTCGGCCCGGGCCAGCGCCACCTCCTCGCGGGAAAAGCCGGGGCTCTTCAGGGTGTCGACGAGCCATAGGCCCTCGTCAGTGAGGTCGTCCAGGGTGAAGCCGGAGGTCTTCGCGCAGCCGGGCTTGAACAGGGCCGCCGTCTCGTCCTTATTCGACAGGTTCCAGCAGATGTAACTCACGTCCAGCTCGTTCATGAGGCGTACCCACAGGTTCGCCGAAGCGTAGTCGATCTCGCCGGCACCGCTTGCCTCGCAAATGCCGAACTCGGTCACGAACACGGGCAGGCCGCCGGCCACCGCCGTGGAAAGCGCACGGCGCAGGTCATCTTCATGAGTGGCGGCGTAGAAGTGCAGCGCGTACATGACGTTGGCGTCGGGCAGCGGGTCGGCCGCCGCGGCGGCGAGATCCTGGGACCAGGTGGGCGTGCCCACGACGATGACCGCGTCCGGGTCGTTGGCGCGAATGATGGGGATGATCGCCTCAGCGTAGGCCTTGATATCAGCCCACGTGGTGCCGCCGTTGGGCTCGTTGCAGATCTCGTAGATGACGTTGTCCGCGTCCCCCAGGGCGCCGGACACGGAACGGAAGAACTCCTCGGCGGCCCACTGGTTCGTGGCGGGGTTCGCATCCGACAGGGTGTGCCAGTCGACCACCGCGTACAAGTCGGCGGCCTGGGCGTACTGGACGCCGCGCACCACCAGGTCGTTCAGCGCCGTGCGGTCGCCCGTCTCCGTGGCGTAGCCGCCCTCTTCCGCCGAGTAGGTGGCCAGGCGCACAACGTTGGCGCCCCACACGTCGCGCAGCTCGGTGAAGAACTCCTGGTTCACGTACTGCGGGTACCAGGCCAGACCGTGGGTGGAGACGCCGCGCAGCTGCACCGGCTCGCCGGAGGCATCGGTGAGCTGGGCGCCGACGACTTTAAGCGCGCCGGTCGTGGAAGGGGTGGGCGCGGGGGGCGCGGCCTCCTCGGACGGGGCCTCTCCCGCGGCGGCATCGGCCGGGGCCGCCGGCTCTGCCTCCAAGGTGTCCTGGGGACGGCTCGCGGGCTCTTCCACCACCAGGGCATTCGAGCCCCCGGCCGGGGCCAAGCCGCCCACCGTCATGGCCAGGGCCACGCCGACGCCCGCCAGCGCCACGAGCACCGCCACCGCGATGCCGATGCGCGCGAACCTTGCCCGTCCCGCCGTCTTTCCCATGGCACCCTCGCTTCCAGGGCCTATCGGCCCGCTCACTTCCAGGACCTAGAGGCCCGATCGTCCTTCGTCAGGCTCGCCATTGTACACCGCCGCCGGCGCCAGCGTCACTTCCACACACATTCCCAAGGCGCAGGCCACATCCGCCAGAAGATCGGAGGTGATGTTGGCGCGACCTCGCTCCACGCGGCTGACGACGGCCTGATCCACCAGGGCCCTCTCGGCCAGCTGTTTCTGCGTCATACCCTGCTCGCGGCGCGCCTCGGCCACCGCGCGCCCGATGGACTGGCGCAACTGGCGCCGGTCGTCCAGTATCTCGCCATCGTCATCGACGGGAAACGGCCCGCGCAGCACGAAATAATCCTGCGAACAGGCCCCCTTCCCAATAGCGAGCAGGGCGAACTCGCTGTATTCCCGGAGGCCATTCGCCCTCAAGACCTCTCCCAGGTTCTGCCGTCCCGGAGGCACCACGCGCTCGGCCACCCAGCGACGCGCCCACGCAGGCCCTATCGCGCGCTCCCCCCTTTCGACGAACGAGGAGAAAAGGAACGGCACCTCTTCGGGGCCTGCGCCCTCCGCTATCTGGATGCCCCATTCGTCGCGTTCGGCGTCGTAGAAGAGACGGCCGCAGGGAACGGCATTGCGGGCGCGGCCGTCGATGATGTCGAAGGCGAACACGACTACCCCTCCCTCGACAGGCCGTCCGACCGGCTCTCGACGACGATGCCCCCCGCGAGCAGATGCTCCCAGCGCCGTGCAAGCATCTCGCGCATCTTCGCAACATGGGCATCGGATACCGCGTGGCCGATGCCATCGGTCAAGGCCCGTATGCGCCCCTCGCCGAGAGGCGGCATTGGCAGGGGCGTCTCCACCAGCTCGCCCACGAAGCGCAAGTTCTCTTCCAACGAGCGCGTCCCCAGGTAATTGTTGGCGTTCACGTCGCTTAAGGGGTCGAAGGCGCGCACGCGCTCCTCATCCCCGTAGCAAGAGAACACGAAGGACAAGCCGCTATCGAACAGCGGCGCGAGGCGCACCGAGCCTTCGGGGCTGCGTATCACCTCTATGTTTGCGCCGTGGCGATCCCGATTGGCGATGAGATAATCAGCAATGATGAGGGCCGCCACCTGCGGGCCCCAACCGTAGCGCCGCGCAAGGTCGAACGGCGACTCCCCGGGGCGCCGGTTCAAGTCGTAGAATAAATCGAAGGCCATCTTGCGCTCGTCGGGCGCGCGGAAGCTCGGCGACTCGTTGAGCCACGTCTCGCGCTCTTCGCCGTCGATGACCACGAGCCCGTGGATGAGCCGATAGCGTGCATGGGGAATGCCCAGGTGCTCCATCACGCGGCCGGCCAGAAGCTCATTGACACACTCATGGCCGTAAATGCCCCGGTAGCTGTCGTAGCAGGAGAGCTTGTAGTAGCGGCGCGCCCTCCCCTCGCCGGCCCGCGCCTTCGGGAAGGTGCCGCTCGTTCCCGAGGTTGTCGTGCGCTCGTCCCAGCGCAGGTGGCGGAAATCCTGCAGCTCCGCAACCAGATCGTCCATAACCCCTCCCTTCAATATGATTTTTGCATCATATCACAGAAAGAGATCAGACGGTCGCCTCTTTCAGCAGTGCAGCGCCGAGGGCGAGGAATTCCTGCTGGGTCAGGGTTTCGCCGCGGCGGCGGGGGTCGATGGCGGCGGCATCGAAGATGGCGGGAAGGTGATCGACGATGTCGGCTCCGTCGAGGACGAAGGCGCCCCCAACACCACCAGACAGGGCGCCATCCACGGCCCTTAGCCCAGCCGACGAACCCGAGGCTCCCAGCAAGAGCGAGCCGCGGCCGGAGAAGTAGGTCTTGCAGGAGTTGGCGATGGTCTTGCGGCGGTTGGCGAAGGCGGCGTCGGCTATGAGAGCCGCAGCAGCGATGACCTCCGGCGTGGCAGGTGCCCCATCGGCCATGAGCGGCACGCGACGGTTCAGGCGGATGACGGCGGAATCGACCCGGGGCGGCGGGAAAAAGTTGCCCGGGCCCACGGGAAAGCGGCCGGCCGGCTCGGCGTGCAAGCCGAGCTTCACGGTGTAAGCGCCGTAGTTCTTCGTGCCCACGGCGGCCGCCATGCGGTCGGCCACCTCCTTCTGCACCATGATGGTGGCGGAGTCCAAGAAGAGGAAGGATTCGAAGTAGTCGAGCACGACGGTGGCGGCCACGGCGTAGGGAAGGTTCGCGACCAGCTTGCTGGGAAGACTCGGCTGAAGCTCCTCCTGAGGCACAGCCACGCGGTACCTTGATTCGCTCAGACAGTCCTCGCTCTGCGAAACAGCCCACTGGGCTGTTTCGTTCGCTGCGGAACTCGCTCGGTCAAGGCACCCCGTGTCTGCGCCGATCTCGGCCATAGCCGCAACAATGTCATCCCCGGTTACGTCAAGGGCGTCCTTTTCTATGAGAGCGAACTTCTCGCGCCAGGGGTGCAGGGTGTCGGCGAGGACGGCGGGCAGGTCGGGGTCGCGCTCGATGGCGACGACGCTGGCGGCGTGCTTCAGGAGCGCGATGGTGAGCGTGCCGATGCCGGGGCCCACTTCCAAAACGCGGTCGGCCTCGTCCACCTCGGCCAGGGCGATGATCTTCTTCAGCACGTCGTCGTTCACGAGAAAGTTCTGGCCGAGCGTGTACTTGGTGCCGATGCCGTGGGCCTCGAGCACCGCGCGGGTGGCACTCGGCGTAGAGAGCGGCGACAGGCGCCCGTCGCCGCCGGCATAGCTATCGGTGGCCGCCACGGCCGTTGCCCTTCTTCTTGGTGTTCTTCTTCCCGTAGGCCGGGCCGCCGCCCTTGCCGGAGGACTTGCGCGGGCCGCGGGAGCCCGACTTCGGGGCATCCTGCTTAGGGGCGGGCGCCTTCTGGCTTACGGACAGCTTCGCGCGATCCTTCGGGCGGTGCTCGGCAGCTTCGGTCGTCCCGTCGTTGTCCTCCTCCTCTTCGACTTCCTCGATTTCTTCCACGCCCTCCACTTCCACAACCTCATAGTCGTCATCGAAGTCGAGGCCCAGGGCGCCGAAGCCGCCCACGGGGGGCAGCGGGTACTCCTCGGCGTCGGCCGTGATCTCGCCGTCAGCGCGAATCTTCCCCACCCAGTCGAGCACGAGCTCTACGGCAAAGCCGGCCACGGACAGCGCCGAGCGCACCGTGCCGATGAGCGGCTCGAAGCCGTGGGGATCGCCGCCGACTCCTACCACGTGGATGACCGCAGGGCGCTTGGGCCGCGTGCGCAGGTCGGTGAAGTAGTAGGGCTGCAGGCGGTCGAGCAGCGCCTTCATCTGAGCCGGCACGCTGGCGAAGTACACCGGGCACACCACGATGAGCTCATCGGCCGCATCCAGGTGCTTGCGCACCTCGTTCATGTCATCGTCAATGACGCAATGGTGGAACAGAGCACCGGATTCCGCCACCGTCTCTTGAGGCAGCAGCGGATCGCCCTCCTCGAACACGTGGATGGGCTCCTCGGCGACGGCGCGGCACTCATCGCAGCCGATACACGGCCGCACCTCGGTGGACGACACCGACACGATGGACACCCCGTCCTCCGGGCACTCCTCGATGCAGGCATTGAACAGCTCGTCGGCCAGCGCGGCACTGCGCCCATCGGCCCGACACGACCCGTGCAAAATCACTCTATGCATTGCTGCTGCCTTTCTGCCACGGGGTGGGCTTGCGGTTGAGGAGGCGCTGTGCGTTCTCGTAGAGCTGGGCGAGCAGGGCGGCACGGGCCTCGGGCGTCGTGGCGCCGCGGACTTCGCAGAGCACGTCGGCGGTGTAGATGGTGTGGGCGGGGCCGCAATCGGTGCCGCGCAGAGGCTCGGGGGTCATGTAGGGCGAGTCCGTCTCGGTGAGCAGGCGATCGGCCGGTACCAGCTTGGCGGCCTCGCGCACCTCGTCGGCGCGCTTGAAGGTAAGCGGGCCCCCGAAGGCGATGTAGCAGCCGGCCTCCACCCAACGCGCCACCTCAGCGGCATCCAGGTTGAAGCAGTGCAGAAGCGTTCCCGCCTCGGGAAAGCCCTCCTCTTCCAGAATGGCGAAGCCGTCGTCGTGAGCCTCGCGCATATGCAGCGCGATGGGCAGTCCCGCTTCCTTGGCCAGGCGAATCTGAGCGCGGAAGATCTCGCGCTGCACATCGCGCGGCGACAGGTCGTAGTGGTAGTCGAGCCCGATCTCCCCCACCGCGCTCACGCGGCGGTCGCGCAAACGCTCGCGCAGGGCGGCCTTAAGCTCCGGCGCCCACTCCTTGGCGTTGTGCGGGTGCACGCCGGCCGCGATGCGCACGTGGGGCACCGCCGGAGCGGCGACAATGCCGGCCGTGCCATCGTCCTCTTCTTCCATGACCTTCAGATCGCGAGCGGCCTCCATGAGCCAGAGAGGCAGGACGTCGAAGGTGGCGAAGCCGTCCTCGGCCGGATCGACGATGGTCTCCACGAAGGCGACGCCGTGAGCACCGCCGCGGGCCAACTCGCAGGCCGGATCGGCCAGCATCTGCAGATGCGCATGGGTGTCGGCCACCGGGCCTTCCAGCACCGGCGAGGGCATCACACGCCACTTCCCCCCTTTGCGCTTCTGCCGAAACAGTGCGTCATAAAAAACGGGATCTTGGTCTCTCATGATCGCCTACAGCTCGGGCAGATTATCCACATCCAGGCGGGGGAAGAGGGGGTCGCCCACCTCCACGGCGACGCTGGCGGGCAGCTGGCCCCAGGCCGTGGCCTCCTGGATGTCGGTGGTGTCGGCGATCTCTCCCAGGCCCAGGCGACGGAACACCTCGGCCGAGGTGTTCGGCATGAACGGCGCCATGTACAGGGCGATGATGCGGATGGCCTCCAGACAGTTGTAGATGACGCCGGCCAGCTCATCGGCGCGGGCGGGATCTTTCGCCAGCGTCCAGGGGGCGCTCTCCTCCACGTACAGGTTCACGCGGCTCGCCAGCTTCTGCACCGCCGCCGCGGCCCCGGTGAAGTCCACCTCGGCCATGCAGGCGTCGTATTCCGCGTACAGGGTGTCGGCGATCTCGCGCAGGGGGTTGTCCTCGGAACCGGCAGGCGCCTCGGGCACGCGGCCCTCGAAGTACTTCGTGGTCATGTTCGTCACGCGGGAGACGAGGTTGCCCCAGGTATTGGCCAGATCGGCGTTGTACACCTGCACCATGCGCTCCATGGAGATGGAGCCGTCGTGGCCGAACTGCACGTCGCTCATGAAGTAATAGCGGTAGGCGTCCACCCCGAACACGCGCACCAGGTCGGCCGGCATAAGCCCGTTGCCCTTCGACTTCGACATCTTCTCGCCCTTGGTGAGCAGAAAGCCGTGGCCGAACACCGTGTGGGTGATGGGCATGCCAGCGGCCATGAGCATCGCGGGCCAGATGACGCAGTGGAAGCGGGTGATGTCCTTGCCCACAAAGTGGTACTGAATGGGCCAGCGACGATCGAACTCGGCCTCGCGCTCGGGGTCGCCGTAGCCGATGCCCGTGAGGTACGCGATGAGCGCGTCGGCCCACACGTAGAACACGTGGCCCTCATCCCACGGCACGGGGATGCCCCAGTCGAAGCTGGAACGGGAGATGGACAGATCCTGCAAGCCGCCCTTCACGAAGGAGACGATCTCGTTGCGACGGCTGACCGGCCGGATGAAGTCCGGATGCTCGTCATAGAAGGCGAGGAGTTTGTCCTGGAACTCGGAGAGCTTGAAGAACCAGTTCTCCTCGCCCGAGGACTCGTAGCGCACCGGGCGCTTGCAGTCGGGGCACACGAACTCGCCGTCCTCGTTCTTCTCCAAGTCGCTCTCAGCGTAGTAGGTCTCCTCGTGCACGCAGTACCAGCCCTCGTAGGCGCTCTTGTACAGCCAGCCCGCGTCGTAGAGCCCCTGCCAGAACTTCTGCACGGCACGGGTCTGGCGATCCTCGGTGGTGCGCACGAAGTTGGTGTAGTCGATATCCAGCGTCTTCCACGCATCGGTGAAGGCCGGGGCCAGTGAGTCGCACCAGGCTTGCGGGGTCATGCCGTTCTTTTCGGCGGTCTCGGCGATCTTCTGGCCGTGCTCGTCGGTGCCGGTGACGAACGACACGTCGTAGCCGTTCATGCGCTCGTAGCGCGCGATGGTGTCGGCGGCCACCGTGGTGTAGGCGGTGCCCAGATGCGGCGCGGCGTTGATGTAGTAGATGGGCGTGGTGACGCCGAAGGTTCCCTTAGGCATAGCGGGTAAGACTCCTTTTCCGGGCGCAGGCGGCCGATGACACCGCCGCTCCCCTTTAGGGTTGTTGCGTGCAGGCTATCTTAACACAGGGAAGGGCCGCACGATCCTTCGACTCCGCGCTGCGCCGTAGGCGCGTGATGGCGCGGGGCCGTGAGGAACCAGGGCGGCAAGGGTCGCGAGGGACGCGAGCGCCGCAAGGATCAGGAGCGCCCGAGGATTCCACCCAACGTTGCCGCAAGATCCTTTACGCTGATGGGCTTGGAGAGATGGTCGTCGGCGCCGGCGCGCTTCGATTCCTGCACATCCTCGGTGAACGCGTTGGCCGAGAGCACCACGACGGGCAGCGCGCGCAAATCATCGCGCTCGCTCTCGCGGATGCGGCGCGTGGCCTCGAGGCCGTTCATGACGGGCATCTGGATATCCATGAGCACCACGTCGAAATGGCCCGGCTCGCTCGCGTCCAGCGCATCGAGGGCCTCCTGGCCGTTGGCCGCCGTCTCGGCCGCCGCGCCGAGGGACTCCAGCAGCGCCACGGCGATCTCGCTGTTAAGCTCGTTGTCCTCCACAAGCAGCACGCGCACGCCGCTCAAATCGGCGCCCCTCGGCGCGGGCGCATCCCCCTGCGAAACATCGCACAGGGCGTCGGCGTCGTCGCTTTCCTCGAGGGAGCCTTTCGCGTCCCTTTCCACATAGCGCATGCTCACCCGCACCGTGAACACCGTGCCGCGACCCGGCTCGCTTTCCACATCAATCGTGCCGCCCATCAGCGAGACGACGGACTGGGCGATGGAAAGCCCCAGCCCCGTGCCCTCCACGGACTCGGTGCGCGAGTCGTGCTCACGCGCGAAGGGCTCGAAGACGTGCGCCAGAAACTCAGGCGCCATGCCGCAGCCGGTGTCGGCGAAGACGAACTCGTAGTCGCTCGTCCCCTCGACGCGAGAGGCGTGCTCGACAACCCGCAGCGACACCGAGCCGCCCGCCGGCGTGAACTTCACCGCATTGCCGAGCATGTTCATGAACACCTGTTGCAAGCGAAGCCCGTCGCCCTCTACCAGCGGATGGGCGAGCCCTTCGAATTCAATCACGAAGGCGATGCCCGATTCTTCGCAGCGCTGCGAGAACATCGTCTCCATCTCGAGAGCCAACGCTCGCAGATCCACCTCTCCCACGGTAAGCACCAGGCGCCCGTTCTCGATCATGGAGAGATCGAGAACCTCGTTGATCAGCGCGAGCAAATGGTTGCTCGACAGCGTGATCTTCGCCAGGCAGTCGTCCACTTTCTCCGGATGCCCCTCGTTCATGCGCGCGAGCTCCGTCATGCCGATGATGGCGTTCATCGGCGTGCGGATATCGTGGCTCATGCGCGAGAGGAAGTCGCTCTTGGCGTTGTTGGCGGCAACCGCCGCGCGATAGGAGTCCTCCATGGCCAGCTGGAGCTGCTTCTCGCGCTGCTTGAGCGCCGTGACGTCCTGGGTTGTGTAGAGAAGCCGCGTCGGCATCCCCGCCGCGTCGCGCTGCACGCAGATGAGGTTGATGTCCTCCCGTTTGACGTCTCCCCCGCGATTCATCTGGTACTCGAAGCGGATCTCGTCGGAGCCGGGCGGCATGAGATCGATGATCGTGTGCTTGTCGTAGAGCTTGGCCACCTCCGCCTTGGCCTCGTCGCCCACGACCAGGCCCTGCAGGCGCTCTATCATGGCGGTGTAGGGGCCTTCCAACTCGTAGGGGTCACTCGGCGTGACCGGGCCGCTCATGTAGCGGAACCGATCGGCATCCAAATCCATGAGCACCAGCCGCTCGGTCAGCTTGGCCACCCCGCGCTGCACGTCCTCCCGATCGCGCATCGAGCGGGTGAGCGAGCGGTGGCGGCGGTTGTTGTAGAAGATAATGCCGGCAATGACGAGGACGAATACCACCACGATGACGAACAGGGCGTTCCAACCGCCTTCATTGGCCTCGTTGATCATCTGCTCGGTAGCGGCGGCCGGGAACGTCTCCAGCATCATCCAGCCGAGACCCGGCACCTCGCGAAGGCACACCGAGCCCGTGCCGCGCTCAGCCTGGTAGCTGTACGTGACCGTCTCGTGATTGGCAAAAGCGCGCTCCAGATCGCGGGCGCCAGAGGTGGCAGAGGGGTCGGCCTGCGCCTCTTGGATAAGGTTCCTGCCAACATAGGAGGAATCCGTGGCGGCCACCACCTCCCCGGTGGGCAAGCACAGCATCACCTGGGACGCGTAGCCGAAGAAATCGCCTGACAGAAGATCGGCGAGCCGGTTCTCGCTGTAGTGGGCCAGAAGCAAGCCCACGACCGGGCCGTCCGCGCCCTCGCGAACCGGTGCGAAGAAGTACACGAGGTTCTCGTGGGTCATGCGGGTGTTGAATACGGCCTCGATGCCAGATTCGCCCGCCATGGCCCGCTTGAAGTAAGAGCGATCCGACACGTTCACCGGCTCGTGCTGGGGCGAGTGCTGCATGCCGTCGACATCAACGAAGTCGATGGTGTCGAAAGGCGAGGTCTCCTCCACGCTGATGAGCCATTCCTCGCTGGTGACGATGTCGGTCACATCCGCCGACTCCGAGGCAAGGGCGGCGATAGTCTCGATGTCTTTCTGCGTGTTCTCCATGAGGGTGGAGACCAGCACGCAGGATTGGGCCGTGGCATCAGAGACGTACTGGTTCGCCTGGGCAACGATGCGGTTGCTCGTCTGCTGCATGAAGGTGGACAGCGTGACGACGACCGCGATGAACACGAGAACGAAAGCAGCTATGGAGAGCCAGTACTTTTTCCCCTCGTCTTCCACAGCGTCCTCTCTCGTCGCGGCACAGGTAATTACACATGATACGCGAAAGAGGGCAGCTGAGAGATTACAAGTTGGAACCAGCGGCGGGAGCGGCGACGTCGGCGAGAGTCAGCCCCGAGAGGTAGTCCCCGATGGCCGCCTGAAGACCGCCCCACACGCGGCGGGACGGACAGCCCTCGGCGCGCTCGCAAGTGGAGAGCGACCCCATACAATCGAGCAGCTCCAGGCCGTCCTCGGAGGCGGCGACAATGTCGGCCAGCGTGATGGAGGCCGCCTCACGGGCCAAGCGGTAGCCGCCCTGGTTGCCGCGGGTCACATCGAGCAGCCCCGCGCTGGCAAGCGGCGCGACGACCTGCTCGAGGTACTTCTTGGAAAGCCCCTGGCGATCGGCGACGTCCTTCAAGGCCACACGGCCCTCCCCCTGGCTTTGGGCCAGGTCGATCATGAAGCGCATGCCGTAACGGGTCTTCGTCGAAATCTTCACCGGAGGTCGCCATTCTGGGTAAATCGTCGGGAATATGGTAACAATCATAGGAGGTTCTTGACAATCTCCGCAACCCGTCTATATTAATCTCTAGCAAATTACTAGACTTAGATGGAGAAGCTCGATCACGGCCCTGAACCGTGCCGGGCGAACCCATCCCCAACGCGGAAGCAGGAGCATCATGAGCCAGATCTACCTTGACCATGCGTCCACGACGCCTGTCCGTCCCGAAGTAGTGGAGGCCATGACCCCCTATTTCACCGAGCATTTCGGCAACCCCTCCTCCATCTATCCTTTGGGCCAGGAGGCCTCCGATGCCGTGGCCGCCGCCCGCGAGAGCCTGGCCGGCCTTATCGGCGCAACGCCGCGCGAGATCTTCTTCACGAGCGGCGGCACCGAATCGGACAACTGGGCCCTCAAGGGGTTCGCCCGGGCCAACGCCGCCAAGGGGCGCCACCTTATCACGAGCGCCATCGAGCACCACGCGGTGCTGCACACCTGCCAGGCGCTGGAGCGCGAGGGCTTCGAAGTGACCTACCTGCCCGTGGACGAGCACGGGCTCGTGAGCGTTGAGGACTTCAAGGCGGCCATCCGCCCGGACACCATCCTGGCCTCCATTATGTTCGCCAACAACGAAATCGGCACCATCGAGCCTATCGCTGAGCTGACGGCAGCTGCCCATGATGCCAACGTCGTTTTCCACACCGACGCGGTGCAGGCCTTCGGGCACGAGCCCATCGACGTGAACGAGCTGGGCATCGATATGCTGTCGGCCTCCTCCCACAAGATCTACGGGCCTAAGGGCGTCGGCCTCCTGTACGTGCGCAAGGGCGTGAAGCTCCAGAACCTCCTCGACGGCGGCCAGCAGGAACGCGGGCGGCGCGGCTCCACGGAGAACGTGCCCGGCATCGTCGGCTTCACCCGCGCGACCGAATTGGCCGCCGAGGAAATCGCCCCCGAGCACGACCGTCAGCTGGCCCTGCGCGACCACGCCATCCGCCGCATCCTGGAGGAGATCCCCTCGGCGAAGCTCAACGGCAGCTGGGAGAGCCGCCTGGCCAACAACGTGAACTTCTCCTTCGAGTTCATCGAGGGCGAAGGCATGCTGCTGCAGCTGGCCGCCCGGGGCATCTGCGTGTCCTCCGGCTCCGCCTGCACCTCCGGCTCGCTGGACCCGAGCCACGTGCTTTTGGCCATCGGCCTTCCCCACGAGATCGCCCACGGCTCGCTGCGCTTGACGCTGGGCCGCGACACCACCCTGGCCGACATCGACTTCGCCGTGGACTCGCTTAAGGCCACGCTGCAGCACCTGCGCATGATGAGCCCCCTGTACGAGGACTTCCAGCAGGGCAAGGTGGAATCGGTCATCGAGCGCTTCAAGGCCGACGGCTTCCCCTACGCGAACTAACATCACCCTATCACCTCCTTCATCGTCCTCCCCACCCATAGAAAGAGAGAATCCCTCATGGCCATGAACTACTCCGATAAAGTGATGGAGCACTTCACCAACCCCCAGAACGTCGGCGAGATCGAGAACGCGAGCGGCTGCGGCACCGTGGGCAACGCGGTGTGCGGCGACATCATGCGCGTGTACCTCGACATCGACGAGAACAACGTCATCCGCGACGCGAAGTTCAAGACCTTCGGCTGCGGGGCCGCTATCGCCACGAGCTCTATGGCCACCGTGCTCGTGAAGGGCAAGACAGTGCAGGAGGCGCTGGAGGTCACGAACAAGGCCGTCATGGAGGCCTTAGACGGGCTGCCCCCGGTGAAGGTGCACTGCTCGCTGCTGGCCGAAGAGGCCATCCATGCGGCGCTGTGGGACTACGCCGAGAAGAACGGCATCGTCATCGAGGGCCTGGAGAAGCCCGTGAGCGACATCTCCGAGCACGACCACGGCCACGGCGACGAGGACGACGAGTAGCCGCTGGCTCTCCGACAAGCCGCTGGTTCGACCCGGAAGCCCAAGGGCTTCCGGGCTCTTCTCTTTTCAAGCCGGCGCGTGCCGCAAAGTCGCCCACCCCTACGCTGCGACGACGATGACGTTCATGCCGTCGCCCGCGCAGGTTTGCAGCACCACCGACTCGCCGTAACCGGTTACCCGCGAAGCGATGGTCTTCCACGTGGCCGTCTCCTCCACCTGGAACACATCCCTCACCGTATAAGTGCGCTGCCCTCCCGAGCGGTCGCACACGACGACGGCATCGCCCGAGGACAGCGAACGCACCGGTGCGAACGAGCCGGGGTTATGTCCGACGAAATAGCCCCAGCTGCCGTCATCCACCGCGTCCGACCCCAACCACAGACCTCCCCCGGAGCTCGGCGTCGTGCCGCCGCGCACATCGCGGTAGGGAATGGCGGTACCGTCTACCACCAGCGTGCCAGGCTTGAGCGTTCCATCGACGTTCGATCCCTCATCAGATGGCACCTCTTCGGAAGCGGAAGAGTCGCCTTCCGCCGATGCTTCCACCGAAGGTTCGGGCCCGGGCGCGCTCGGCTGAGAGGCGAATCCCCCGCCTTCCGCCGCACTTCCGGACCCCTTCGACGCCTCCTGGCCGCCGCGCTGTTCGTCCGCCCGATCCGCCTCTTCCGAACACGCACCCGCAGCCTCGCCCGATGAGGCACCTGGACCCTCGGCAGAAAGATGAGCGTCCTGCGCCCCGGCGGCTTCGGCCGGCGTTTGCTCCCCTGCTTCCGTGGCAGCTTCCCGCGCCGCCGCGTCCGTTACCCTATAGGCCGCAAGCGCCTGCCGCACTTCGGCGCGATGGGAACGGGCCGCAGCGGCCACCTTCTCCTCCAACTTCTGGCCCACCAACGGAGCCCAAGCGTCCCCGGCTCTCACACTTTCCTCAGGCACGGACCCCTCACTTCCCCAAGCTACCGCGCCAAGCCCCAGGCCGGCGCCCAAGGTAAGCGCCAGCGCTCCTGTCACCACAGCCTTCTTTTTGCGTCCAACAACCTCTCCCATGCTCTCACCAGGCCTTTCGCTCTCAAAACCGAATGTTTGTTCGCATTGTAATGTAATACAAGCCCAATGAAAAGCCCTTTTAGTACAAAAGTTCGCTTCAATTTCGCAGTGCCGAATCCCGACGCTAGCGCAGCTTGGCGCGCCGCTCTTTCCAGTCAGGCATGAAAGTGCCCATAAGCGCGTGGAAGCGAGGGCCGTGGCCGCGCTCAAGCAGGTGGCACAGCTCGTGGACGACCACGTATTCCAAGCACTCCGGCGGGTAGAGGGCCAAGCGCACGTTGATGCAGATGCGGCCGGTCGAGGGCTGGCAGCTGCCCCAGCGACTCGTCATGTTGCGGTAGGCGATCTTGCCCGCCTTCACGCCCATGACGGGCTCCCACGCCTCGATGAGCGCCGGCACGCAGGCCGCAACGACCGCTTTCCACTGGGCCACTTCCGTAGGCGTGGCCGCGGCGGCCTCGACACGGGGCGATTGCGCGATCTCCTGCTGCTGGCGCTCTATCCAGTCGCGCTTCTCCCCCACGAACTTCCGGATGGTGGCGAGCGGCAAGTGCAGGGGCGCCGACACCTCGATGCGCCCGTCGGGAGGCTTTACCCGCAGGTGCATATTCTTGATGGCCTTGCGGGTGAGCCAGACCTCCAGCCCGTCGATGAAGACGAGCTCGGGAGGCATCATTTTTGCCGGACGCTTTCTCGCTGCTGCCATGAAATTATTCGACTCGCTTCGCTCGCTCAGAATGACACCGAAGTCATCGCGCGGCCTCCATGGCCAGGTTGTAGGCGTCGTTGCGGGAAATGCCGAACTCGGCGACAAGGTGCTTGGTGACCTCCTTGGTGCGCAGGCCCTCCGCCACCAGCTCGACAGCGCGCTCGGCAGCCGATGCCGCGGCCTCCTCGGCACCGACGGCCGCCTCCGTCTCGCCCGGGGCGTCTATCACGAGCACGATCTCGCCGCGAACGCCGCCGGGCTCCTCGGCACGGGCCGCGAACCGCTCGCGCAGCTCGGCGGCACTCCCCCGGGCCACCTCCTCGTGCAGCTTCGTCAGCTCGCGGCAGACCGCCACCTCGCGCCACGGCAGCACCTCGGCGATGACCGAAAGCGCCGCCACCAGCCGGTTCGGGCTCTCGTAGAACACGAGAGCCGCGTCCAGCCCGGAAAGCTCTGCGAGCACCGTCCGTTGCTCGGTCGCCTTGCGTGGGAAGAAGCCGCCGAAGTAGAAGCGCGAGCACACCGTTCCCGAGGCCACGTAGGCGCAGGCCGCCGCCGAGGCGCCGGGCAGCACCTCCACAGCAACGCCGGCCTCGCGCGCGGCGGCCACAAGTCGCAGCCCCGGGTCGGACACGCCGGGCATGCCGGCGTCCGAGCAGTAGGCCACCACCTCGCCGGCCGCCACGCGCTCCACCACGCCCGCAGCCCGCGAGCCGATCATCGCCTCGTCCAGCCGCGCGAGCCGCTTCTCGATCCCGAAGTGCGCGAGCAGCTTCCCCGTTACCCGGGTGTCCTCGGCGCACACCACGTCGGCCTCGCGCAGCGCCTCCAGCGAGCGCAGCGTCATATCGCCCAAATTCCCAATGGGCGTCGGCACGATGACGAGTTTTCCTGAAGTGCTCATAGGTACATTATATATGAGGAGGCGGCCACTTAGCCCTCGTCGCCCAAGCGTCGTTCGGCATCGCGAAACGCGCGGTCATGATCGCGGGCCCCGATGGCGAGGATGTCCACGATCTGAACTTGCCCGTCGCGAATACGGTAGATCACACGAAGGCCGTCGGCCCGAAACTTCAACTCCCGGCATCCGGCCAAAGCTCCGCTGAGCGCCTTGCCTATCTCCGCGGGACGAACGCGGAGTCGGGCAAGCCCTTTGTTGAGCATCGAGCGAACCGAGCCGTCGAGCGCCTCGTACTCCTTGCGGGCCCCACGGGAGAAGACGAGCTCGTAACCGCTCATGCGAAAAGCTCCCCATCAGGAAGGTCATCGGGATCAAGGGCCAAGAAGGCATCATAGCCCTCGTCGCCCAGTATCTCGCTGAACGGCACGGTCTCCCCCGAGGGATCGCGATCGATGGCGGCCAACCGCTGCGCCGCGACATCGTAGAGGCGCTGGAGGCGCAGCTGCTCCAGTTCCACCGCCATGGCCTCGAACTCGTCGTAGTCCACGATGACCGTCTCGATGCTGGCATTGCGATCGGTCACGAACAGCGGCTCCCGCTTCGCGCGGCGGCGGCACTCTCCGAAGTTCTTAGAGGCCTGGGTGGCGCTCACCACCCGATCCTTGCTGAAAGCCAGCTTCCCATCGGCGACGACAACCATGATTTCGCTCCTTATGCGTATGCAATCTACTTTAACACCGTATTTTTATGCGTATTATAACACGGAAAATGGGTAGGCAGCGAATAGTTGTCCCGAAGTCCCTATCTCATTGTGGCCCCCGCCTTCGCAGAGTACTAGCTGGTCTTGGACTATCTGCGCCTGCAGAACCGCTTAAGCAGAGGCTCCCGGCAGGAAAGCGGCATCCTTGTCCACGAAATCGGCAAGCAAGCGGGCATAGTCGCGATAGTATCCGCTTCTGTCGTGCTCCACGACCCGTTCTGCGAAGGCATCGACCCAACGAAGTAGGTGCTCCTCCAGAAACAGTCGCTGCTCCGTCAGCAGCGACGCCCTTTGAGCCTCGCCGGCCCTCGTTGTTTCAAGAGCCAACTCCCGCATAAAGGCCAATTCGATGGCCATGTGATCATCTGCGACCTTGCCCATGCCGAGAGGTTTAAAGCCGTTGCGCAGATACACGTTTCGAACTTCGAGAGTATTCGGCTGAAAGAGCGCATTGACCCTCGTAGCGTATATGGATTCCCACATGCACACCGCCGGCTTGCCCACGCCTACGAACAGGCGGTTGTACTCCCCCTCCAAGGTAAGCGGCGCCGCATCGGGCGCCTTCGGGCCGGCGCCTTCGCCAACCTTGCAAGTACGGCAATCCCGAAGGCCCCAGGCCTCGCCTAAAACCTCGAAGCACTGGTCCATAACCTCACAGGATTCATTTTCCGCGAGAGCCCGGTCGGGCACATCCGAGAACACGCGCTGCAGCAACCCGTACATTGCCGCCCGGGCGACCAGCACCTCATCAAGCGCATCACTCTGAACTTGGTTCATCTCAACAGCCCCTTCTTCGCCATACGGCCAATCTCCTGTTTTGAGAAACCGCCGCGCCCCCTGGGAGCGCGGCGGATACGGGAGGGCCACTCGTGCAACCTCGACAACAGCCGGATGACTTCAGTTCCTACATCAGCCAATCCCGAAACGAGCTGGCCGCATAGGCGCTCTCGTCGACATACGTGGCAGGAGAGGTGGTCGATTCCGGCGCACAGGCCACTTTGCCCAAATTCGTCCCCGTCTCTTCCATATCGCCGAACGTGAGCGCTCTCATAAGGCACGCCTGGACGCAATCTGGCTCTATGCCCTTCGCGCGCAGATCATAGCAACCATCGCATTTCTGCGTGATGTTCAGATCGACGCGATACTGGGGAGCCCCATAGGGGCAGCTTTTCACGCAGGACTGGCAGCCGATGCACGCGCTGTCATCATGCTGCACGGTTCCATCCTCTTCGTCAACGTACATGGCCCCTACGGGACAGTTCGCCACGCAGGCGGGATCCATGCAGTGGTTGCAGGCGAGTGACAGGTGGAAGACGCCCGGTTTGGAACCGTTCTCGCTCACGAAGCTGCTCACCCGACGGAAGAACGCCCCTTCGGGAAGATGATGGTTCTCCTTGCACACCATCATGCAGCTGTGGCACCCCGAGCACAGACTCTGGTTGAAATGAAAGCCCTTCTTTCCCATGATCTTCTCCTATTCCGCGCTCAGAACGACCTGACGACTGCTGTCGCTTCCCAGCGGATCGCCCGCATATTTGCTCACGCGCACGTTATTCGAATTGAACGAGGTGCACCCCATACCCTGCATGAGGGTGCCGTTCAGGGTGCTGACGCCGCCCATGACGTCAATGCCCTCCTCATTGAACTGCGACCAACCGCCATTGGGAAGTGCCAGCACGTCGTCCATATAGGTGGGGCTGACGCACGCTATGCGAAGCACGCTTCCGTGAGGACTCTCCACCAGAACCGTGTCGCCCGTGGCGATACCGTTCTCCTTCGCCACCTTCTCTCCCATGAACACCGGTGTGGCAAACGCCTCGCCCAGAGACTTGGTGTTGCCGTATACGCCGTTGCCGAAACGAGGGTAATGCGTGTTGTACATCAGGTAGGGAAAGTCGCCCTTCACCTGGCCTTCGAAATCCGCGTAAGTGGTCTCGATGCCCTCCACGGGCGTCACGTAGGTGGGATAGGGCTTCCACTCGTCGCCTGCACGAAGCTTCGCCTGGTTGAGGATATCGGCCTTGTACTGGCAGTAGATCTCGAATTTCCCGGAATCGGTGGCCAGCGGGTGGGCAACGGGATCGTCCACGAAGTCCTTGTACGCAATGAAGCCAAAGTTGTCGCCCTGCTTGCGCTCTACCTGGTAGACGCCCTTTTCCTTGAACTCCTGCAGCGTGATGCGCCCCTGTTGCGGCTGGCCCTCCACGCCCATGGCGTCAATATCTTCCTGGGTTATGGTAAGCAGGGGCTCATAGGTCACACCGTCGTCGCAGATGACCGTGGTGCCCGCCATGATGTTGTACAGCTTCTGCTCTTCGGAAAGCGGATACATGCCGGCGGGGTCTTCCCCCAGCGCCGTGAGGATGGCGCTCTCGAATTCCCGGTTCGTGCGCGCTTCGTACAGGGGATCGCACACTTTATCGTAGTGGTACACAATTTCGCGGCCGCCCTCGCCCGTCTCCAGGATGGCCTCCTTCTCCAAGTCGCTGATGACCGGAACGACGATATCGCAGAACTGGATGTCCAGCTTCGGAAGGATTCCGCGGCCCACTACGCATTCGATGCCGCCCTCGCGCAGGGCCCGCACCGCTTTCACGGTATCGGGGTAGGAGCGCATGGCAGACCACGTGCCGAAATCCATAAAGCGGACGTCCAGGTCGCGCTCCTCGCAGGCGCTCTCGGGAGCGTCGTTGCGAATGTCTCCGGTGAAATGGTACTTCTTGTTGAGAATCGCATCCCACACCTGTGCGGCGCTCACCACGTCGTCGCACGGCTCGCCGAGCATCTTCTTCGGGGCGATTCCCAGCTTTTCCTTGGCCTCGTCGACTCCCGAGCTGCCCGTCAAAATAAGGTTGCACGGCGCATCGCTTCCGCCATCGAAGTAGTAGCCGCCCCAGCACTGCCCCGGTTTGCCGTAATGGCCGCCCATGGAGTTGACGGCGATCATGAGCTGCTCCAGGTTCTCCGTGCGGTATGGCGCATGCAGCCGAAGGCATTGAACGTCATGACCTTGTTTTCCTTCGACAGCAATGTGGCGAACTTGGTGATTGCCTCCACCGGCGTGCCGCAGATCTTCGTGGCTCACTCCGGTGTTTTCGGAACGCCGTCGTATTCCCCCTTGACATAGCCGAGGAAGTTCTCGGCGCTCGCCGCATTGGCCGGCATCGATTCGGCGTCGAATCCCACGGTGTACTTGTGGAGGAAGTCCCAGTCCACGACGTTGCCGCCCTCTTCATCCAAGCGCAGCATCTCGTAGGCGACGGCTAACAGGAAAGCCGTATCGGTGCCCGGACGAACGGGAATCCAGTCGGCCTCGAGCATGCTGGCCGTCATATTGTAGTCGGGACCCACCACGGTGAAAGTCGCGCCGTTCTCCTTCGCTTTCATGAAGTGCCACATGGGAGAACCCATGGCGTTCCACGCGGGATTGAAGCTGTAGAGCACCACGTTCTCCGCGTTGTACATTAAGTCGAAGCGATCATTGGCCTGGCCGCGCTTCACATCACAGCCATCATGCTCCGCACCCAGGTGGGCCGGCGCCAAACGCGCGCTGCCGCGGGATCCCGTGGCCATGATGCCCACGCTGCCGCCCAAATAGCTGGCATAGGGCAGCCCGTCCCACGACACGCCCAGAAACGAACGCGAACCAAACTGCTCGAACACCCGCTTAACCTCGTCGGCCACGTACCCGACCGCCTCGTCCCAGGAGATGCGCTCCCATTCGTCCTGCCCGCGCAGCTCGGGATGGTAGTCCACCCCGCCCGGCTGCCAATGCTTGCGCTTCATGGGATACTTGATGCGATCCTCCCCCAACCACGTGGAGGACAGCGTTTTGCCGCGCGGACAGCTGCGCTGCTGAGGGTAATCCTGGGAATCATCGTGAGTGTCGTCGGTCTTCTGGCGAATAATCACACCGTCGACCACATAGCCCTTGTTCAGGCAACGTCCGCCGCAGGACTGCCAGCAGGAAAGCGTCATCCACTGACCGCCCTCCGGCAGAACGTCGATTGGCTGCCGCTGAATACCCGTATCCTCTCCCGTTTTCGGCGTCTTGGTGGGCTCAACATCGCCGCCAACGCATCCCGATAGGGCAAGCGAGCTTGCCAATAGCGAAGCCGCTCCTAGAAATGCACGTCGTTCCAGCATTCCCATCTCCTCTTTCTCGCTCCCATGCAACGAACTCGGGAATGTGCCATCGCTTCAGGCCGGCTCACCCGCCCTCGTTGCCTTACGGGAAGGATTATGGAATCGCGGGAAAACGGCTTCAATAGACGGCAGATCAATGAATCCTTAACAAATTACAACACGAAGGTCAGCAGAGGCAACGTGCATCTCGAGATGCTAGAATTCCTTAGAGAACGAAAGGGGGCACTGTGGGCGGGAAGGAACTTCGCATCGATGTGAAGCTCGTTGTGCTCAGCGCCGTCCTCATCACCCTCATTATTGCCGTTGTCGGCCTCTGGTCGGCCAAAACCCACGAGCAGCAGCTGAGGCAGGAACTCGTTGAGCAAGCCCGAGGTTTCGCCCAGCAGATGGATGCCGTGTGGACTTTCGTCGACGCCAATCAAAACCGCATCAATTACACTTCGGACGGCATATACGAATTCAAGGGACTGCACTGCTCAGTTGCGGCAAAAGCGGTAGCCCAGCTGTTCAACAGGAGCACCGACTACGTGGTTAAGTTCACGCGCACCGATCCGAGAAACCCCGGAGATGCCCCTGATGAGTGGGAACAAGGCGCTCTGGCCTCCTTCGAGGAAGATCCCGCCATTGGAGAGTACTACCAACTCGTGGAAAACGATGAGGCGATGAGCCTCCGCTATTGCACGCCGCTCACCGTGGAAGAGGGGTGCCTGTCGTGTCACGGAGCGCCCAAGGGCGAGATAGATATCACCGGCTATGCAAAGGAAGGATGGAGCATGGGCGATATCGCGGGCGCCCTGAGCATCAGCATCCCCGCGGAACGATACATCGAATCCTACAACGCCGCACTTGCGCGAGATCTCGTCTATTACACCTTGGCAATGTGCGCCGCCTTGGCCATCCTTTTCTTCGCCGTACGCCACCTCGTCACCAAGCCTTTGCACTCGGTCGTTGAGAGTTTGGGCGAAGTGGGCCGAGGGCGTATCGACATGAAGCTGAACAACAGCCAGTCGACCAAAGAGATGTCGACCATGATCAACGCGTTCAACACTATGACCGACGAGCTGGACGATCTCTACGGCAATCTGGAGCAGCAAGTTGCCGACCGAACCGAGAGGCTGCAGAAACTAAGCGAGCAGGCCATCGCCCAGAGGGAGGAGATAAAGAAGGTCAACGAACGCCTGCAGCAGGAATCGGCCTACAAGTCCGACTTCCTCGCGACCATGAGCCACGAGTTGAAAACCCCCCTTACTGCCACTATCTCCTATCTGGAAGCGCTGCAATCGAAGCAATTCAACTTATCAGACGAGGAAAAGCAACTGGCCTCAAGCGCCGAGGCCAGCAGCAAAGAGCTGCTGCTGATCATCAACAATATCCTTGAAACCAGCAGATCCAAAGACATCAAGGAGAAGATGAACTGGGAAGTGATCGATGTACTCGACTTTACCGAGTACCTTCTGCAAGAAACGCTCCCCCTCGCCCGGCGCAGAAACGTGACCATTGTGCGGAAAGCAGACCCGGCCTGCCCCCTCATCTACTCAGACTGGGGCAAATTGCGTCACGTTTTACTCAACCTGATGAGCAATGCCATCAAATTCTCGCACGAAGGGGGCATCGTCGAATTGGCGGCACGGATCTGCGAAGACGGCAAACACGTGCAGATCGCCGTAACGGATCACGGGATCGGCATTGCGCGGGAAGATCTCGACTCCATTTTCGATCGGTTCTCCCAGACGAGTCACTGGGGAAACGCGAATCCAGACGGAAGCGGCTTGGGACTCTATATCGTGAAAGAGTACGCACAGCTCCTCGGCGGAGAGGTAGCCGTTGAAAGCGAGCTTGGAAAAGGGTCTGCGTTTTTCCTCGCACTTCCCACTCATCCAGAAGGGGCTCCCAGTGAACAACATACTGCTTATTGACGACAATCGAGAAATTCACAATTCTCTCCGGCCGATTGCCGCAGCTCACGGCTACAGCCTCCTCTCGGCCTACGACGGTCTCTCCGGGCTATCAATGGCGCAGAGCTGCGGTGCCGATATTATCATCCTCGACGTGATGCTGCCCCAATCCAACGGATTCGCCCTGTGTCGGAAGATCCGAGAAGCCGGCTGCGACACTCCGGTTATATTCCTCACGGCGAAAAGCGATATCGTCGACAAGAGCATCGGCTTCGAAGCCGGAGGCGATGACTACATGACCAAGCCCTTCCAATCCGAGGAGCTGTTCATGAGGATATCCGCCGTGCTCCGCCGAACGGGATCGCAGAAGGCAAAGCCCGAGCCCCCAAAGGAAAACAAGCAAGATGTGGTTCTCGGCGATTTAGTGCTGAAACCGAGCCAATACCTCGTAGAGAAACATGGCGAGAACGTTGGCCTTACCGCCAAGGAATTCGAGATACTGCACTTGCTCTCCTCGAGCCTGGGGGATGTTTTCAGCAAGGAGCAGATCTACGAGCACCTTTGGAACGAATCGAACCCGCTCAGCCTCGACTCGATTACCGTGCTCGTTCGCCGCATAAGGGAGAAAATCGAAGACGACCCTTCTAATCCCGTCCACCTTCTCACCGTATGGAGGATCGGCTACCGGCTGGTCTAACGCTGCGCCTCGCTCTCGAAAGACGCAACGTCGAAAGGCGACCGTAAAGGACATATCCCGCCCCGCACAGGGATGACGTCGTGTGTGTCGACAGCATTTTCGACGAAACGCTGTCGCGCTCCTCCCGATCCTCTACATGATTAAAAAAGAGCTTCCCTGACATTTGTCGGGGAAGCTCACCTCTCTTGAAAGCAATTCAGGAAAGAAGCGGCCGCCTACCCCACGACCTCGGTGGTCTCCACCTCTACGGATGCCGCCACGGTCTCGGGTTCCTCAGGCGCTCCGTCGCGGGCCACCGCCCGGGCGGCGCGGGCCTCGGCTTCCTTCTCGGCCAAATTCGCCTTGGCCACGGCGATCATGAGCTTGATGCGGTTGAGCTGGTTCACCTCACTCGCACCGGGGTCGTAGTCCACGGCCACGATGTTGCTCTCCGGGTAGCGGCGGCGCAGCTCCTTAATGGTGGCCTTGCCCACCACGTGGTTCGGCAAACAGGCGAAGGGCTGGGTGCACACCACGTTCGGACAGCCGGAGCGAATGAGCTCCACCATCTCAGCGGTGAGCAGCCACCCCTCGCCCATGGAGTTGCACAGGGAAAGGATCTCGCTCGCGTAGTCGGCCAGCTCGTAGATGTCCGCCGGCGGGTGGAAGCGACTCGACTTCTCCAGCGCGTCGTTCACGGGCTTGCGCAGCTTCTTGATGGCGGCCAGGCCGATCTTGCTCCCGAGCGCGCTCTTCTTCGACTTGCCGATAGGCTGCTGGAAGATGCCGCCGGCGATGCCGAACAGGAAGAACTCGATAAGCCCGGGCACCACGGCCTCGCAGCCCTCGCGCTCGATGACGTCCACGATCTGGTTGTTGGCCGTCGGGTGGAACTTCACGAGGATCTCGCCCACCACGCCCACGCGGGGTTTCGTGCCCTCGCCGGCCAGGGGCAGCGCGTCGAAGTCCTCCACGATGCGGCGCACCGTGCGGCGGAACTCCGACTGGCGCACGCCGCGCTCGAGCTGGTGCTTGCAGGCGTCCATCCAGTACTGGAACAGGCGGTTCGCGCTGCCCGGCTCCACCTCGTAGGGGCGCGTGCGATACAAGCACATCATGAGCAAATCGCCGTACTGCAGCGCGTAAATGGCCTGGTAGAGCATCTTCGGCGTGATCTTGAAGCCAGGGTTCTCCTCGCCCAGGTCCTTGAAGGAGATGGCGATGACCGGGATGTGCCCGAGCCCCACGGACTTCAGCGCCTTGCGGATGAGCGAGATGTAGTTGGTGGCGCGGCAGCCGCCGCCGGTCTGGGTGATGAGCACGGCCAGCTTGTCGGTGTCGTACTTGCCCGACAGCACCGCTTCCATAATCTGGCCCGTGACCAGGATGGACGGGTAGCAGATGTCGTTGTTCACGTACTTCAGGCCCGCGTCCACCGCGCCGTGGTCCACCGAGGGCAGAAGCGCCACGTTGTAGCCGGCGCGCTTGAAGATGGGCACCAGAAGCTCGAAGTGGTAGGGGGCCATCTGGGGCGCCAGAATCGTCCAGCCCTCATCGCGCATCTGCTCGGTGAACTGGGGGCGCGCGAACTCGGTGGAGGCGCCCTCGCGTTGCTCGATCTCGGCCGCGGCCACCACGCCATCGGCCTTCTCGGTGAAGCTGGCGGGCACGAGCTTATCCAGGTTGTCCAAGTCGATGCACGCAGCCGGACAGCCCCTCTTCTCGGCGGCGGCGTCGGCTTCCGCCTCGGCCTCGCGGTCGGCCTGGTCCTTCAAAGCTGCAAGCAGGCTGCGCACGCGAATGCGCGCCGCGCCCAAGTTCGACACCTCGTCGATCTTCAGCACCGTGTACACCTTGCCGGCCGCCTCGAGCACCTCCTGCACCTGGTCGGTGGTAAGGGCATCCAGGCCGCACCCGAAGGAGTTCAGCTGGATGAGATCGAGATCGCGCCTTTGGGTGACCACCTTGGCCGCCGCGTACAGGCGCGTATGGTACATCCACTGATCCACCACGCGAATGGGCCGCTCCAGCTGGCCCAAGTGCGCCACGGAGTCCTCGGTGAGCACGGCCAAACCGAAGCTCGTGAGCAGCTCGGGGATAGCGTGGTTGATCTCGGGATCCTGGTGATAGGGGCGCCCGGCCAACACGATGCCGCGCGTGCCGGTCTTCTCCATCCACGCGAGGGTTTCCACACCCTTCGTGCGAATATCGCGTTTGAACGCCTCGTCCTCGGCCCAGGCCGCCTCCACCGCCGCCCGGATCTCGTCAGCCGTGAGCGCGGGGCCGCACCCGTTCGTCTCTTTCGCAAAGTTCTCGGTCAGCTCCACCACCAGGCGCTCGGCCAGCTTGTCCTTGTCGTGGTAGGGCACCCACGGCGACACGAAGGCCACATCGGTCTCGCGCAGCTCGTCGATGTTCAGGCGCAGCGCCTCGGGGTAACTCGCCACAATGGGGCAGTTGAAGTGGTTGCCGGCGGTCTCGTCCTCCTGGCGCTCCCACTTCGAACACGGCATCCAGATGAAGTCCGGGTGCTTGTCGAGCAGGTTCATGATGTGGCCGTGCGAAAGCTTCGCCGGATAGCACACGCTCTCGGAGGGCATCGATTCGATGCCGGCCTCGTAGGTCTTCTTCGTGGACGGGTCGGACAGCACCACCCGGTACCCCAGCTTCGTGAAGAAGGTGAACCAGAACGGGTAGTTCTCGTACATGTTGAGCGCGCGCGGGATGCCCACGGTGCCGCGGGGCGCCTCCTCGGGCGCCAGGGGCTCGTAGCCGAAGGTGCGCTCGGCCTTGTACTCGAACAGGTTCGGCACGGCCGACTTCTCGGTGCCGGTGCCCAAACTCTCGCCCTTCTCGCAGCGGTTGCCGGTGATGAAGCGGCGGTGCTTGCCCGTCGCCGCATCGATGCCGAAATCGTTCACTGTGAGCAGGCAGGCGTTCGAGCAGCCCTTGCAGCGCACGGTGCGATGCGTCGGCGCGAGCGCCTCGATCTCCTCAAGGGACAAAAGCCCGCTCAGGGGCACCTTCGGGCCCAGATCCGGCGACAGCGGCACGTTCTCGGTGCGCCGGCGCGTCTCCTCGAAGCGGTCGCGGGCCAACAATGCCGCGCCGAAGGCGCCCATGTTGCCGGCGATGTCGGGACGGATGGCGTTCACTTCGGAGAGCTGCTCGAAGGCGCGCAGCACCGCATCGTTCAAGAAGGTGCCGCCCTGCACGATGACCTTCGTGCCCACATCGTGCGGGTCGCGAATCTTGATGACCTTGAACAGGGCGTTCTTGATAACGGAAATCGCCAGACCCGCGGCGATGTCGCCTACGGTGGCGCCCTCCTTCTGGGCCTGTTTCACGCGGCTGTTCATGAACACGGTGCAGCGGCTGCCCAGATCCACCGGGTTCTCGGCGGAGATGGCCGTGGCGGCGAACTCGGCCACGTCCAGGTTCAGGCCGCTCGCGAAGGACTCGATGAAGCTGCCGCAGCCCGAGGAACAGGCCTCGTTCAGCATGATGTGGTCGATGACGCCGTCCTTCACGCGCAAGCACTTCATGTCCTGGCCGCCGATGTCCAGGATGAACTCCACGCCGGGCAGCATCTCCTGGGCGCCGCGCAAATGGGCCACCGTCTCAATCTCGCCGGAGTCGACCCGCAGGGCCTCCAGCAGAAGCCCCTCGCCGTAGCCGGTCACCGTGGCGTGGCCTATCTGCACGAGCGGCTCATCCGTTTCCGGGTCGCGGGGCAGCGCCTGGTACAGCTCGGCCACGGCCGCCTTGGCGCAGCCCAGCACGTCGCCCTTGTTCGAGGCGTAGGTGGACCACAGAAGCGCCCCGTCCTCGCCGATGAGCGCCGCCTTGAACGTGGTGGAGCCGGCGTCGATGCCGAGGAAGGCCACGCCCCGGTAGTCCTCAAGCGACGCGCGACGCACGCGCTCGGCGTCGTGGCGAGCGTGGAACTCCGCCAGCTCCGCCTCGTCGGCGAACAGCGGCGCCAGGCGTACCACCTCCGAGCCCTGCATGTCGCCCAGGCCCTCCAGGCGCGTCAGCACATCGAAAAGCTTCTCGGGCCGCGCGCCCTCTGCCACACCGGCGATGGCGCAGCCGGCAGCCACGAACAGGTGCGCGTTCTCGGGCACGATGATGGCCTCGTCGGTCAATTCCAAGGTTTCGTAGAAGCGCTTGCGCAGTTCGGGCAGGTACTGCAAGGGGCCGCCGAGGAAGGCCACATGCCCCCGGATGGGCCGGCCGCAGGCGAGACCGGAGATGGTCTGAGTCACCACCGACTGGAAGATGGAGGCGGCGATGTCCTCCTTGCGCGCGCCCTCGTTCAGAAGCGGCTGCACATCGGTCTTGGCGAACACGCCGCAGCGGCTCGCGATGGGGTAGATGGTCTCATGATCGGCCGCCAGCTCGTTCAGGCCGCCGGCATCCGTGTCCAGAAGGGCCGCCATCTGGTCGATGAAGGCGCCCGTGCCGCCGGCGCAGGTGCCGTTCATGCGCTGCTCGATGCCGTTGTCGAAGTAGATGATCTTCGCGTCCTCGCCGCCCAGCTCGATGGCGACGTCGGTTTTGGGGATGAAGGTCTCCACCGCCGTCTTCGACGCGATAACCTCCTGCACGAAAGCCACGTCGAGCCACTGGGACAGAAGCAGGCCGCCCGATCCGGTGATGGCGATGGTCATGGTCTCGTCCGGATAGGCCGAGGCCGCCTCGCGCAGCACCTCCACGATGGTGGCGCGCACGTCGGCATGATGGCGGCGGTACACCGCCCACAGGATTTCGTTGTCGTTGTTCAGCACCGCCAGCTTCACCGTGGTCGATCCCACGTCGATGCCGATATGGAAGGGGCACGCCTCCGCAGCGGCGCTGGCCTCGGCGGAAGTCTGGGCCGTCTCCACCGTGGTCACCCGCGGCGCGCAAGAGGCGCACGCCGCAGATGCCAGCTCTTTTGCCGAGGTTGAGGCCTCGGTGATGATCTCGGTGTACTTGCTGTTCTTGGCATTCTTCTTCATTGGCTTACTCCCAACTTACAGCTCGATGGACTCGCCGGGCTTGATAAACAGAAGGCGCATGGCGATGCGCGCCATGGTCTCAGAGGATTCGGGGCAGCCGCGCTCGATCCAGTGGGCGATGACCCCTAAGTAGGCGGCGGCGTAGAAGGCCACGTAGTACTCCACGAAAACCGTAGGGTTGTCGCGGTATTTCTCATGCAGGATGTTCTGCACCAGGTTCTCGCAGACCGCCTCACGCAGCCGCGGCCCGAAGCGCACATCGCCCCCGGGGCCAAGCACCGCGTGCAGAAAGTCGCTCTGCTCGCGCAGGTAGTCGAACAGCTCCACGAGGAACGGCAGCGGGCGGCCCGTCGCGCGGAAGGCCAGCATGTCCGCCAGGGTAATGGACTGCATGCGCTCCTGCAGGGCATCGAGGTCGGCCATGACCTCGTCCTCCAGCACGGCGAGCAGCCCGTCCTTGTCGCGGAAGTGGTTGTAGAAAGTGCCGCGGGACGTATCGGCCCGCTCGCATAAGTCGTTCACGGTGAGCGCATCGTAGCCGCGCTCCTCCATGAGCTCGACAAGGGCGCCGCGCAGGGCGCGCCTCGATTTCGCGATGCGCCGATCCTCGCAGGGGGCGGCCGGCGCGCAGGTTGCCGTGGCTATGACGGTCTCCTTCGTTCGGTTGCGATACAGCGGTCGGATTTCGACAGAACGGCCAAAAATGGACACTCTGTTCAATAGCTCGCATTATAGAGAGCGCCGCCCTTTTCGGCAACCCCTTCCTTCCCCTTCCACCACCCTTCCAAAAGCCTGTTTTCTTGTCGAAGGCGGCCCGCAGTTGCTCTTTTCCTGGTATCTTGGGGTTTCGCATTCGTACCACCGCGTTTATCGAGGAGGCAGGCGCCTGCGCGCCGAACCCTATGGCAAACAGACCTGGCAAGCATTCCGCTCCGCTCAACTCCGGCACCTCGCGCCGGGGCGCCCACTCGGCGCCGCTCGGCTCCACGCAGGGACGCCGCGGTTCCCACTCCGCCCCCGTAACGAGCGCCGGCCGCAGCACCCGGAGCGCCCAGGCCGCCCGTTCTCGCAGCGCCCAGGCGGACGCCTCGCGGACGCCTCGCGCCTCCCGCGCCCGCTCCTCCTTCGAGGGCACCGGCTTCGCGCCGACCGCAAGCCCCGTTTCCGCCGCGGGCGGCTCCCAAAGCTTCGCTGCCACGGACAGCCTTGCCCGCGCCAAAGCGGCTCGCAAGAAGTCGCGCGGTAAGAAGATCGCTCTCGGCATCGCCGCGGCCCTCGTCGTCATCCTCGCCGGTGCCGGCACGGCGCTCGCGCTCTACCTGAACGGCATCAACGCCACCATCCAGGGCGGCCTCGATGACGCCGAGTTCAAGGAGCTCGGCGAGCAGCTGGCCCCGGCCAAGGCCGACGGCTCCTATTACGTGGGCATCTTCGGCAGCGACGCCCGCAAGGGCGAGACAGCCAGCCGCTCGGACGTGACCATGCTCGCCCGCATCGATCCCGACAAGGGCGTGGTCGATCTCATCTCGGTGCCCCGCGACACCATGATCAATATCGAGGGTCACGGCACCCAGAAGATCAACGCCGCCTATGCCTTCGGCGGCCCGTCCGAGGCCGTGAAAACGCTCTCCACCTTCGCCGGCGTGCCCATCACCCACTACGTGGAGGTGCACTTCGAGGAGCTGAAGGACGTTGTGAACGAACTCGGCGGTATTCAGGTGAACGTGCCCGAGAGCTTCTATTCCGACACGAGCGGCATCTCCCTTGAGGCCGGCGAGCAGACCCTCGACGGCGACCAGGCCCTCGCCTTCGCCCGCGAGCGCCACGCCACCCGCGCCGGTGACTTCTCCCGCGCCCAGGCCCAGCGCATGATCATCGAGGCCATCGTGGAGAAGGTGCTCTCGAAGTCCATCACCGAGATCCCCGGTACCGTGGAATCCCTCGCCCGCTGCGTGACCACCGACTACTCCGTGACCGATCTGGTGTCCCTCGCGCTCACCTTCAAGGACAAGGGACTCACCATGTACTCAGCCGCCTGCCCCAGCTACACCCTGAACCAGGACGGCATCAGCTACGTGGGCACCCAGTACGCCGAGTGGCAGGACATGATGCGCCGGGTAGACGCAGGGCTTGATCCAACCGACACCTCCGCGGAAATCCCCGAGCCCCAGGCAAGCGATACCGAACTGGGCGCCGCCACCAACGCCGCCTCCCCCGCCGAGTACCGCGACCTCATGGCCGACGCCCTCACCACCGACGACGTCGTGGACGTGGAGTAGGCGACTATCCGCACCAGAAACACCGAGCGGCCCGGGCACTCGCCCGGGCCGCTCTTTTTTTGCAAGATCAAAGGCAACCGTCACATAGCTGCCGAAAGTTCATTCATCTTCCTTCGCACGGGCGCGTTGGGCCAGACGCCACGCCGAGCCGAGATTGAGCGCCCCATGCACAACAAGAAGCGCGAGGAGCACCTTGGCGGAAGCAGCATGCAGCGGCCCCCAAAAGTAATAGCCCTCGGCATAAAAGCCAAAGGCAGGCAGAACTGTTCCCGATTCCATGAGACCCGACAGGACAGCAACTGCAACGGAAAGCACCAGCGCAGCATCGAGCAAAATTCGTCCCTTTGCTCGCCAGGCGCCCCGACTCGTCAAAAGGCGGCCGGCAAAATCAACATGCTGGGCCCCGTGCACAAGCAGGACCAACCCGATACCAAGCCCCAGCCACTCGTGCGCGCCAACGCCCGTCATCGCAGGCAGCGACACCACGATATACAAAACCAGCGCCAGCGCATCAACAACGAGCACTCTCATGAGCGTCCCACCTTCCGCACGATGCCAACAAGCGCCACCACAAGGGCCACCGGCATAAGTATCCACAGGTTCAAGCTCGCATCCGATGCCTGGTGGTAGCGTGAGCCGAGGGTTTCCCAACCATGGCACTCCACCGATGCGCAGGAAGCTTCCGGGCACGTCATCTCGTGCACGCCATCCGGCTCGGGCACGTCGTCGAAACCGTGGCAGCTTCCTGAAGCGCATCCCACCACAGGACAGGGCGAAGTCTCCGTAATGGGTCGCACACTCAACGCCTCAGGCTGAACAAGCATCACAGCACCGACCGAACAGACTGCGGCCAGCAGAAACACCGCCGCCGTCACGGCGATCTTTTTCATAGGACTCCTTCCTCCTCCGAAAGAGAAGGGCCGCCCGCCCTGCGGCAGGCGGCCCGCATGTCAGAAAGACGCAGGGCTGATTGGAGGGCTCGGCTCGCGTCCGCGCAACTGACTACTTCTCGGAGGGACGCAACGGGAGAAACTTGAGCCCCAAGAAGAACACGAGGAACCCAAGGGCCACGACGCCCAGCGTCACGCCCGCCTCCAGCGGCGTCGGCCAGTAGACGAGGTTCGCATAGGCATCGGCAAGCGTGCCATCGGCGTAGGTGATGCTCATGGAATTCACTGCAGGTGCCATGTCGGCCAGGTTAGTGATTTGGAATCCGCCCACCAGCAGCTGAACGCGCTTGCAGAAGATGCCGGCGATGGCCAGCAACGAAGCCGTCACCAGAAGACCGTTGCGACGCAGGGCAGGAGTCAGGCAGATGACGGCGCACGCGACACAGCCGATGATCTCGAACCAGAAGTAGGGGGCCAGAGGACCTTGGGTCAGCATGGCCACTACCTCTGCCCCTGCGCCACCCGGGAACCCTTCGGTAAGCAGATCACAGCCAAAGAAGTACAAATCCACCAGCACAAAGGCTCCGAGCAGCTTGGCGAGACGCACGATGTTGTCTTGCTCCACGTTGAGGTAACCGGCACGGCGCAATCCAATGACAACAGCCATCACGAGCGCCGTACCACACACCAGAGCGGAGGACACGAACCAAGGAGCCAGAAGGGCTGTATGCCACATCTCGTGCCCCTGCTGAAGACTGAAGATCCAGGCAGTTACCGAATGGACGAGCACGGCGGTAACGAGAGCGATCACCGAGATGACGCGCAAGGCCACAGCGCTGACCTTGCCGCGCTCGGCCTGAATCTGGGCCCACAGGTATACGCACGACAGGATGAGGTAGGTGGAAAGGACAATGATATCCCACATAAGCGGGCTGCCCAGATTGGAGTAAACGAACAGCTCCCACACGCGGAAGGGCTGGCCCATATCCACCACTACAAGACCGATGGCGACCACCGTGCAGGCGATGGATGAGAACACCGCCACTTTCGAGATACCGCCGAAGCCGCGGATGCCGAGGGCCTTGGGCACCGACGAGATGATAAGACCGCCGGCCGACAGGCCCACGAAAAACATGAAGCCCGTGATGTAGAGGCCCCAGCTGTCGAGGTTGCGCATGGCGGTCTGCACCATGCCGCCCGACAGCTGCATAAACCACAGCACCAAGCCGACCACCATCACCACGGCGCTCACGCCGATGGCAACATTGAGAGCAGGACTCTTGACGGCCGTCGACGCGTGCTCACTAGCACGCCCTCGATCGCTGGACGCTGAGAAATCGAGGTCATCGCTGGCAAGGGCTCCACCCTGCATATACTCGGACATAATGTCACTCCCCTCTGCTAGACGAGATAGTAAGTTGAAGGCTCCGTGCCACGATCTTCCAAGAGCCGCTTGTGCGACCGTTCCGCAAGAAGACGGCTTACCTCAGAAGTCGGGTCATCTAAGTCGCCCCAAAAACGTGCTCGACCCACGCAAAGGTGCATGCAAGCCGGCTCAATGCCTTGAGACGTGCGGTGGTAGCAGAACGTGCACTTCTCCACGACGTGCTGCTGATGTTCGGGCGCATCCTTGCTGCCCATGGCATAGTCCATGTGGAATACGGGCTCTTCCCAGTTGAAAGAACGCACACCGTTGTAAGGGCAAGCACTCATGCACATGCGGCAGCCGATGCACTTGTCGTAATCCTGGCGCACCACTCCCGTTTCGGGATCCTTGTAGGTCGCTCCCACCGGGCATACCTTCACGCAGGCGGGGTTCTCGCAATGCTGGCAGGCGACGGGGATATAGCCGAACTGCAAATTGTCAGGATACGAGCCGCCCACCATGTCGAACCCCATCTCGCCACCGTTATCGGTGAAGATGCGGTTCCACCATACATCGTTGGGCAAGTTGTTCTCCGTTTTGCACGCCATGGCACATACGTGGCAGCCAATGCACTTCTTAGTGTCGATCACCATTCCATAACGGGTCATTTATCTCACCTCTCCCTCGTACTTGCGCACTTCGACGAGCGTGTCGTCGAACGACGTGTTCATATGAAGCAGATTCAAATGGTCGCAGGTCAGCTCTTGATAGCTGCCCGCCACATAGGCTCCCCGGTGCCATCCCTTGGGCGAGGAGACCATGCCCGGCCTGACGCCCATATCGAATTTCGCCTTGCACACGCAGTGGCCCCGATCGTTGTAGGCCTCGACGTAGTCGCCCTCGGCGATGCCGCGCGCTTCGGCATCAACGGGGTTCATGCGCAAATAGGGCTCCGGATCAAGCTCGCGCAGCACAGGAGCATGGTTGTACTGGGTATGCAAGTGCCATCTTGTGCGCTCGCAATAATGGTACAGGGGATATTTTTCGTGCTGCTCGCTCTCATCGTAGGCCTCGAAGGGCGTATGGTAGGTGGGCATATGGTAAAAGTCCTTGTCGATGGGCTTGCCGATGTCGATGCGAGCGCCGGGATTCTCCACGTAGAATTCCAGACGGCCGGAAAGCGTAGGCCAGCGCTGTTCTTCCCAGTGAATCCAGTTCTCGTCTCGGTCGGCCAGCACGCCCTTCTCCTTGAGGTTGTCGAAGGTAATGCCCACCGGCTCGCCCTTCTCGGTATCGACCACCATGCGCATCATTTCCTCGTTGGACTTGGCGTAGAACGCCTTGGCCGCCTCGTTGTCCATGCGCTCGGCAATGGCCCGGAAGATCTCCACGTCCTCCTTCGCCTCACCGATGGGGTCGGCCACCTTGTTCGCCATGTACAGGAAGGGAGTGTGCGAGCTGGCCTGAATCCAGTCGTACTCGAAGTAGTGGGCGCAGGGCAGCACAATGTCGCTGTACTCGCAGGTTTCGGAGAACTCCATGTCGTTCGTCACGATGCAGGGGATCTTCGGCAAGATCTCCTCGATGGTCTTGCGCTGGGCCGCATAGCTGCCGACCGGGTTCGCCCCTATGTTGTAGAGAAGGCGCACGGGGAAATCCTCGCCCTTCAGCTTGCCCGTTTCCAAGACCTCGGGCAGATGAAGCCACGGCAGCTCGTCGTGAAGGCCCTTGAGTCCCGCCGGGAAGGCGAGGCCGGCCATGTTGATCGTCGGCTTGCTCTTCCCCAAATGCCCGATAGAGGCGCCGCGCTTGCCGATATTGCCCGTAAGGGCGGCGAGGCAGGCCCAGGTCATGCCCATCTCCTCGCAGTTATCGTACAGGTGGTAGCCCGCATAGATGGTCGAGGGCGTGTCCTGGGAGTACATGCGGGCAAGCTCCACGATGGTATCCGCCGACACCTCGGTGATGCCCTCAGCCCACTCTGGCGTGCACTCGGCCATATGCTCCTTGAACAGCGACCAGGCCGTGGTAACTTTCACGCCGTTTACCTCGAAGCTGCCCTCGAGTGCGGGGTTGGCCACGTCATTGATGAGGCCCCAGGCGTCCTTGTCGGCGTCCCATACCACATAGTGGGCCGACTCCTCCAACGTGGGCACCTTGCCGGCCTTCACGCCCTGGAGTAGCAGTGTGCCGAAGAACGGGTACTCGGGCAGCTGTGCCGGGCCCTCCTCGCCGAAATCCGTCGCGCGGAGGAAATGGCCGTTGTCCTCGCGCACGAGCAGGGGAGCGCAGGTCTTCTCGCGCATGAAGTCCAGGTCGTACCATTCGTTGGCGATGATAGCGTTGAGCATAGCCATGCCGAGCGCCGGATCGGTACCGGGTTTGATGGGCACCCATTTTGTGGCCTGTTGGGCCGCGATGGTGTAGGTAGGGTCGATGACGACCAGATTGGCGCCAGCGTCCTTGGCCTCCATGCAGAAGTGCCAGCTATGGGGCTGGGAGTTGGGCGGGTTCGTATCCCAGATCAAAAGCGTTTTGGCAAAACGGTAGTCGCCAGCCATGTTACGCTGGTTGAAGTCCCAACCGCTGCCGGTCACCTCTCCGATGCCGACCAGATCGCCGTAGTCCAGGCACACGTCAAGCCCCTGGAACCCAAAGGCATTCGCGAAACCAAGACCGGCGATCAAGCCGCCGTAGGCGGCGAAAGAGTTGCCGGCAGACACAAGCACGCAGTTCGAGCGCACGCCGTAGTTCTCCGTGTTGTAGGTGAGCGTATCGGCGACAAGCTGGGTAGCCTCGTCCCACGACAGGCGCTCCCACTCGTCGGTGCCGCGGTTCTCGACATGGGGCTCTTCCAAGCTCCACGTCTTCCGCTTCATGGGATACAGCACGCGGTTGAAGTCGTACATGCGGTTCGCATGGCTAAAACCACGCATACAGATTCGCTCGTAAGCGGGATACGGAAGATCCTCATTAGATCGTATGTTTACCATTTTGCCTTCGCGAACCGTGGCAACCATCGAACAATTGCCTTGGCAGTTGCAACCGCAGACGCAAACGACCTCATGCTCCTCGTCGCCCGCAGTCTCCTCATCGGTTGCAGCAAGAGCCGTCATCGTGGCTCCGCTCACTGCAGCGGCTCCGGCTACAGCAGCTGTAGTTTTGAGAAAGCTTCGGCGCGAAATGCCTTTGACCGGTACGTTCAGTTCCGACATTTCTCCTCCTATCTCCAAATGCAGCGGAATCTCTCCGCTCTCCATTCGGGCGCCATGCATAAGCGCCCGCCCTCGCGCGGGGTCGGCCCCTCCCCGCTCTCAGTGCGCAGTATAAACCCTTTGTTACTTTGTCGCAATACATTGTGACAATAAATTTGAGCCTATTTTCTCTGTTTAGCGATTCCAGCTCTTTTCAAACCCCTGGAGGCAAGGCTCACACGCATCGGCAGATCCTGTACTGTCGGTAAGCTGCACAGAAAGTTCGCCTGCGGGTACCACTTTCAGCTCCCGCAGGGAACGCCCCTCGTCCACCGCGACGTTGAAAGACACGCACAGCCGCCCGGGTTCCGGCACAGCACGACGAGCAACGGAGAGCCAGCGAGGATGAAAGGCCAACGACCCCCCTTCGGCGTCTTCGAGAACCTGGCGGCAGCCCTCCCTCTCTAGGGCTCGTCTCACCAGATCGCGATCGCCGTCGAAAGCCAGCGCGGTCTTTAGGAAGAAGTCGTCGTAGTCGAAGGCATAGCAGGCGTGAATGTCGGCGAAGGGCTCGTTCATGTTTCGCACTTGAGCTCGATGCTTGTTCTCCAATGAGCAATAATGCAGCGCCAGTCCCAAGCCTTGCTCGCGCGCCCACAGCATCAGACGCAAGCAGTCCTCCTCGCTATCCTGCACCGCCAAAGCACCCGCATAGGTGTAGTCGAACATCACCTGCTGGGGAGGGTTGCGCAGCGTAAGGCCCAAGGACTCAAACACGGGCCAGTTCCACATGGCATAGGCAAACTCCAGCAAATTAACGCCGTCAACGCCTAGGGCATCGAGCTTCGCCAAAAGCTCTTTCATGAACGAGTCGGTTCCCGGAATGACGGGCATCTCCACCATGACCGTGGGCACTTGCTCGCGCGCCCAAGCCATACGTTCCAGCACCTTTTCCAAAAGCTCCGGCTTGTCATCCTGCTTGACAGAGAATCGAATCTCATGAAGGCCCGCCCGCACGAGACGATCGATCAGCTCGCGGCTCAGCAGGTCCCCGGACGTGTACAGGCGCAGATGAGCCGCGGGAAACAGCTCGGAGGCACGGGAGAAGAAAGCCACAGCCTCGTCTGCCATCAAAAGAGGCTCACCGCCAGTAAGCGCAATGCAGGCCGGGGAGCCGGGCTCTGCAGCCAAATCGTCCAGCTGGCGACGCCATGGAAAAGGTCGCTCGCACCAGTAGGCAAAATCCTCCTGATTGGGATTGAAGCAGAAGAAACAGTCGCGATGGCAGTTGTTCGTCAAGGCAAAACTGCGGCTCACGCAGGAGCCGGTGCACGCCTCGCAGGCAACGCTCATGGGGCCGATGGCCACACTCGCTCCTCCATTGCGGATGCGAGCCCCCCGCTCGCGCAACTGGCGAAGCAGTCCCTCGCGTTCAAGTCGTTCGCTATCGTACGGGGCGAACGCTATGCCAGTCGCCTCCAGGGCGGCCATGTGCTCGGCCTCGATGTCCTCGTACAGAGCGAGGGCCGAACGGCGCCCCTCGTCGCCCGCTCCCTTTTCGGTTTCCTTCCCGACCGCCATCTTTCCCCCTGGATAGCATCGATACGAAAGCTCGATGTAGTCGTCTTAACGTCACAGTGTCACATTATCACAATATCTTGCGACAATAAAGACTTGACTTGTCCCTCTTTGCCCAGGCATGTTTCCTGCGCACGTTGACGCGCCGTTCCGCGCCCTGGCCCCTGAAGGCAAATGGGGCCTATCGCATGAAATCCCGGTGAGCAAGGCGAGCCTGTACCATGGCGACAATGTCGTCATCGGCGAGCCCTGCGTTCGAACATACGCGGATCATGTCGTCGATTACTAGCTCGATGGGAGAATCTGAAGCCGTATGAGCACCCAAATCGTGGCGCTCGGCCACGAAAGTGCCCCGCCCCTTGCGAGTAGAAATGTAGCCCTCGCGTTCCAAATCCATATAGGCGCGATTCACCGTGTTGTAGCTGATATCCAGATCCACCGCCAAGGCGCGCACCGTAGGAAGCCTATCGCCGGGGACAAAGGCTCCCGAGCCAATAAGATAGGCAATGCGGTTCTTAATCTGTATCCACACCGGAAGGCCGGAGTTGTGGTCTATAGCGAAAGATTCAAGGACGCCCATGATGCTTCTTTCTCGCGAAACGGTACTTATATCCTATCAGAGCCCTCGCCCCTCGCGTTGGACGCCTTCAGCAAAACCATCGCTTACGGCCGTGGGCACCGTGACAACAGCGCTACCGGATCCCTTCACCGTCTCGTATTGCATGAGCATGGTACGCAGCTTCAGGGCCGCGTCCTCATCCCCGTAGATGCGGGCAGCCTCAGAAAGCATCTCCGCCAAATCGGCTTCGACACTCGCCACCGTCATGCGAGCATTGCGTTCGCGGTCGGCCTGAGCCTCCAAGGACATGACGTTTTGCAACTCCGCCGGGATCACGATGTCGCGGACCTTTACGGAGATGATGTCAACGCCCCACCCCGAGGCCTCTTTCTCGATATCGGCCTTGATCTCCTCATCCAGCTGATCGCGACGCAAGGCCACCTCCCCTACCGTTGAGCGCCCCACTGCCTCGCGCAGCGACGTCTGAGCAAGATACGATATGGCCGCGTAATAGTCCTCCACTTCCACGCAGGCCTTTTCCGCATCCCACACCACCCAGAACAGCACCGCGTCGATGTTCACAGGCACAAGATCGGCCGTCAACGTACGCTCAGCACGGAAGGGGGTGGCGATAATGCGCTGATCGACGCGAATGGTCCCATGCTCCAAAATGGGAATGGTGGCATAGAAACCAGGTCCCACCACGCGGTTCAACTTGCCGAGCCGCAGCACGACCACCTTTTCCCACCCCAGAGCAATATGCAACGAAGAAGAGGCCGCAAGTGCCGCGAGCAGAGCCGCAAGAATGCCCACGAGCGAGATGCGCCCCTCCAAAAGAAGATCGCAGACAAGCGCCGCAGCGGCCGCGGCCATGAACACGGCGACGCTGAATACGAGAGCGCCGTTGCGCGACGATTTCTTGGGCACATAGGAGGTTGCCGCCAGCATTTCCGCTTCGCTGTCGCTCCACGGGCCCGGCGCAGCTTCCCATTCAGCGCGGCGCGCTTTGCGACCCCTTGCGCTTTTCGTCATCGGTCGATCCTTCCTCTCATCTTGCTTAGCAAGTTGCCTTATTGTTCATCGTATTCCAGCGTTCCCGCTGCGAGGGCACAGCTCAGCCTCCAGCTACCGCGAACGCCATACGCATCGCGAGCTCGGGGTTCTGGGAAACGTCGAAAGAGGCGAGCCCTGTCACGCAGACCCTCAGGGCCGCCCCGCCAAGGAGCACACAGACGGCAATCCAGAGGCCCTTTGTGCGCCGATCTCCTCCAGGGTAACGACACTCCAAGATAAAGGGCGCGACCAAACCGGCTAGCACGAGCACCACCCAAAACATAATCGCCTCATCACCCGTCAGAAGGGCGCGGCCCCCCGCCTCTGTTCGGATATCAGTCAGCAAAAACGTCGCAAAGAGGGCCAGAGCCACTGCCTCTGCGATGATTATCGCACGGTCCATGTGACTTAAGCATCGCAGCGCTGAACCGAACGGCACGCGAGAATCAACGAAAGATGCAACGCCGAAGGCCACGGCCACCCCGCACGACAGCGACGAGAGACAAAAGAGTGCCGGCACAAGCCACGACCCAAAGGCGACAACCGAGGGCAGCTGCATGAGGAGCACTCCCGTGTAGACCGCTGTGATAACTCCTGCGATCACAGCGGCAACGGAGGCGACGAGCACTACGAAGAGAGGCAATCGCGCGCCAATACCATTCGAGGCAAGAGCGAAGAAAGTCGCCAAAGCGCCCGAGGCCAGAAGCGCCCACGCACCCACCGTCACGACCGTGAAGCGAGGGGCCAGCCACAGAGAGAGCACCCGCTCGGGACGGCCGGCATCGGCCATGAGGCAAAGCGATCCCACCGCCAGCAGCACCAGGCAGAGCACCCAGCCGCGGGATAACAGCTCATGGGGCACTCGCAAGTTTCTTCGCACCCACCGAATCAAACGGGGCTGCGATTTCTTTGTAGTGCGATAGGTCGCTCTCGTACCGTAGCGTCCTAAATTGGCGCATTCCAATACGCCCATAACAGCACAGGTGCCCGCCCCCGCTCCCCCGAAAAACAAGTAGGCTACGGCAAGTTCGCTGAACAACATTCTCCCCTGCCTTCCAACGCCGCCCCTACATTTCGCGAATCATCACGTGCAAGTGTATCCCCTCAATCACTTTATCGCAAGTTATTACGATAATCATTTCAAGAGCGGAATCTCCCCGTCAAACGTCAGGATCTCAGAGCCGCGCTACAGAAAGTCCACGACGCCGCAGTGGGTGTGGTAGATGGCGACGCGGATGTCCAGGTCGTGCTCGGCGGCAAGGCGCGCCAGCTCCGGCGAGGCGGCCAGCTCGGCTGCCGCGGCCCGGGCGTTCGCCACGCTGGCCTCGTAGGGGTCGCGCACGTCGCCCAGGGCCGCGACGATGCGCTCGGTGATGGCGGCCACCGGCCCCGCTTCCCCATCGAGGGCCGCCTTGATGGCGCCGCAGTGGGTGTGCCCCAGCACCAGCAGAAGACGGGTGTGCAAGTGTTCGCAGGCATACACGGCGCTGGCCAGTTCGATGGGCCCCACCACATTGCCCGCCACGCGGATGACGAACAGCTCGCCCAACCCGGTCATGAAGACGTGCTCGGGCACCACCCGCGAGTCGGCGCACGTGATGACGCAGGCGAAGGGGCGCTGACCGTTCTCGAACAGGTCGGCAATGCGCTCCTGGGACAGATCGCGCTCATGGTCGAGCGCCTCCACGTAGATGCGGTTGCCCTCCACAAGCCGCCGCAGCGCCTCCTCGGCTGGCACATGGGCATCCCCGTCGTAGTCGTCAGCGGTATAGCCCGCCGTCGTCAATTTCACAGCTTCATCCTCGCTCATACCGTCTCCCATCTTCCCGCGCGATTCTTTCTGATGGCTCTATAATGGCCCGAAGAGAGAATTTGGGCAAAGGGGCACATCCATGAGCGGGCCGAAGACGAGTCAATTGGAAATCGAGCGGATGATCCGGGCGCAGCTTGAGGCGCTGCGCTCCGACGTGGATCACAGTCGGGCCCGGGCGCGGCGACGCATCGCGGCGCTCCTGAACGAGCTTCTGGACGAGGCCGAAGGTTGTGCCGAAGCCGAGGAGGCCGCTGCCTCCCTGCGGCAGCTCGCCGAGGCGGCCCTCGCGCAGCTGACAGCGGAATGCGCTTTTACGCCGGCAACGGCCATGGCGGAATCCGTCGCCCGGACCGAGCGCTGCTCGTCGCGAGCCGTAGCCATCGCTGATGCCTTCGAGCGCGAGGCGCACCCCCTGGCCGAACGCATCCAGCGAGCCCGCGCCCAAGCCGCAGCCGCGTCCGAAGCACGCGACTTCACCGCCGTGCTGGCCAAGGCCGCCAAAGAGAGCGCCACAGCGGCCGCTGTGGAGGCCGCCCGCTCTTTCATGGCCGATGAGCATTGTCTGCCGTCGGAACCATCGGCCGTCGAAGCCCAGGGCGGATCAAGATCCGCCCCTATGGAGAAGGCTGCTGCAGAGGGGACGGCCATGCAGGTTGAGCCCGTAGGGGGCAACCTCGGTCGCCCCTCGCCCGCTGCTGTGGACGAAAGCGGGACATTGATCGCCCGCAACCATGTGCAAGAGGTCGCCCGTCGGGCGCTCGCGCTCATCGCCTCCCCCTGCACCCTGCCTGCCGATCGCGCCCTGCTCCTGGAAACGACGCGCGAGCTGGGCCCGCAGGCCGCCGCGCAGCTGGCGCTTCTGCTCCCCACCATGGAATCGAACGCCGCAGCCATGGCCGATCTTATCGCCCTCATCGAGGACGCCGAGGCCGACCTGCGCGCCCAGAGCGTCCCCTTCGCGGAAGCGTTCGGCACCTTTGCTACCTTGGAGGAGGCCGTCGGCCGCCTGGAGACGCTGCGGGCCCTCCAGCTTCAAGTCGATCGCAACGCCTACCTGAAGGCCTGCATCGACGCCGTTATGGCACGCCACGGCTACACCATCGCCCGCTCGGTCACTATGGGGCGCGACCTCATGGGCACCCATCGGCTCTTCGGCCGAGAAGACGCCACCGAGGGGCTGCACGCCTTCGTGTCGGATGCGGGCGACCTCATGCTGCAGGTGGCAGGGCTGCCTGGCGGCATCGAGGCAGTGGAAGACGGCGAGGTCGTGACCATGGAGGCGGCTCCTGGCGGGGCGCGCACCGAGCGACTCCTCGCCGACCAGCACGACTTCTGCGCCGTCTACGACGAGATCGCGGAGGATCTGGCCGCCTTCGGCATCACCAACACTGTGCGCTACAAGGCCGCACCCGATACCGCCTTCTGCCGCGAGATGCGAGCCGTCGCAGACGTCGAGGCGCGGGCGGGAATGGCGGAGCGCGACGGAATCCGCGCCTCCAACGAATCTCGCGGGCCAGGGCTGACCGAGGTCAGCCCCTACGGAGAAGATGCGGCGGCGAGGCGCGAAGCGCGGAAGCGCAGGCGCAGCGGCAACGCGACAAGGGAGATGAGATAGCATGCGCCTGTGCTCCTGCGGCTTCGCCAACCCCGACGATGCGATGCGCTGCGCCGCTTGCGGAGGCGCTTTGTCGCACGAAAGCGCAGGTGATACTCTGCTTTTGGAAGACGTGCGGAGCGGGGAGGTCGTCCGCATACCGGCCCCAGGCGGCATCCTTGGGCGCGCCGGCGACTTCTCGCCCGACCTCTTCTCGCCGAGGGTGTCCGGCGCCCATGCCGTGGTGGCCGTCGACAGCGAAGGGCGCTGGACCATCGAGCACACGGGCCGCAACGCGTCGGCCGTGGAGCGTGGTGGCGTCTGGTCGGATCTGCGCTGCGGCGCGCCCCAACCGCTGTTCGGCGGCGAGATGCTGAAGCTGGCCGACATGGTGTTCCGCGTGCAGGTGGGCACCCAGGCGGCCGTGGCGGACGGGGCCGCCGTGGAATCGGACGTGCAGGACGCTCCCGCCGAAACTGCCTGGTCCGTGCGATGTCCCGTGTGCGGGACCGAATATGCCGTGGAAGGCCCCGAAGGTCGCGTTGCCGCCTGCGCGTTCTGCAAGGATCCGCTGGATGCCCGGCAGATCGCGCGCGTCGCGGCGCGGGCCATGTCCGGCCGGTAGGCCGCCATGTTCGTCGACCGCATCTACTTCCCCGTCACCACCTTAGGTCCCGGCGAGCGCGTCGTCGTGTGGACCTGTGGCTGCACGAAGCGATGCCCCGGCTGCGCCAATCCCGAGCTGTGGGAGACGCGCCCCGAGGCCGCCATCGAGCCCGCGCGCCTCGCTGCCGTTCTGAACGACCTTGCCGGGCGCACCGGTGCCCATCGCATCACCTTCACCGGCGGCGATCCGCTGGAACAGGCGCCGGCCCTCGCCTCCGTGCTCGCGGCTATCCGCTCCACCTTCGACGACATCCTCATCTACACCGGCTACACCTTCGGGGAGCTCACCGCCATGCCCAAATTACCGAAAGGCCTGCTTCCCCTCCCCTCCTCCCCGCAACCAAGCAGCGGCGGCCTTCCCAACGAAGGAAGCGCCGGGGCCGCCCCCAGCGCGCACCCGGAGGATGCGCCGCTCATCGACGTGCTCATCGACGGGCCCTATGTCGAGGCGGAAAACGACGGCGTCTGCGCGCTGCGCGGTTCCACCAACCAACGGGTCATCGTGCTCAATCCGGCACTGGAAACCCTGTATCATGAGGAGATGCAGAAACCGCGCTCGGTGCAGAACGCGGTGTTCGACGGCCGGGCGATATCCATCGGCATCCACGGCCGGCCCCAAACGACCCGCGAGAAGGAGTAGCCCCGTGAACATGCCTACCTGGCAGCGCGAGCTGGAGAACTTCATCGGCATCAAGCCGCTCTTCGTGCTGGAGGGCAACGTGTCCGACCTCTACCCGTGGGACTGCGAAGGGCAGACCCAATTCCTTCCCCTCGCCCACATCCTGCCGGAGCTGTTCGCCGCACCGGACGGCACACGTCCCTACCGGTTCCTCTACGTGGATCCGCTGCGGGGCGTGCACGACCCCCTCGGCACCGGCGAGGTGCGCGCGCTCGCCCAGGCGGCCCAGCGCGAGGCGGAGCGCCTCACCGCCGAGGCCGACGCCTTGAACCCCGGCGCCGACCCGGCGAGCCGCCAGCAGCCCTTTGCCGCCAACCGCCTCATCCACGACTCCCTGCTCGTGCGCGCGGCCCTCTCGCGGCGGCTCGGAGAGGAAGAACCCCGCTCCGTCGCCTGCGTGTTCGACTTCGCGAGCCGGCTCGCCTCCTCGCCGGAGGACCTCACTCCCGAGGAGAACGCCGTGTTCATGAACCTGCTCCTCGGCGCGAAAGACGCCATTCGCGGGGACGGCGAGCACGTGAACACCCTCGTCCTTGTCGCCAACAAGGCCACCGACCTGCCCTCCTGGCTTGTGCGCGGCAACCCCGACGTGCGCGTCATCGCACTGCCCAGCCCCGATCGCCCGGCCCGCGAGGCTTATCTCGACATCGCCTTCCCCGACCTTGCCGCGCCCGAGCTCGACCGCCCTCGCGAGAAACTCGTCGACACCACCGACCGCATGCTGCTCACCGAGCTGGACGAGCTGCGGCGTCTGTACGCCCGCGGCGGCACGGCGCCGGAGCATGTCACCGAGCTCGTGGACCTCTACAAGTACGGCATCCGCGAGAACCGCTGGAGCGCCATGATGGACAAGCTGCGCGACGACCCCGCGGCCGCCCTGCGCCGCCGCGTGAAGGGCCAAGAGCCTGCCATCGCCAAGATCGTCTCGGTGCTCAAGCGCTCGGTGCTGGGCTTCTCCGGCATGCAGCACTCATCGGGCACCAAGCCCAAAGGCGTGCTCTTCCTCGCCGGCCCCACGGGCACGGGCAAGACGGAGACCGTGAAGGCGGTCACCGAGCTTCTGTTCGGCGACGAGCGCAGCTACCTGCGCTTCGACATGTCCGAGTACGCCGCCGACGCCTCCGACCAGAAGCTCTTCGGAGCCCCGCCGGGCTACGTGGGCTACGAGGCCGGCGGCCAGCTCACCAACGCCGTGCGCGCCAACCCCTTCTCGGTGCTCCTGTTCGACGAGGTGGAGAAGGCCCATCCCTCCATCATGGACAAGTTCCTTCAAATCCTGGAGGACGGCCGCATGACCGACGGCCAGGGCCAGACGGTGTACTTCGGCGAGACCCTCATCTTCTTCACGAGCAACGTCGGCATCTCCGAAGAGCTCCTCGACGAGCACGGGCGCACCATCGGCCGCCGCAACATCGTGCAGCCCGGCGAGCCCTACGACGTCATCTGCGCCCGGGTCCAGCAGGCCATGGCCACGCACTTCAAGCCCGAGGTCTTGAACCGCATCGGCGACAACATCGTCGTGTTCGACTACATCTCGCCTGAGGCCTCGCGCCTCATCCTGGAATCGCAGATCCGGAAGATCAACGGAAACGTGCGGAACCGCTGCGGCATCACCGTGGCCGCCGCCCAGGCCACACTCGACCTTCTGGCCGAGCGCGCGCTAGCCCCCGAGGTGCGCGAGAACGGCGGCCGCGGCATCGGCAACCTGGTGGAGGATGCGTACCTGAACCCGCTGTCCACCTTCATCTTCGACGAAAACGTGGAAGCTGGCGAAGCCGTAGAAGCCGTCGCCAGCGCCGGCGCTGTCACGTTCCGCAGGGCCGATGGGGGGGCCGGAGCCACTGATGGCTGCTAGCCCGAACATCTCGCGGGAGCCGCGGCGGGACGTGGCACCCACCATCGTGGACGCCGCTCCCACGCTCGTGGACATCGACTCCACCGCCCCCGTCCTCTCCGGTGCCGACCTTCCCTTCCAAGGCGACGGAGACCGCACCTTCACCCTGCACACCGCCGACGTCATCGGAGCCGGCGGCCAGGGCACGGTCGTCGCCGCCACCGATGAGGAGGGCCGCACCTTCGTCGCTAAGATCGCCTACCAGCCCCACGCCGTGCGCGACCGCCTCGCACGCCGGGCCGTGCTCGGCTACCTGCGGCGCCTCATGGCCGAACACCCCCTCGGTGAGGAGCACTTCCGCGAGACGCACCTCATGCCCCTGTACGCCACGGGCCAGATCAGCGACGAGGTGCCGGGGCTCGGCGAGTCCACCTACGATGTGGTCGTCATGCCCCTGTGCGACGACGCCTTCACCCGCGACGGCGCCTCCTTCGAAGAGCTGCGCGACAGGATCATTCCACAGGCCGCCAGCGCGCTTGCGCACCTGCACGACGAGGGCATTGTGCACCGAGACGTGAAGCCGAAGAACCTCTATCTTCTAGAAGGCGAGGTGGTGCTCGGCGACTTCGGCATCTCCTCGGTGCTGGAAGAGGGCCGCGATACCGGCGCCACCAAGGTGGACCGCCGCACGCCGGGCTACTCGCCCCATTCCTCGGTGGTGCAGCGCGAGAACGACTGGTACGCGCTCGGCTACACCATCTGGACGCTGTACAACGGCGGCCGTCACCCGCACCAGACGCTCATCGACGGCGACGACCTGTCGGCGGTGCTCGCCGGCGGACGTCCCGTAGCCTTCGAGGCCCGCGCGCCCGAGCATGAGACGCTGGGCCAGCTCATCTACGGGCTCACCTACGCCCATCCCCAGGGGCGCCTCGGTTACGAGGACATCCAGCGCTGGCTGGCCGACCCGGACGCGTTTCGCTACCGCGACCCGCTGGACGCCGCCGCCATGGCGGGGCCAGCGGGCTATCAGTTCGAAGGCAAGGTCTACGAGAGTCGTGCCACCCTGGTCACGGCGCTGGCGAATAATTGGGAGAAAGCCAAGCGCCACCTGTACACCCACGGGTTGGAAGACTACTTCCGCAAACTCGGCGAGACAGATCTGGCCGTGGCCCTGAACGACATCACCGACCGCGATCCGGACACGCTGCCCGAGGACGAGAACGGCGACGAGGATCTGGGGCTTTCCCGGGCGCTTACGCTCATCGACCCGGCGCGCGGCGCTGTCTTCTGGAAGGGCGAGGCCGTCGTGCCCGGGGCCTCCGCCGTAGATGCCCTGTTTGCGCGAGCCTCGGCCACGCCGCTCGGCTTCTACCGCCTTATCGCCGACGAGGAAGCGGTGCGCGACCTTCTGGGCATCGTGGCCGTGGCCGGCTTTTCGGGCCCGGCCCGCGCCGGACTTAAGTGGCTGCGCGAGCACGAGGACGCGAATTTGGGCGAGAAGGTGGACCGCGTACTGGCGGTGCTCGAGGCCACGGCGGCCGACAAAAGCGCCGTGCGCTCCTTCGCCGCACGCTACGGAAGCGACGGCTGGGCGGCGTGGGTGCAGCGGAACCTGAAGGCCTACCACGGACGCACCGGCGCGGGCGATAGGCTTATCCGGGCCGTGGGCTCCGCGACCGTGAACACCTCGGCGCCCCTGGCTGATACCGTCGAGGCCCGCGCGCGCTTGGTTCAGCGTGCCGACGATATGGCCGCCCACACCGAGGGGAGCCCGCACATCCACCACTTCGGCATTATCCGCGAGAGCGAGACGGTGGTGCCCGCCACAGCCGCCGGCTACTTCACCGCCGAGCTGTTCGGGCGCCCCGTGCCCCGGGGCTTCGCCACCGAGCTCATGGAAGCCTCCGCCGCCGATAAGGCCGCCGTGGCCTGGGCCCGCAAGCATCTGCGCGGTGCCCGCGGCGACGCCCTTGCCGAGGATGCCACCGCGGCCCTGGAGGAGGCCGCTTCCCAGATAGATGCGCTGGCCGACGCCGAGGGAAAGCACGCTCCTGTGGACGGCCTTTCCAAACCCGCCTTTTTCGGACGGCTCGTCCTCGCGGTCGCCTTCGTCCTTTTGGTGTGCTTCGTCACGCCCCGCTTCACCTTCGGAAGCTGGAAGAACGGCGTCGTGAACGCCGGCGAGCCGCTCGCCACGGCGGCCACGGTGCTCATCTCCCCCACCGGCATGGGAGAAAACTCGGTGTACCCGGACGCGCTCTGGGACATCTCATCGGTACCCACGGCCACCTTCACCGGAGCGGCGCTCCTCGGTTTTCTGGCGGCGGCCGCCACCGTGCTCGCCCCCAAGTTCGCCAGCGCCGCCTTCGCCATCCGCGGCGTGCGCACCCGCGGGCAGACGCGCCGGCGCGCCACCGCCCTGCGCAAGGAGGCGGCCCGCATTGCGGAAGGCGGCGGCGAGGCCGCCTGCTGGATCACCGGCAACGAGGAAGGGCCCGTCCCGGTGGCCCGAGACACGAGCGCGTTCATCGCGAAGACCCGGGCGCGCCGGCACCCCGAGGCCACCGCCACGGCCCTTTCCAAAGGGCTTTTCTGGGGCGGGGCGCTCATCGCGGCGGCCGGCGTCACCATCGTCACCGCCTCGGGGCTGGGCTACAACGCCTGGGCCGACCTGGCCAGCGAGACGGGATGGGACTTCCTGCAAGACCAGCTCATCTGGGGCATCGCCTACTGCGGTCTGGCCGCCCTCTCCTTCGCCGTCATCGCCGTCGCGCGGCGCGAGCATCCCACCATGGTCACGCTGACGCTTCTGACCATCGCCTGCGTCATCCCCTTCCTCGTCCTGTTCGCAGGCACCATCGGCATCTTCATCGTCGTCCTGTACTTCATCTTCTCCCTCTTCCGCCGCTAGGAGCGCCCCATGAGCACCGATACGCCTTCAACCGACACTGCCGACATAAGCTCCGCCGCCTCTCTGGCCACCCTGGTGCACCGTCGCCAGAACCTGCAGATCCTCGCCACCTTCGCCGCCCTCGTGGCGCTTGTGCTGCTGCTCAACCTCACGCCGGTGCCGGGCTGGGTGTGCTCGTTCATCGAGCTGGAGCCCGACGTTCCCGCCGACCTGCTCGGCGAGGCCTACTGGGACGACTGCTTCGGCGGCCCTCTGGGCGATTTCGCCGCCGGGTCGCTTCCCCGCCCCGAGCATTTGAGCTACGTCCCCGAGGCCGACCAGTTCCTCGCCGAACTGGAAAAGCTCGCCGCCCAAGAAGAGGCCATCGAAGCCGCAGAAGCCGAGCAAGCGGAGGCGGAACAGAGTGAAAAGGAGTCTTGAGAGATTCGCCCTCGTTACGCGCCCTTTATGCCCAGCCGATCAATCTGCGACCGCGCGAACTCCTCGATATCTCGCAGCTTCGAAAGCGGTGCGCCCAGGGCGTCTTCCGTATCGCGCAGCACATCGGACGCTACACGAGCTTGTTTGCCATCCGAAGTGCAACGAGCGGAAAGCAACTGACCGCCACGAGCAAGAGGGAATCCGCCATCCCGCAGTGGGTGCGGCAGATGCTTCCCCTCTCGCCACATTGTTTGCTTGCTTAGCCCCATAATGGCCTGAAGCGAGATTGCGAGCAAAGGGGCACATCTGCGAGCGGGCCGAAGACGAGCCAATTGGAAATCGAGCGGATGATACGGGCGCAGCTGGAGGCGCTGCGCTCCGATGTGAACCATGGGAGGGCCCGGGCGCGGCGGCGCATCGAGGCGCCGTTTTCCGAGGCGCTCGCCGAGGCGGAAGATTGCACCGAGGCGACCGAGGCGGCGGCTTCCCTTCAGGAGCTCGCCGAGGAGGCCCTCGACCGCATCGCCTGCGAATGCGCCTTTACGCCGGCCACCGCCACGGGCACGCCACCATGGTCACGCTCACGCTGCTGTGCCTGGCGCGCTTCATCCCCTATCTGGCCGTGGCCGCGGGCTTCATCGGGTTCGCGCTGGTGGTCATCTGGTTCATCTTCCCCCTCTTCCGCCGTTAGGAGCACACCCGTGAGCAATACCGCCCCCGCAACCGATGCCACCCCCACCGCTCTGGCCGCCGCCGTGCGCCGCCGGCAGAACCTGCAGGTTGCCGGCACCTTCGCCGGGCTCGTGGCCCTGGTGCTGGTGCTGAACCTCACGCCTTTGCCCCTGTGGGTCGAATGGATCGGGTTCGACCGCCACACGCCCGCGAGCCTGCTCGGCGAGGCCTACTGGGACGACTGCTTAGGAGGCCCTTTGGGCGACTTCGCCGCCGGGCCGCTGCCGCGCCCCGGCTCCTTAAGCTACGCCCCCGAGGCCGGCGCCTTCCTCGCCGAGCTGGATAAGGCCGCCGCCCGAGAAGAAGCCGCCAACGCCGCCGAGGCCGCCGGAGACGGCGCGGCAGAGGACGATGCCGCAGAGGACGAGCCGGCAGAGGGCAGTGCCGAAGCCGCCGAATAGCGGCCCTGCCCCACTTCCCCGCCCTTGGCCGCTAATGCGCAATGGCTCCGCGCTCAAAGGCGGGCGGCCCAAGGAAGCTGCGCCCCTATCCGATCTATCTGGCCACGAGCAAATTGCTCTATCTCTGCCAATTTGGGGAGCGAGCGATTCAGGCTGTTCTCCATGTCGGAGACAATGCAGCCCATCGACCGCAGTGCGCCTTCGCACACTTCATCAATCAGGCGCACCATGACCTTCTTAGAAAGCACGAGCTCCTCGGCGAGCAAGAGAAAATCACCGCGACCCACTTCGTCCACCCTGCTCGTGCGCCCAATGCGCATGGCCATATGGCGGTCAAGACCCCGATACACCGCCGTAGAGGCCACATCATATACCGGCGCGAGCTCGAACGCACGCCAATCGACGCCCCGCATGGCGGTAATGTTCTTGAGATGCCCATCGCAATTTCCCACAACGGCATTGAATACGAGGAGCTTCGCGAACGCCTGCAGATCTCTCACCGGATCGGTCGAACGCGCCGCTATTTCATCGCCCACCCACTTGGCATAGCGAACGCCGCCCGCTTCGTATTTGCGCTCAGGCAAGAGTCCCAGCACCTGGCAGAAGTCCTCCTGATGCATCCGCAACACACGATGAAAGTCAGCGCCGGCGCGGTCTTCGCGCTCAGGTAGCACCTTCCGGTCGAACCGCTCGATAACGAAGAGCGGCTGCCCCTCGATGACATCGATAAACGAGTCGGGAACGTTCAAGCCGACCGACCCGGCAACGCGCAGGCAGAAATGCTCGTTTTCGCTCAACTGCTCGAAACGCCGGCTCGACGTCTTTACGATATGCGTCGAAGGAGCGCTCCCACAGGGCAGCGCGTAGTGAGCCACGCCATCTTTTCGCTCAAGATACAGGCCCATCTTCGATTGAGCGCCCGCAAGAGACAGCTTCGCCTCCTCTTGCAACTGCGCTACCCCGTCGGCTCCTTCACGAAAAACGGCTCCTACCGTTTCGCGTGCAAGCGGCTCGTAGCCGTAAGCCTCTGCTGGCGCTTCAACATCTTCACGCCCCAGCACCACAGCGCCTATGCACTCGCTGCCCAGCGCGTCGAGCACCTTGAGATAGGACGAGCTCTCCACCTCCAGCTTTCTTGCCACCGCCGCCAGCGCGGCGCCTTCCGGCAGAAGGTTCCTGAAGAACGGTCGCGCTCGCCGCGCCGAATAGGGCTCCCCTTGGAACGGAAGCGCCACTGACAACGGCGCTGCGGGAAAGCGCTCGACGAAGGAGGGATCGTAGGAGAACTGCTCCTCGCGCCCAGGAACGGTCTCTAGGATCCCAACGCGATGACGTTCTCCCTCGATTTCCCCGAACACTGCCATACGCATAGGTTACCCCCGTTCCCGAAATTCAAGATCGAGTCCCACGCGGTTGGCAACGCGAATGGCCTTCTCCAGCTGCGCTGTCGGCTTACCGCCCTCAAGCTGCGAGACGAACATAACGCCCACATCGCAAACTTCTGCCAGCTCGGTCTGCGTATACCCGAGCCTTTTCCTGCGATCCCGTATCGCCTTTCCGAACTCTTTGGCATTGCGGATAGCCACGGCGCCCCCATCCTCTTCGAATATCGTGATCGGGATAATACTGCGGCTCTTTCCAAAAACTATCGCGATCGGAATAATTAGGCGTAAATATCCATGAAATATCGCGATCGGAATAACCACGCGACAAAAAGCGGTGAAGCAGATCCTCCCATGCTCTCCCCCTGCTCTCATCGAAAGAGAGCCGATCAGTTCTCCCATCCAACGAGGCCGTAGTCGTAGCTGTCGAGGCGGCAGACGTCGCAGAACTGCTGGGGAGGGCCATAACGGCCGCGGCCGATTAGGATAATGCGCGAAGGCGGGGCAATCTAGCAATAGAAGGTGGCCAGCGACGAGAGGTAGGCGAGAAACGCCTCATCCCACCGGCTCAGCAGCCTATCGCGGCGGTAGGCCACGGAAAATCCCCACGGGGCATCCTCAATGGGCACGCCGACATAACCCTCGTGGGGAAACGAATGCACATGCGAGCGCACCGTTATGGCCATCGTGCCGCGATCCATGGCCCGCTCGAGCACTTCGATCATCTGATCTGCGTAGCTGAGCGAGCAACCGGGAGCCTCGCGAGCCAGGCGCTCTGCCACCGGGACGAGGGAAACGTACTCGTCTGGCGATAGGCACGCTACCTCGCACCCTTCCGCATCCGCAAGGCTTGCCGTCCCACGCACGGCAAGCGGGTGGGCGGCGGGCACCCAGAAAAACATCATGTCCTTGTGCAGAGGCACTGTCACCAGCTGCTCATTGCAAATCGGATTGTTCAAGAGCGCGAAATCGCATGCCTTCTCCAATAGCATCGTCTCGCAGTCGCGATCGAGCACGGCCCGGAGGATCTTGACGCGAGCTCCCCATGCGTTCCTTTCGGAAAATGCGCAGATGTCCTCCCGGGTTATCACGTTGAACAAACCCGTCGAGGCCGCCAAGGTTACGGCCCGCTCCTCGCGGCGACGCATTTGCTCGATCTCGTCCATCATAGCCCGATGGCGCTCCTCGAACATACGGCTAAAGGAGCAGAAGACGTGCCCGTATTCGGTGAGGCGCACGCCTTTGCGGTCAGCCTCGAACAACGGCACGCCCATGGAGCGCTCCAGCCGCTCGATGGCGCTGGCAAGCCCCTGCTTGGTAATGAACAGCTCTTGAGCCGCCCGCGCGTAGCTGCCCGTATCGGCAAGTTTTGCCACATAGGCGAATACCCTCGTATCCATTAAGCCCTCCACCCGTCCATTGCAGACCCATGGCCCAGCATAGCCCTTCATCCCGTAGCGGTGCAAGTACGCAGCTTGTTGGAGGAGGGCAACAATCTGTTGATTCCCGAACCCCGAGCCAGCACGCCACAATGGCCCCATCGAGAAACCGCAGACGATTCGAGGCCATCCATCGAACGTCTCACAACTCCAGGGAGGAGCATCATGGACATTTCCCGTCGAAACTTCTTGAAGCTCGGTGCTGCCGGAACCGCCGCGGCCGGTTTGGCCGGCCTGACCGGCTGCGCGCCCTCGGCACCGAGCGCCGCAGCCTCTAGCAACGACCTGCCGGTCACGGGAGTCGAGGACTGGCTCGGCAGCGCCCCGGAACTCTCGCCCGACGACTGCGCCCGGACCCTCGAGTGCGACGTGCTCGTCGTGGGCTCGGCGCTCTCCGGCTCCATGGCCGCCTACGGCGCGATGCGCAACGGAGCCGCCGTCACGGTCATCGAGCGCAACGCCGCGCCCCATATCGGGGGCATGACCATCTCTTTCCTCAACTCCCAGACCCAGCTGGAAGCAGGTCTGCCGAAGTACGACCCCGTGGAGACGGCCAACGCCATGTTCAACCTCACCCAATATCGCTCTGACATGCGCCTGAACGCCGTGTGGTGCGAGCGCTCCGGCGAGGTGCTGGACAACCTGAGGGCCGACTTCCTGGAGCCTTACCACCAGTACTATATGCCCATGAGCCTTGAGGGCATCTTCCCCGAACCCAGCCAGGAGATCACCGCCTACATCAGCACCGGCGTGGCCTTCTCCGAAACGGACATTCTCACTGACTTCACCCACAACATCCACCAGTTCCTGGAAGACAAGGGCGTGGAAACCCACTACAACACCAAAGCCGAAGTGCTCGTGCAGGATGAATCCGGCCGCGTCACCGGCGTCATAGCCACCAACGAAAACGGCGAATCCGTTTACTACAAGGCCGCCAAGGGAGTCATCATGTGCACCGGGTCTTTCGGAGGCAACGAGGCCATGATGCGCCGCTTCTACCCTGAGCACTTCGCCGAATGGGCCCTCGCCAACAACGCCTACGAGGCCTACATGGGAGACGATCCGGTAACCGATACCGAGATGGACGACGGGCTGGGGCACCGCATGCTCTGCTGGGCCGGCGCCGAGATGGAGGAGATCTGCGCCTGGGCCGCCTGGCAGACCACCGGTTGGCGCTCGTTCCCCTACCTGCTGGTGAACTCCAAGGGCGAGCGCTTCATGAACGAGTGCACCTCGCTCCTCACCTCGGCCCACATCGCTGCCGACCAGCCGGGCCACGATGGCGTCGTGTGGCAGATCATCCCCACCAACGACTTCGAAATGCCCTCTTCCTTCGGCTATGACCGCGCCATGGCAGCCGAGATGTTCAAGATCGAGGAGAACGAGCACTACGAAGCCGATTCCATTGCGGAGCTGGCCGAAATGATCGGCCTCGATCCCGATGTACTCACCGCCACCGTGGAGCGCTACAACGAGCTGTGCGAGGCGGGAGCCGACACCGACTACATGAAGGCGGCCCGCTACCTCGACCCCATCGACGACGGCCCCTTCCAGGCGTGGAAGATGCAGTACCTGTTCTATTGCACGCTCTCCGGAGTGCGCTGCAATGAGAAGCTCCAGGTGCTCGACGCCAACCATGACCCCATTCCCGGCCTCTATGCCGGTGGCAACACCGTAGGCTACCGCTTCGGCGCGAGCTATGAGTCACTGCTCCACGGCGGCTCCAATGGCCTGGCTGCCACCCACGGCTATCTCGCCGGCGAAAGCGCCGCCCTGGCCTAGGACAGACGGAAGCCGCAGAATTCCCACCCTCCCCATCGGGGCCCTTTGCAGGGCCCCGGTCGCTTTTCGGAGGTCTCATGACGCGAGAGCAAAGGCGATTTGCTAGACTATGCGGATACGAGAACACCGCCGCGCTGAAAGCCGCGTGGACGAAAGACGAGGAGCCGCCATGCAGATCACCCCTGCCGAAGTTGCCGAGACCCTAGCCATGGTGTCCAAGCAGAACTTGGACATCCGCACCATCACGTTGGGCATCAACCTGCGCGGCTGCGTGGACGCCGATGTGGACAAGCTGGCCTCGAAGGTCTACGACCGCATGACCTCGGCCGCCGAGAAGCTCGTGCCCACCGCCGAGCAGCTCGAGCGCGAGTTCGGCATCCCCATCGTGAACAAGCGCATCTCGGTCACCCCCATCGCGGAGATCTGCGCCGCGGTAACCGCCGACGACCTCACGCCCGTGGCCGTGGCCATGGACCGCGCCGGCAAGGAGGTGGGCGTCGATTTCGTCGGCGGCTTCTCGGCGCTCGTGCACAAGGGTGCCACCCGCGCCGACCACAAGCTCATGGACTCCATCCCCGCGGCGCTCGCCGCCACCGACCGCGTCTGCGCCTCGGTGAATGTGGGCAGCACGCGGGCCGGCATCAACATGGACGCCGCCTTCAAGATGGCCGGTATCGTCAAGCGCGCTGCCGAGCTCACCGCCGACCGCCAGTGCATCGGCGCCGGCAAGCTCGTCGTGTTCTGCAACGCCGTGGAGGACAACCCCTTCATGGCCGGCGCTTTCCACGGCTCCGGCGAGGCCGACGAAGTGGTGAACGTAGGCGTGTCCGGCCCCGGCGTCGTGCGCGCGGTGCTCGCCGACCTGCCGAAGGAAGCGGACCTCACCACTGTGGCCGAGGCCATTAAGGCCACGGCCTTCAAGATCACCCGCGCCGGCGAGCTCATGGCCCGCGAGGCCTCGCGCCGCCTCGGTGTGCAGCAGGGCATCCTGGATCTGTCGCTCGCCCCCACCCCGGCCGAGGGGGACTCCGTGGCCGAGATTCTGGAGGCCATCGGCGTGGGTCAGTGCGGAGGCCCCGGCACCACGGCGGCGCTCGCCATGCTGAACGACGCCGTGAAGAAGGGCGGCGTCATGGCGTCGTCTTCGGTGGGCGGCCTGTCCGGCGCCTTCATCCCCGTGTCTGAGGACGCCGGCATGATCCGCGCCGCTGAGGACGGAGCGCTTTCCATCGAGAAGCTGGAGGCCATGACGTGCGTGTGCTCCGTGGGCCTCGACATGATCGCCGTGCCGGGAGATACCACCCAAGAGGCCATCTTCGGCATCATCGCCGACGAGTGCGCCATCGGCATGATCAACAACAAGACCACCGCCGTGCGCCTCATTCCCGCCATCGGTTGCCAGGTGGGCGACCAACTGGACTTCGGGGGGCTGCTCGGCTACGCCCCGGTCATGCCCGTGAACCCCTACGCCGGCACCGTCTTCGCCCACCGCGGCGGCCGCATGCCCGCCCCCTTGAACTCGCTGAAGAACTAGCGGCTCGAAAACCATGATCTGCGCTTCCCTCGCGTCAAAATGCACCACGAATCGAGAACGGAAAATCGCCTAACCGGGGTGCGTGATTTTGTTGCCGACTATTTCCCGGTAGGTAGTTCCAAAAGACTAGCCGTGCAACTATAATAGAGGCGTACCAGCAAAGCCCGCTTCCTTCGTCATCCAAAACTCAGGTAGCACGGGCGGCGCAGGTGCAGTTGAATTAGAAGGGCCAGTTAGCGCTGGCCCTTTCTCTTTATCAACCTCAAACTGTCACTTTTTCATTTTCGTCGCAAAGTACCCTGGACACTTTCTCATTTTCGTCGCATACTAACGATAAGCTATAATCAGCGGCGAAGGAGGCATCATGCTGAAGCGAGCTGCCTACGAGCGACTTGTAAGTTGGAAGAAAGATCCCCACCACCGCGCTCTGCTTGTGGACGGCGCGCGACAGGTGGGAAAGACCTACCTCGTCCGCGCCTTCGCCCAGAGGCACTACGGCACCACCATTGAGATCAACTTCGTTGAGTCCCCCGAAGCGAAAGCCGTCTTCGCGGGGAACCTCGATGCCGATACCCTCATCCCCCAGCTCTCCGCATTCAGCGGCACCGCCCTCACGCCGGGAGACACGCTCATTTTCCTCGACGAGATCCAGGAGTGCCCGCGGGCGCGCACGGCCATCAAGTTCCTCGTGGAGGACGGCCGTTTCGATTACATCGAGTCCGGCTCTCTCCTCGGCGTCACCTACGAAAACGTACCCTCCCTCCCCGTCGGCTACGAGAGCGAGCTGACGCTTTATCCCCTTTCCTTCGAGGAATTCTGCTGGGCCCTCGGAGAAAACGAGACAGCCCTCGAGATGGCGCGCGCATGTTTCAAGGAAGAAGCCGCCGTGCCCGCCGTCATCCACCAGAAGCTCATGGAGCTGTTCAAGTACTACTTGATAGTGGGCGGCATGCCGGCCGCCGTGGCCCGATTCGCCCAGACCCGCGACATCGCCCAAGTGCAGAGCGTCCAGAAGGACATCTTAAAGCTGTACCGGGCCGACATCGTGAAGTACGCCCGCAACAAGGCCCACGTCGGCGCTATCTTCGACGCTATCCCTGCTGAGCTCAGCAAGAAGAACAAGCGCTTCAAGCTCTCCGACCTCGCAAAGTCGGCACGCAGCGAGCGCTACGAGAGCGACTTCATCTGGCTGGCCGACGCCGGCGTGGCGATCCCCTGTTACAACGTGACCGAGCTCGTGGCACCGCTGCGCCTCAACCGCCAGCACAGCGTCTTCAAGCTGTTTTTGTGCGACACGGGACTCCTCGTCGCCATGCTCGGCGACGGCGTGCCGTTCAAGGTACTCCAGGGAGAGCTTGACATCAACTGGGGCGCCATATTGGAGAACGCCTTCGCCCAAATGCTCACAGCCAACGGATTCGACGCGCTCTACTACGAGAAGGCCAAGCACGGAGAGATCGATTTCGTCGTGCAGAAGAGCGGTAAGGTGGTGCCCATCGAGGCGAAATCCGGCCGGATATTCCGCGCCCACGTCGCCCTCGACAACGTCCTGCGTGTCAAGGAGTGGGGGCTCGATTTCGCCTACGTCTTCTGCCGTGAGAACACGACGGTGGAAGTGGAAATTCCCGAGGGGCGCGACATCCAATGCGCCATCGCCTACATGCCCTGGTATATGCTCGCTTTCCTCAAACCCGACACCCTTCCCGATTCCTTCGTCGTGGAGCTTCCCTGACGGAAGGCGACCTAGGTGCTGCGCCCATTGCAGCTTCAGAACTTTGCATTTTTGCCATTTCGCCTCTTTTCAACTTTGCATTTTTGCCATATTGGCCATATCCACTTTGTCAGTTTCATCGCAAGGCACGCTCGCCCTCGGTTTTCCCGGAGCAACGCGCTAGCATAGCCCCCAGAAAGCGCCCGCTGCATGCGGGCCCAACCCCCTTCGCCCAAGGAGCACCCGATGATCAAGACGTTCAAGATGAAGCTGTACCCCGGCATGGAAGAGGAGTACGAGCGGCGGCACAACGAGCTGTGGCCCGAGATGATCGACATGATCCACGCCCACGGCGGCCGCAACTACACCATCGCGCTGGACCCGGACACGCTGACGCTGTTCGGCTACATCGAGATCGACGACCCCGAGCGGTGGGCCGCCGGCGCCGATACGGCCATCAACCGGAAGTGGTGGGACTTCATGGCCGACATCATGGAGACCAACGAGGACAACTCGCCGGTCTCCGTCGACCTGCCCGTGCTGTTCCACATGGATTAGCGCCCCGTGGCCAAAACAACGTGGTTCTCGTAGTCTGTCCGCTTGAGCGGATGCCTCGCTGCGGACGTTTTCCCAGATTGCGGCTTTTCGGTTCTCGCTACAGCACGCTTGAAACTACGAGAACCGTGCCGTTTTGGACAAAACGGCATCTCGCTCCGTCGTCTTCACTATAATGAGCTGTTGAAATCGAAGGCGAGACGGCGAAAGCGAGCGAGATTATGCATGTGCACACCCCCATTACCGTGCGGTACGGCGAGACGGACATGATGGGGGTGGTCTACCACGCGAACTACCTGCTGTACTTCGAGGACGCGCGTATCGACTTCCTTGACGCGGTGGGGTTCTCCTACAACGAGTGCATCGAGCAGCAGGGCTACATGAGCCCCATCCACGACGTGGAGATGCACTACCGCGCGCCGTTGCGCTACGGCGAGGCCGGCTTCGTGCGCACCTCGGTGGCGAAGAACCTGCCCATGCGCACCGTTTACCGCCAGCAGGTCTTCCGCGCCGATGATGCGGCGGGCACCGACGAGGCCGGCGAGCCGCTTTTGCGCGAGGGCGCCGCCCCGCTCGTGGACGCGCTCGTCACCGTGTGCGTCGTGGAGCGCGGCACCTTCAAGCCCGTCAGCCTGCGCCGTACATTCCCCGAGCTGCACGCCCTCTACGAGAAGATCGCGGAAGAGGCGTAAGGGCTACTGCCGCGAGAGCAAATGCAGTTGAGGTGGAGCGGCCGAAGCCGCCCCCTGCGGATGAGACGGAGATATCAGTGCCAGCCAAAGCCATCCCTCCAACTGCTTGGCAAAAGTTGCAAAAGACGCAAAAGATGTCAAGGAGGCCTCCGAGATGACCAACCCCTTCACCCCGACGTTTGGCGTCATCCCCGCCCACATGGCAGGTCGCGAGCATATCATTTCTGAACTTATCCGCGCTCTGGAGGCCGGTCCGGGCGACCCGGGCCTCACGACCATCCTGACGGGCGCTCGCGGCACGGGAAAGACCGCACTCCTCTCGTATTTGGCCGATGAGGCCTCCTCCAGGGGCTGGATCGCGGCCAACGTGTCGGCGCTCCCCGGCATGCTCGACGAGATTCTTCAGCAAACACTCAAATACTCCTCTCATCTCATAAGACTATCTTCGGGAAAGACTGGGGTAACCGGACTGGAAGGCCCAGAGCTCGGTCCATATTCTCGGCACAGCACAAAAGCCAGCCGCAGGGAGGGAAAGCGGCTGGCTTTGAGCCAGAGGGTATTGCGCGGTTACGAGATGGTTGGACGGCACCTTACGCCAGGCAGCTGCGGACGCTGATGCGACCGAAGGTCATGGCCTCGCCGAGGCGCTCAAGCCTGGCAGGGCGAGAGAGAGTATAATCGGAACCGTGATGGACGATACGCCAACCCCATCCAGAGGAGACGAGTCATGAGCCGAGTTGCCACCTCTACCGACGAGACCCCAAAACCCGCATGCTTCCTATCGCGCAACCTGCGCCTCGCTGGCTCCGCCGTGCTCTTGTGCCTCTGGTGGGGATCGTTGCACAAGGCGCTGCAACTGGATCTCCGATCCACATCCCTGCACGCAATCGCGCCCTGGCCTTTTCATGACCTCGCCCTCAGCGGCAATACCATAGCCGCCCTTTCGACTGCGCTCGGAATCATCGGAGGCTGCCTGCTGCTTTTTCTCGCCTGTCGGCGCAGAGAGGGCATTCTTCGCAGTCGCAAAGCCCAGCAGCAACTCCTCCTCATCGAGATGATTCTCAGCGCCCTCTTCTACCTCGCTATTTTGATCCCCGTTGACACTCCCAAGATTTGCTCTGTTCTCTATGGGGGAGTCTGCGCCTGCGCGGTGGGAAACATCGCTATCATTGGGGGCAAACTTGAAACCTTCGACAACCGACAGGTTGTAACCGTTGCGCTCTTCGGTTTAGGTGCAGATATGATACTTGCGCCGACCTTCCCGCCCCTGTTCGCTCACGCGCCCCTCCTCGCGGCCTTTTTCTCCCTTGCATGCGTGGCGGGGCTGGCTCTCCTGAATCGGCGCCTCGACGGAGGCAGCTGCCCCTCGGAGAAGACGACTTGGATCGCTGAGCTTAATCGTATGCCGGTCTTCCTCGCCTTCACGCTTTTCGCCTACGGCTTCGTGTTCGGAGCTGCTGAGGCTCTTCGGGGGCAGCTTTCCGACAGCAGCCCTTTTGGCTGCCTCTCCGATATCTCTAGCACGGCCATCGCCGTCATCGTGCTTACCGTTCTATTCTACGGACGCCCCGCCAGCGTGGAGCTATGGTCTCGGCTGCGAGGAACGGTCTTTCCCCTTACACTTATCGGGGTGGCCCTCATGCCGGCCACCGCTCAAGGCTCGCTTGTCGTTATTGGCGGATCTGACCTGCTTTTCTACGCGTTTTTGGCGGCCATCTGCGTCGATGTGGTCCAGCTAACCGGTATCGGAATTGCCCTCATCGTGGCCAACGTGCTGTTTTGGAGAGCCCTCGGTGCTTTCACCGGGACGTTTGCCATCCTGCTGGGCGGCAGCCTCCAATCGCTTTCGCCCGAATCCTATTCCCTCCTTGCCGCGCTCATCATTGCCGCCCTATCCGCCGCGACGCTGTGGATCGGATCCGACGAGCAGATCCGCAAAAACTGGGGACTGCGGCCCAAGCTCGCTCCCAAGCAGTTCAACGATGCCGCCGTTCAGCACCGCTGCGAAGTTCTTGCCGCCACCTATCGACTCACACCTCGAGAGACGCAGTTCATCACCGCTTTAGCCCAGGGGCGTCGCCCGGCAGAGATTCAGGCCGCCGAGAACGTAACCATTCACACCGTTCGCGCCCACATCCAGCACGCCTATGGGAAGCTCGGCATCCACTCAACAGCCGAACTCCAAGCGCTCTTGAAAACAGTTCCCCTCGACGAGGGGAAGCTCACCAGGTAACCCTTCTTGGCAGGCCGCGCGCAGCCACCAGATACCGTAAGCTCTTTTCGAGTATTACGAAAAGCACTTTCGACCAGGCAGTTCTCATCATTTCTTGCTATTGTTAACAATTGATAAGAAGCGCTCTTCATCTACATCCCTTTTAGACCTTGCCATCTCGCAGCCCTCTCCCGCAAAGTAGTTTGCAGAAACCGCGGGGCGCACGGCGCACCCCGCAGAGAAGGGCGCGGCTGCGCGCCAGGGAACTTGAGCAGAGGAGCCGATCTATGCCTGAGAAAAAGAAGAAGCGAGCAAGCCTGTCATCATTCACCATCATTTTGAGCATATTGGTGGGCCTCGCCATCGTCACCGTCATCATGGGGGCAATGGGAGTCGAAGGAGTTCAAGGCGCCACCTTGTCTGATGTGCTCACTGCTCCTGTTAAGGGCTTCCAGGGAGCCATGGGCGTCTGCATCTTTGTCATGGTGCTCGGCGGTTTTCTGGGCATCGTCACCGAGACGGGCGCACTTGACGCCGGCATTGCCGCCCTCGTGCACAAGCTCAAGGGCAACGAGCTGATGCTCATCCCCATCCTCATGTTCGTCTTCTCAATCGGAGGCACCACCTACGGCATGAGCGAGGAGACGGTCCCGTTCTACCTGCTGCTCGCCGCTACCATGGTGGCCGCCGGCTTCGACTCGCTCACCGGCGCGGCCGTGGTGCTCCTCGGCGCCGGTTGCGGTGTTTTGGGCTCCACGGTGAACCCGTTCGCCGTGGGCGTGGCCGTCGACGCGCTTGCCGGCGTGGGCATCGAGGTGAACCAAGCCATTATCATCGTACTCGGCATTATCTTGTGGCTCGTGACCTTAGCTATCGCCACCGTCTTCGTCATGCGCTACGCCAAGAAGGTCAAGGAGGACAAGGGGTCTTGCTTCCTGTCGCTCCAGGAGCAGGAAGCTATGATGGAGGAATGGGGTCTTGAGGCCTCCGAGCGAGAGGCCCGCTCCAATGACGAGGCGAACGCTCCCACGATGACGGGCCGCCAGAAATGGTCGCTTGCCGTTTTCGCATTCACCTTCGTCGTCATGATCGTCGGCTTCGTCCCCTGGGGCAGCTTCGGCATCGACGTCTTCGATGCCGGCGCGGCCTACGAGGAAGTGGTCACGCCCGTAACCGGCGAGGAGATTACCGCCGCCTACGACGAGGCCAACGGCACCGTTACCACGCTGGAGGGCGAGGTTGCCGGCGAGGCCGTCATCACCGAGGAAATCTCCCCCGCCTGGTCATCGGTCCTCACGGGCATTCCTCTGGGCGGCTGGTACTTCGACGAAGCGTCCACCTGGTTTCTGCTCATGACCCTTGTCATCGGAATTATCGGCGGCATCTCAGAGGCCCGCTTCGTCCGCGCCTTCATCAACGGCGCTGCTGACATGATGTCGGTTGTACTGGTTCTCGCCCTGGCTCGCTCGGTGGCGGTGCTCATGGCCGAGACCGGCCTGGATATGTGGATTCTAGAAAACGCGGCGAATGCGCTGGCGGGCATGTCGGCCATCGTCTTCGCGCCCTTGTCCTTCCTTCTGTACGTGGTCATCTCCTTCCTCATCGGCTCGTCCTCGGGGCTTGCCACGGTCTCGATGCCCATCATGGGCGGCCTGGCTCACCACCTGAACTTCTCCGTAGAGGCCATGGTCATGACGTTCTCGGCAGGCAACGGACTCGTGAATCTGCTGAATCCCTCCTGCGGCGCCATCATGGGAGGTTTGGCCTTGGCTAAGGTCGAGTACACCACCTGGGTGAAATTCATCGCGAAGTTGTTCTTGGTGCTCGGCATCGTCTGCATGGTCATCTTGACAGCGGCCACGGTCGTCTTGTCCTAAGCGATGAAGGAGCATCCCGTGACTGAACTTACCGTTATCCGCTGCAACCACAACTACAACGCCTGGAAGGCCGTCCGATCGGAGGTAGGCTGGGCCTTCGCCGGTACCTTCCGTTCTTTCGAACGTCCCACGGCCGCCGACGCCGTGGCCTCCGGCGCACTGTCCGGCGTGCCCTGCAAGACCGTCGACATTACCGATGCGGCTTGCAGTATCGCTCCCTGGGACACCCTTCCCCGGGCGATGTCCGACGCCGTGTGCGCGGCGGCCACCCGCGGCGACAAAGTGCTATCGCTGAACGGCTACTGCATGCTGGCCCCGGCGGTAGCTGGAGGCCTCATGCGCGGACTTCCTGCCGGCACGAGGCTCGGGGTCGTGTGGCTGGACGCTCATTACGACAACGTGGTGCTGGAAGCTACCGAAGCGCATGAGACAACGCTCGTAGGCATCCCGCTTTCCACCCTCATCGGCGCCACCGCCTCAGCGTGGCGAACCACGTCCTGCAAGATGCCCGAACCACTGCCCGCATCGTGTCTTCTTCACGCTGACGGCCGCGTGTGGGTTCCCGAGGAACGCGAAAGCGCCTTGGCCTCGGGCATGCGCATTGTAGAGGAGAGCGAGTTCGCCGATTTGGAACAGTGGAAGCGCCACGTAACATCGTTGGCCGACGCGGTAGACGCCCTCTACGTCATGTTCGACGCCGATATCATGGCGGCCGAGTGGGTGCCTGGCTTTTACCGTGCCGAGCCGGGCGGCCTGCCCCGCGAAGAGGTGCTCGAGCGCCTGGCCTGCGTGATGGAAACCGGCAAGGTTGTCGCCGCTTCCACCTGGTGCTTCGATTTTGACCGGGAGCCCGAGGCAGTTCGCGTCAACGCCGAATCCCAGGGCGCCGTCGTCCAGGAGATCCTCACAGGCTGGGGATTTTCGAGCTAAGCGAGTCGAAGAGCCCCATTGCAAAGCCAGCCGCAGGAAGGGAGCGGCTGGCTTTCTTTCTAGGAGCAAGAGAAAGTTAGCTTGCGAAACTCCTTGCAAGATTTGCCTCCCAAAACCGCGACAGCACGAGCGATCAGATGCCCGAAGATAAGTCGCTCGACGATATTGCTGCCGGCCTACTCTTCGTCGATGAGGTGCAAAAGTTCCTCGCGCTTATTGATGCCGAGCTTGCGGTAGATGTTGCGCACGTGGGTGCGCACGGTGCTGACGGAGAGCACGAGCGACTTCGCGATGTAGGCCGGGGTGAAGCCACGCGCCAGATACACGAGCACCTCGGCCTCGCGGGGCGAAAGGCCCCGGGCTTCGGTCACCTTGGCACAGCGGGCCTCCAGGGTGTTCTGCATGCTCGGCTCGGCGAGCTGGAAGGCGTCGCCGGGCGCATCGGCGCGGGCAGGAAGTACACACTCGTCGGAGGCTCCCGCGATTGCAGGCGCGTCCTCATATGCCGCGCGATCGCCCGAGGCGGTCCGGGCGTCGCCTGCAGCCGGATGCACGGCAGGAGCCACTCCTTCCGCAACGGCCGACTCGCGGGGCGCCACCAGCTCGTTCCACGACGTGCGGCCGAGAAACACCAGGAGCACCGCCACGAACGCACCGGTGAGCACCGCGAGCCACGGGGCGAAGTCGTCGGTCACCGTAAGCACCTGGGAGAGGATCTGCCCCAAAAGCGCCGCAGCCGCGGCCACGCCGCAGGCGAAGCCCGACGCCACGTTCGCCGGCAATTCGCGGTTGCGCACCACGGCGAGCAGCACCGCGCACCCCAGCAGGGCGAGGACGATGTAGAACACGTAGAGGGCCACCACCGAGGCATCCCGCGGGAACGTGCCTGCGGGAAACGCGCCCAGCACTACGAACGCCGCCGCCATAAGGGGCACGAGGATGCGGTAGGACCAGGGCAGCAGGGGCGTGCGCCCCCACAAAAAGCAGACGCCGAACATCACGAGCGCCGCAACCGCTCCCCCGAGAAACGACGCCTGCACGACGCCGAAAGCGCTATGGGCCATCACGTCGGTCATGAACGCGTACACGGCGAACCCCAGAAGGGGCAGCCAGGTCACCGACACGAGGCGGCGCATCGTGTCGGCGGGACGGGCGAGAGGAAGCGCAGGGTCGCCCATGCGGGCGGCCACCGGCGGCACGACGACTCCCGCCACGAGCAGCAGGCAGAACACGGGGACGAGCGCCGAGGGCGGCAGCAGCGCGAGAATCCAGCCGACAAAGGAGGCCGTCAGCACGACGAAAGCGCACAGGACGAGGGCCTGGTCGATGGGGACGGCCACGGCTCGGGCCCATTCCGCCACCAGCGGGGGCAGCGCAGCCCCCGCCAAAAGCCCCGCGCCTACGGCCGCCGCCGGCAGCGGCATCGGGGCGAACAGAAGGCCCACGGCGCCCATCGTGCCGAGCAGGTAGGCTGCGGCCGCGATGGCAGTGACCCGGGCGCGTGCGAACACTTTGCGCGGGCGCTGCAAGCCGCGCAGGAGCACCACGACCGACGAGGTGACGGCGGCGAGAAGCAGCGCGAACAGAAACGTGTCGGCGATTGCCTCGAACTGAGGGGCCTCGGCGAACGCCCCGATAGTCGGTGCATGGGCGAGCAGCGTGGCCACAAAAGCAACGAGAGCGAGATGAATAGGGCGCAGGGCGAGCGCGGCGTGTCCATCGTCGCCGGCATCGCGCAACGCGAAACCCTCCATGGCCTTTCCGCCTCCTTTCTTCGCTCCGGTACCTAGACGAGATGTCCGCACATCGCCGGGCGATCGCGCGACACAGCGCACCGAGCCGGCGCGCTCCCTTCCAAACGCCGATTCTAGCATCGCCGCGGGATAGCGCCCGTCGATCCGGGAACTCGTGGCCGACCTGTGATAATGCAGCCGGACGCATCTGTTTCCGACTGCGTTTTCCACAATACCCAAAAAGTGCGATGCCCTTACCCATAAGCGGCGATGGCGCCCGACGGCCGCGCTCCCTATAGTGGACGTCGTTCCTCTTGGAGGCGGACTCCCACGGCTTGGTCTTCTGGGGCCATTGAGGCCAGGCCGCTCCGCCTTCACCAAGGGCTATGCGGGAACCTGGCGCAGCGCGCCGGGAACTCGAGGGGCGGCGGTTCTCCTTTCTGGCCGCCGCCCGCTTTCTTTACCTTGTGCTAACTCGGAACGGCCGCGTATCATCAGGGGGACCGCGGCCGGAATCGCAGGGCCGTCGCGTCGGAGAGAGACGCAGCGGCCCTTCTTTTTTCGGCGAGGCCGCTCTAGAACGGGCTCGTATAGAGGCGCAGGCCGTCGGGGAGGCGCACGAGACCGGCATCCTGGAGCCACGAAGCGGCCGGAGTGGCCAGAACATCGCGGCCGTTGAAGTGCTCGACGACGATCTTGCGTCGCGCGGCAGAGGCGCCCTCGCGCTTGAGGGCGGCGCGCACCGAGGCGACCAGGGCGGCGACGGCCGCCTCCAGCAGTTTTTCGTCGTCTGAAAACGCCAGCAGCGATTTCAGACGCGGCGCGGCCCAGAGCACCGGCACACCGTCGGCGATGACCACCATCGCCCCCTCGCGGCGGGACGGCCGCGCGGCCACGACGGCGGAATCGACCGCAGGGGCGTCGCCCGCCACACCCCACGCCACGTCGGGCCAGGAAATGCCGGCGCCGAAGAGGCACGCGGGGTCGTCGGCGGGAAGCGCGACGAGGGAGACGGGCGCTGACGCATCCGCAGGCTGGGCGAAGGCGCGCAGGGTCTCCACGGTCTCGCGCTGGGCAAACTGGGCCGGCCCCATGTCCTCCACGAACATGCCGCGCGCCAGATCGCCCGCGTCCTCCATGGCCTTGAGCACCGGGTACAGCGTCGTAAGCCCGCCGGGCACACCTGCCGCCAGCGCGATGTCGCGCGTCACAACCCCGTAGCGGTCGAGCAGCGATTCCACCAGAGACACCGCTTGCACCGTGGAACTCTGGCCGCTCGGCGCCAGGGCCGACCAGCGCCCGGCGAGGGCGGCGTCGAAGGCGGTCGCCGCAACCTGGCGGCCCACCACGGCCGCACGGGCCGCCATGCGGGCCTCGCTGCGAAGAGACCGGCCCCGCCGGCTGCTCGCCCGCCGCCGCGAGGGCGAGGGCGTCTGGCCGCTGGCCGCGGACGCCGATGCCGCTGCGGCCAGCCCTCCGGCGCGGGGAAAGCCCAGACCGTCGCCGGTCGCCTTCCCCTGCCACACGAGCCGCTGCAGCGCCTCGGCCACCTCGCGATCCGTCGGCGCCACGGGCTCGGTGAGCCGCGCGGCGCCATCCGCCAAGGCGCGAAATGGAAGCGGCCCTTGGGCTGCCAGCACGTGGCGCACGATGACATCCAGCGGAGGGTCTTCCAGGGCGCCTGCGTCATCTTGGCCCGGCTCGGCTACAGCGACTTCCGCCACGCCCGCCTGGGCGTCCAGGGACACTGGCGCCAGGGGCGAGTCCGTCGGGAAGAACGAGACGAGGTGCGCCTCCCCCGCTATCGACGCCGCCCACAGCACTTCGCCTACGGCGATGAGCTCGTCCAGCATGGCAGGCCGATAGTCGGGCACGCGGGCCGGCAGCACGTCTCTCTCCCACTGCTCCATGGGAAGGGCCGCGCCCTCGAACTGCGCGATGACCTGGGCTACGCCGTCGATGCCCGCAAGCGTCGGCTCACCGGTGCGCGCGACGTCCTGGCGATCCAGCAGGAAGCGCACATAGGCGTCGGCGGGAACGGGGCGCACCGCCTCGCGGGCCCGGGCGAGGGACCGGCTGCGCAAGCGGGCGAGCACGGTGCCGTCCGCCCAGCGGTCGGGCTCGAGGCGCACGAGCCTCCCCTCGGCGGCCAACCGCTCCAATGACTCCGCCGCAAGCACCACGCCGACCCCCAGGCTAAAAGCGGCCTCTTCACTGTCGAAAGGCCCGTGGGTGCGGGCGAAGCGGGCCGCGAGGCCATCCAGGGGGCGGGACAGCTTTCCCTCCCTCTGAGCCCAGGAGGGAACCGCAATGCCGAGCACCGCGCTCAAACGCGGGCCGTCATCGGCGGCGACCCATCTTTCCGCTCCGCCGATGACGGCGGGGAAAGCCCGCCGGTCCGCTTCCAAATTAGCAAGAAGAGCAGCCGCATCAGCGCCCGCGGAAAGAGCGCCCGCCTCGCCGTTCTCAGTGCGCGCAGCGACCTCCTCCACCGTGAGCGGCCCCAACTCCCGCAGAAGGTCGGCCACGCCTTCCGCGCCCCGCGCCTTCCAGCCCGCGGCCGTCCGCTGCAGCTCGGCCACGGTGCGCGCCACCACCTCCGCATCCAGCATATCTTCCACAGCACCGGTGCCCAGAAGCTCGCCCAGAAGCACCGGATCCACGGACAGAAGCGATGCCTGGCGCTCGGCATGGGGCAGATCGCCCTCGTAGAGGTGCTCGCCCAGATACCCGAACACGAGCGGCGCCGCGAAAGGCGACGGCGCGGCCGTGCGAACTTCGCTCATCTTGATGGAGCCCGAGACAAGACCGTCCATCACCTCGCGCAGGGCCTGCAGGTCGAACACGTCCTGCAGGCACTCGCGCAGAGCCTCCAGAATGATGGGGAAATCCTCCTCGCGCCGGGCCGCCTCCAAAAGCTGACCGCCCTTGAGACGCTGCTGCCAGAGCGGCGCCCGCTTGCCCGGGGCCGTCGGCGCCATGAGCAGGGCCCGGGCCGCGCATTCACGGAAACGGGCGGCGAACAGGGCCGTGAACCCCACGCGCTCACGCACGATGGATTCCAGCTCGTCGGAATCGAAGCGGAACAGATCGCTTCCCGGTAGGGCGTCCTCGGCGGCGGGCACGCGCAGCACGATGCCGTCGTCGGAGGCCACCGCCTGCGGATCGAAGCCCAGCGTGGAGGTAATGCGATGGGCCACGGCCAGCGCCCAAGGCTCGTGCACGCGGCGGCCGAAGGGAGAATGCAGAATGACACGCATATCACCCGTTTCGTCGGGGCATGCCTCCACCACGAGCCGCCGATCCGTGGGCACCGCCCCGGTACAGGCGCGCTGCGCCTCTATGAGAGCCGCCAAGTTGCGCAGGGCGTCCTCGTCCAGCCCGTCGGCCGTCAGGCGATCGCGCAGCGCCGGGGCCATGGCATTCTCCTCCGAACGAGCCTCCGGCGCTTCGTCCCGTTCGGCAGCGCGCGCAATGCCGCCGTCGAGCGCCCGCACAAGAGCCCCCCGGGCGCGGCCCGTCTCGTAGGGGCGACCAATGGCCTCGCCGTGCCAGAAGGGCAGTCGCGCGGCGCGTCCCGGCGCCGCTTCCACGATAACCCGGTCGGCGCCGATCTCCTTGATGCGCCAGGTGCTCGTGCCCAGGGCGATGATGTCGCCCACGCGCGACTCCATCACCATCTCCTCGTCCAGCTCGCCCACACGCCGGCGCCCTTGACGGGCGTCGCCCTCGGGCAGCACCACCGAGAACATGCCGCGATCGGGAATGGTACCCGCCGCCGTTACGGCCAGGCGCTGGGAACCGGGGCGCGGCGTGAGCAGCCCCGTCTCGCGATCCCACAGGATGCGCGGCGCGAACTCGGCCACCTCGCCCGAGCCGTAGCGCCCGGCGAGCATGTCGAGCACTCCCTCGAAGGAGCGTCGGCCCAAATCGGCATAGCAGGCCGACCGCCGCACGCAGGCGAGCCACTCGTCGGCTGGAAGGCCGTCCGGCGCCATGGCCACAGCGGCCACGGTCTGCTGGGCCAGCACATCGAGCGCATTGCGCACGAGCCGCGTGCTCTCGATGGCGCCGGCCTCCATGCCCTCGGCCATGACGGCGGCATCGATGACCTCCACCCGGGTACGCGGGAAGATGATGCCCTGGGAGCGGTCGCCCACCTGGTGGTTCGCCCGCCCCACGCGCTGCAGCCCGCTGGCCACCGAGGGCGGCGCGGCCACCTGCAGCGCCAAATCGATGGAACCCATATCGATGCCCAATTCCAAGCTGGAAGTGGCCACCACGCAGGGCAGCTCCCCCGCCTTCAGCTCCCGTTCCACCTGCAGCCGCTTCTCCTTGGAGACCGATCCGTGATGGGCCTTCGCGATGACCACCGCGGGCTCGGTCACCAATTTGGTGGTGGAGCCGATGTCGGAGCGGAAGGCCGTCCCCGGCGCACCCCGCATGGCATCGGCGCCCGTGGGCACGCCGCGCACCGCATCGTCGCCGAAAGCCGTCGCATCGCCGCTACCCGCAGCTGCCCAGAAGCCGGCCACCTCGGAATGGGGCGCGTCCAAGCCGAGGCGCTTCGCGTACAGCTCGTTCAAGCGTGCCGTCAGCTTTTCGCACAAACCGCGCGAGTTCACGAAGACAATCGTGGATTTGTGGGCCAGCACCTCGTCCAGAATGGCCGCCTCGATATGGGGCCAGATGGAGGAGCTGCCCAGGCGGCTGTCAGGATGCGGCGCGGGCGACGCGCCCTCGGCCATGACAGCCCGCAGCGCCCGATCGGATTTCCATGCATCCTCGACGGGTGCCCGGCGCGGACCGGCGCCCCGCTGCCGCGTGCCGTCCCCGGCACCGGCAAATCCCCCGAAGGCGGGGACGGCCGTCATGTCGCGCACGGGCACGCGCACCGAAAGATCGAGGCTCGGAAGCGCCTCCGTGGCTACCACCGTCACGGGCCGCACGCCGCCGAGGAACCGGGCCACTTCCTCGCGCGGGCGCACCGTGGCCGACAGCCCGATGCGCTGGGCCGGAGCCTCCAGCAAATCGTCCAGCCGCTCCAAAGACAGCGACAGGTGCGCCCCGCGCTTGTCGCCGGCCAGGGCGTGCACCTCGTCCACGATGACCGTCTCAACCGTGCGCAGCGCCTCTCGGGCCGCCGAGGTGAGCATGAGGTACAGCGACTCGGGCGTCGTGATGAGAATGTCGGGCGGATTGCGGGCGATCTTGCGGCGCTCGTCAGCGGGGGTGTCGCCGGTGCGCATGGCCGTGCGGATTTCGGGGGCTTTCGCGCCACGGCGCGCGCTCTCGACGGCCGCCAGCTCGGAGATGGCCGAAAGCGGCCCCTGCAAGTTGCGGTCCACATCGGCGCCGAGAGCCTTCAGGGGCGATACGTACAGCACGCGCACGCCGCGAACCCACTTCTCGCCTGTTTCAGCGACCCGAGCCTTCTCGCCCATGAGCGCGTCGATCGCCCACAGGAACGCCGCCAGCGTCTTGCCCGAGCCCGTCGGCGCTATCACGAACGCGTTCTCGCCCCGCGCGATGGCCTTCCACGCCTCGCCCTGCACCGCCGTGGGCGCCCCGAAGGCATCGGCGAACCAGTGGCGCACCGGTTCCGAGAACGAGGCCATGGCCTCAGCATCATCCATAGGTAAGTTCCCCTATCAACTACTGCTCTTAAGCCACGTCCACTGATGCAAGGTCTTTGTCGACAAGCCATCGCAAATAGTCGGAGCGCTTCATGCCTAAGCTATCCGCCCGCTTATCCATGCGCTCGATCTTCTGCTCGGTCTCCTTAAAGCCCACGAGCCTCAAATGCTCCCCAAACTTGAGGGGGCGCCCGACAACGACTTCGCCGACCGACACACCCGGGATCTCCCCCCGCACAAGCATGTCGTCCCATTCCTCGATCTGTTCCTGGGTAACACCAAAATAGTCTTCGATTTCCTTTGGGGACATGTTCTCAAAATCCTTTTTGGACATTACTGCCTCCTTGCAAGTCCGAGTTCCCGGAGAACACTTTTTGTAGGCGGCGTGAAAGCATGGTATATCAGCAGTACAGCTACCTACTTTCGTTAAACGAAATTATACTGCAGGGCGAGCGGCTCGGCAACAACCATCAACAAGCGTTGCCTCGCTGAAACCGTCTGAGAAAATGTGAGGGAAAACGGCCCATGACAGCCTCCTTTACATCGGACGGCTGTCCTTCGAGCACAGAAGTTAGGGATATACCCAGCCTTTAGAACATTTGTTTTCGTTCATTATAAGGGAACAGATGTTCTTGTCAAGAGTAAGTTTCGCCAACTTGCCTATGAAACCGAGACGGGCGCCGCCTCCCCCGTTCCCTCCTGGTAGGACTCGATGAGATCGATGAGCTCTTGCTTGGAATGCACGTCGGTCTTGGCGTATATGTGCTTGATGTGCGTCTCGATGGTGCTCTTGGAAAGGGTCATGACCTCGCGCATGTAGGGCACCGATCGGCCGCGGCCCAGATAGCGCAGCACCTCGGTCTCGCGCGGCGAGAGCTTGAAGGCCTCAGCCATGGCCGCCACGTAGTCGACGGGCTCGGCGATCGGCGCCGCGCAGGTTCCCTTCCCAGCCTCTTGCGCCACGACACTTCCGGCAAGCCCCTCTCTCGACGTCACCTCCGACCCCAACCGCACCCCAGCGCCGATTTCCGCTGCAACCGGGCCCAAAGCCCCGGCAACTCCCAGCATCCCCGGCGACTCAAAGCGTTTCTGCAGGTGCAGAAACAGCGGCAGCATCACCACGCACAGGCACACGAGCGCCAAGTACAGCGGCAGGCCAAAGCGCGGCGATACCGATGCCCCCAGTATCGCGCCCGCGAGAAATCCCAGCTGAACCATGGCACGGAAGATGCCGAACGTCTCGCTGGGAAGACAGAATCCCTTCGCCGTGATGCGCGCGAAGATCGCGAAGAACAGCACCTCCACGTACAGAGCCGCCGCACAGGCGAGCACCGAGGCGAGCACATTGCACGCCGGGTCGTCCAACGCCCGCAGCGAAAGCGAGAACACGATGAGCGGAATGGCCCACTCGTACAGAAACGAGAAGCTCATACGGCTGGTATGGGCAATGGCGAACACGGCGATGAGCCCCGCCACCACGCCACCAGCGATATAGAAGAGGATGCCGCGATCGTCCATGCCGAGCGCGACCAAACTCTCGGGGGAAGCGCTCGTCACCACGCACCCTGTGGCAATACTGCACACCATGGAGCAGAATGCCAATTTGACGAGGGAGGGAAGCACGCCGGAAAACGGCTCGATGGGCTCAGGGAAGGCGAAGCCCTCCGGTTGGTCGTTCTTGCAGAGCAGCAGCATGAGGCTCGATGCCAAAGGAAGCAGCGCCGCCACGATGCCCGAGACGGGCGCCGGAATCAGATAGATCAGCAGCACGGCCGCTACGAACACCGCCAGCGACGAGGGAATGCTCGCCTCGGTGACCTCGAGATCCACCTGGCAGAACAACTCGCCCCATGCTATCCAGAGCACTGCCGAGGCCAGCCCTCCCACGGCGCTGGTGAAAAGCAGCAGAAGGCCGTCGGGCATCACGAAGAACAGCAAGGTCGTCGCGGACACCACCGCCGATGCGGCCAAAACAAATCCCGGGGCCAAAGGTGCTCGCCGCCGGGGACGAAAGGCGAGCACGAGAAGCCCGACCGCCGACGCCGCGAGCGAGATGCGCAATGTATCGACGCCGCGCGCGCTATCGGGCGCGAAGATGCCGTTCGAGAACCACGACCCGTACACCCAGGCGATTAAAAGGCCCAGGCCCAAGTAGCGCAGCCGCGCCTGACGAAAAAATGAATCGAGCGATTGCACCCACGCGAACACGGCTCTCCTCCCCTTGAGCTTCCAACAGTTCATTGTACCTGCCGCGCCCGATATGGCAACTCACGTGAAAGGGGTGATGCTTCTGAACAGGAAAAACAAAAAATCACGGAGTAGCACGATGGCAGAGGACGCCGGTAAGGCGCACACTGGACTCGCGCTCGACCCCCAAATCGGATGCGCCGAGCAACGCGAAAAAGAGAAGGAAGGGACCTATCATGACCATCGAGACATCGTTCAGTCGCCGTCACTTCATCACCGGCACGCTCGCCGCGAGCGCCGCCGCGGCCCTGGGGCTTGCCGGCTGCGCGCCGCAGGGAACGCCCACGGCCGCAACGGGCGGCGACGAGCCGGCGGCAGGCGCCGCCGCGGGCAATGCCCCTGCCGAAAGCACCCCCACCTCCGACGTTCCCGCCTGGCTGGGAGAAGCGCCCGCCATCACCGACGCCGACTGCGCCGAGACCGTCGACTGCGAGGTGCTCGTCATCGGCGCCGGCTGCTCGGGCCTCGTGGCTGCGAACTTCGCCGCCATGGAGGGAGCCAAGACCCTGCTCATCGAGAAGTTCGACAAGGGAACGGGCCTGCGCGGCTCGGCCATCGGCGCCGTGGGCTCGCGCAAGCAGCAGGAAGCCGGCGTCAACATCGACCCGCAGGAGATCTGCAACGATCTGGTGCATTACTCCCTGAACAACGCCAGCATGGATCTGTACCAGCTGTGGGCCGCGCACTCCGCCGAGGCTGTGAACTGGTACTGCGATCTGACCGACGGCGTGGATCAGTGCAAGATCGACCTGGAGTGGAGCATGCCCGCCGAAGAGACGCGCTACAAGTGCTGGCCCACGGGTCATGGCGCCATGCTGGACAACGGCAAGGCCGGCAAGGACGAGGCCAGCGGAGAGGGCGTCACCTACGCCCAGGTGGAGGCCAATTTCCTGGCCCAGCCCAACGCCGAGCTGCGCTACCTGACGAGCCTGGAATGCCTCATCAAGGAAGGCGATAAAGTGGTGGGCGCCTACGCCTCCACCGACGAGGGCGCCACGTTCCTGCGCATCAATGCCGCGAAGGGCGTCATCGTGGCCACCGGCGGCTACGCGAACAACCCCGACATGTACATGGCTCTGCAGGCCGAGAACGCCAAGGGGCTGTGCGGGGTCGTGCCCTTCGGCAACTTCAACGCCCAGGGCCAGGGCATCAAGGCCTGTCTGTGGGCCGGCGCGGTGAAGGACGAGAACCCCACCTCCATGGTGTTCGACCGCGGCATCATGCGTCCCGACCAGCTGCCCGGCGCCCCCTTCGATATGGACTTCGGCTACTTCCACATGGCCACGCAGCCCTTCCTGAAGGTGGATATCGAAGGCGAGCGCATCACCAACGAGTCGTCGCCCTACGACTTCCTCATCCATGCCCTGGCGCGCAAGTCCAGCCAGCGCGCCTGGTTCGACATCTGGGATTCCAACTGGCCCACCGATATCGAGCGCTTCCATACCATCGGCTGCTCGGGCCTCATCAAGGGCGAGGGCACCAACCAGATGGACCCCGAGGGCGTTGAGGGCACGGCCGCCATCATCGACGCTTTGGTGGAAGAGGGCAAGATCGTGAAGGCCGACACCTTGGAAGAGATCGCCGACGCCTTCGGCATCAACAAGGAGACCTTCCTGGCCACCGTGGAGCAGTACAACGGCTTCTACGATGCGCAGAACGACACCCAGTACGGCAAGGAGCCCTTCCGCCTGTCGGAGATTCGCACGGCGCCCTTCTATGCCTGCAAGCTGTCGGGCATGGCGCTCGCCACCCTGGACGGCATCAAGATCAACACGAAGTTCCAGGCGCTCGACGAGAACAACGCCCCCATCGAGGGACTCTACGTCATCGGCAACGACTCGGGCAACTACTACAACGGCACCTACCCGAACCTGGCCGCCGGCCTGAACGCGGGCCGCTGCGTCACCTTCGGCATGCTCTGCGGCCGCCAGGTGGCGAACTTGTAGGGGCACCTTCCGTCCCCTCGGGCGTTTTGCGGCAAGAGAATCTCCGAGCCCTCCCTTTTTGGTGGCGCCCTCTCCCAGGGCGCCGCTTTTCCTTTCCGGGGTCAAACGCTCGAAAAGCCATTACAATGGAGGCAGCTGACGGGACGCGAGCAACCGCAAGGGAGGGAAATCGTGCGCAGCAACGAGGTGGCAAAATTGGCCGGCGTGACCGTGCGCACGCTGCGGCACTATCACCAGCTGGGGCTTCTGTCCGAACCGCCGCGGCGCGCCAACGGGTACCGCGACTACTCCCCTGCCGACGTGGCCCGCGTGCTGCGCATCAAGCGCCTGGCCGGCTTGGGCTTTTCCCTCTCGCGCATCGGGGACGTTCTGGAAGAGATGGATGCCGAGGGGCACGCGACATCCGCGAGCGCCTTAGACGAGCTCGACCGCGAGCTGGCCCTCGAGATCGCAAGGCTGCAGGAACAGCGACGCACCATCGCCGAACTGCGCGCCGAGCACCTCGATCCTGACCTTCCCGTGCGCTTCGCCCGCATCCTGCGCAAGCTCGCCGGCGTGGACAGCCTCGCCGAAACCTCCCCCGACGACCGCACCGCCCTCATCGTCGCCGCGCACCTCTACGACGAGAAGGAGCTCGGCGAGCTGGAGCGCGTCGTGGATACCATCGCAAGCGAGAGGCTCGTGGAGGCCATGGAACGGCTCGACGAGAAGCTCTGCGCCCTCGCGCCCGATGCCCCCGAGCAAGAGCGCGCCACACTCGCCGCCGAGTCCCTCGAGACGCTTGTCCCCGTCATCGCCTGCTTCGATGCCGCCAACTGGCTGCGCCCCGCCACCGACCGCGAGCGATTCCTGGACGAAATAGCCTTCGCGGGCTACAACGAGGCCCAGCAGGACGTGTACAACCGCATCGAGCGCGGCATCGAGGAGATCATGACCGAGCGGGCGCAACGGGAGAATGCGACTGCGGCCTCTCCACAAGTCGTCCACGAGCCGTTTGACTCCGACGCAACGTCATAGTTTTTACTGGCCCCTCGAACCCCTGACCCGCCGTTCGAGAAAGGCCCCGCCATGACCCTCGCGTCCCCGAAATTCCGCCGACCGCGCAAGCCGTACCGGCCGCGCAAGACCGCTCCCCGCTACCTGCTCTCCTGCGCCTGCTCGCTGCTGGGCAATTCCGTGGCCAGCGTCGTCTTACCGCTTGTGCTCCTCGCCACCACCGGCGACGCCCTGGCCGCTGGCACCCTCGCGCTCATCTGTGCCGCACCCCAGTTCGTCATCGGCCTTGTCGGCGGGGCGCTCACCGACCGCTTCAACCGACGCAACGTCTCTGTCGTCTCCGACATCCTGTCGGCGGCCAGCGTGGCTTTGCTGCCCATCGTTGATATGATCTGGGGACTCTCCTTCGGCTGGTTCGTGGCACTGGGACTCCTCGGCGCCGTCGGCGACATCCCCGGCATGACGGCCCGCGACTCCCTCGTGCCCACCGTCTGCGAGCGCGACGGGCGCAGCCTGCAAAAGTTCATGGGCCTCACGCAATCGCTGGACTCCCTCGTGGTCATCGCAGGTCCCGCGCTGGCCGCCTTCCTCATGGGCGCAGCAGGAAGCGTGAACGCCCTGTGGTTCACGGCCGCCATGTCGCTTTCCGCAGCTCTTCTCACTCTCACGCTGCCCCGCTCCCTCGGCGCCGTCTGCGGCGCGACAACCCCCGCCGCCAGCCCGACCGGCGTCCCGGCTGCCAGAGCTGTCAGCTCCACCAAAGACGAATCCCGACGCGGCCTTCTGCCCGACGCGTGGCAGGCCCTGCGCGACGGCGCGCATGTGCTGTTCGCGAGCGATACGCTCTTGCGCTCGTCCATGCTCATCAGCTTCGGCATCGTCATGGTGATGGGCTCGCTCCAGGGCCTCGTGCTGCCGGTGCATTTCACGGCCGCGAACAGCCCGGAGCTGCTCGGCTACGTGCTGTCGGCCATGTCCGCCGGCATGCTCGCAAGCTCGCTCGGCTATGCGGCGCTCGCCCACAAGCTGCGCCGCCGCACCTGGTACATCCTGTCGCTCACCGGCATGGCCTTGGGCATTCTGGGCTTGGGCCTTTTGCCCCCGTTCCCGCTGCTCATCGCGAGCGCGCTCATGCTGGGCCTTTCGGCCGGCCCCATCTCGGCCCTGCTCGGCTTCTTCATCTTCGACCGCATTCCCGCCGAAAACCGCGGGAGCGCCCTGGGGACGCAGAATTCGCTCACCCTGGCCGCCGCGCCCGTGGCCGTCTTCGCCACCTCGCTCGTCGTGGAGGGCGCCGGGGTGTCCGTGGCCGCCCTGGCCCTCGCTGGCTGCTGGATGCTCATCACCGTGTGGGCCCTCAACACCCACAGCCTGAAGTACCTGGACGACAAGGAGAGCCATCCCGACCCCATTCCCTTCGTTCCCAATGCCGAGCGCGTCTAGCACCGCGCGACGTCCGAAAGCCAGCAGTACGACTATCTGGCTTTCAGCGGCGCAGCCATCTGGCAACGGTCTTCGAACAAGTTGCCCGCGAGCCGGAAGGCGGGCGCCCCGCAGGCACACCATGGAGCCGGAATCATTCCCCAACCAAGGAGACACCATGGCTTGCACAACGCTTCTCGTGGGCCGCCGCGCCACCAACGACGGCTCCACCATCGTCGCCCGCAACGAGGACGGCGAGGACTTCTCGTTCGATCCGAAAAAGATGATCGTGGTCATGCCAGAGGACCAGCCGCGCACCTACACCGGCGTGGCCAGCCACCTGACCATCGATCTGCCCGACAACCCTCTGCGCTACACCTGCACGCCCAACGCCGACCCGGCAAATGGCGTGTGGGCCGAAACCGGCATCAACGCGGCGAACGTGTCCATGTCGGCCACCGAGACCATCTCGGCCAACGCCCGCGTGCTCGGCGCCGACCCGCTCGTCACCTACCAGCCCGCTGTCGGAAAGCCCGGCGACGCCAACTACAAGTCCGAGGTGCCCGGCGGCATTGGCGAGGAGAACCTGCCCACCATCACGCTGCCCTATATCAAAAGCGCCCGCGAAGGCGTTGCGCGCCTCGGCATGCTCGTGGAGAAGTACGGCACCTACGAGACCAACGGCGTGGCCTTCGGCGACGCGGACGAGGTCTGGTACTGGGAGAACATCGGCGGCCACCATTGGATCGCACGGCGCGTGCCCGACGACTGCTACGTGGTGCAGCCCAACCGCCAAGGCATCGATCACTTCGATTTGGCCGACGCGCTGGGCGATCAGCACGACTACATGTGCAGCGCCGATCTGGCCCAGTGGATCCGCGAGAACGACCTGCTCATGGATATGCCCTCCCACGAGGACGATGCCGGCGAGACCGTCGAGGGACTGCCGCGCTACTTCAACGCCCGCATCGCGTTTTCCACCTACACCTGGCTCGACCAGCTGTACAACGCCCCGCGCAAGTGGTACCTGTGCAGCCGCCTGACGCCCTCCGACCCGCGCTTTGCCGGGCCCGCGCCCGAATTCGGCCCCGAGAGTCTCGACATCCCCTGGGCCATGCGCCCCGACAAGAAGCTGTCGGCGTCGGATGTGAAGGACCTGCTCGCCACCACCTACGACGGCACCGAGTACGATCCCTACGGCACCAAGGGCACGCCAGAGACGCGCCACCAGTACCGCTACGTCGGCATCGACCGCACCTCCGAGTGCTCCATCCTGTGCATTCGCCCGAACGCACCCAAGGCGCTGCGCGGCGTGCACTGGTTCGCCCCGGCGTCGGGCCCCTTCAACACCGCCGTGGCCCTGTACGCGAACGTGAAGGAGCTCCCCGCCTACCTGGACACCCCCACGGAAGTGACCACCGACAGCCTCTACTGGAACAACCGCCTGTTGGCAGGTCTTTCCGACCCGCAGTTCTTCGAGAGCTACGAGGCCATCCAGGGCTACCGCCTGAACACCATGGCCCAGGGCTACCAGTCGCTGCGCGAGACCGACGCCGCGCTTGAGAAGCTCGCCGCCGAAGGCAAGGCGAACCTGGACGATATGGACGATCCGACGGTGATCGCCGAGCTCGAGCGCGCGAATCAGGCGCTCGTCGATAGCGTGCAAACGCAGACCCGTGCCCTGCTCGGCACCGTGCTCGACCAGCGCACGGTCACGATGAAGAACGCCTTCAACATGAACGACCACTGAGAGCGCGCCGTTGCGCCCCCGAGCGCAACGCCAATGCCTGATTGGGGCCGGCCCCGGCGCCTCGCCATTCGCTGGCGACGCCGAGGCCGGCCTTTTCGCATTCACGGTTCTTTCGCATTCACGGTTCTTTCGCATTCACGCCCCACTCGCTCCCCTCTCCCTGCAACACAGGGCTCTTCTCGTGCAAGTGAAGCGGCGCCCCCTTGCCGTCGCTGCCCCGTCGAGGCACACTAGCGCTACGGACAGGAGACGGAAAGGAGCGCCCGTGAAGCTGACCGTGGAAGAGCGGCCCGACTTAGAAGAGGCGGAGGTCACCATCCGCTGCCCGGCCATCGACCGGCGGGTGCGGGCCATCATGGCGACCGCGAACGCAGTGGATTGCCGGCTTCTCGGCACCGACGGCACAGGCACGTTCATCGTGGAACCGTCGGAAGTGCTGTACGCGGAAACCGTCGACGGCCGCACCTTCCTCTACGGCCGCGACCGCGTGCTGGAGAGCCCGCTGCGCCTCTACGAGCTGGAAGAGGCCCTCGCCGGCACCGAGTTCGTGCGGGCCTCGAAATCTCTCATCGTGAACTTCGACCACGTGCGGGCGCTTCGCCCCTACCTGAACGCCCGGCTGGAGCTGGTACTCGATAACGGCGAATCCGTCATCGCCTCGCGCCAGTACGCCCCGGCCATCAAGCAGAAGATCGGGCTGTAGAAAGGATTCGCCATGAGAAACATCGTCAAGAGCGCCTTTGTCCGCGCCTGCATCACCTTCACCGTCGCCATGGCCCTCTGGTGCACAGCCGGCCTCATCTTCGCCGGGCCCGTCGAGGGCATCGTCATCACGCTCTCGCTGCTCGCCGCCGCCTTGGCCCTGTGCGCCCTGCAGGCATTCTGGTTTACCGAGGCGGTCATCGGGCGATTGAGCTACCCCGCACGCATCGCCGGGTTCGGCCTGACGGGCCTTCCGGCGCTCGTCCTGTGCGCCGCGCTCGGCGGTTGGTTCCCCCTGGACAACATCGGCGCCTGGGTCAGCTTCGTTGCCATCTACCTGGTCACCCTGGCCGCCATCACCGCCGGCTACACTATCTACTACCGTCGCACCGCCGGCAGCTTCGACGCCGCCCTCGCCCGCTACCGCGAAGGCCGGAAAGAGTAGGCCATCGCGACGAGAAGCGATTACGTCGGTCCTCGTCCGCGCTTTCCCCGCCCGGAAGGCCGAGTGCGCCGATTTAGTAGGAAATCTGCACTTATCAGCGTCTGGAAGGCTCCTACAGTCAATTATTATATTGTTCTACGTTAATTTCGACGGCTTTTTTCAATCCAGGACGCTGATAAGTGCAGATTTTGATACAAATTCTGACAACTCGGCGTCCGACCAATTTCGCATACTGGCTCTTAGCGGATCCAAGCGCGTCGACCCGCCACAATATAACAAGCTTGGCCAACGCGTCCGTCTCTTCCCTAGAAAGAGCTGCGGCATCGCCTCATTCCAGGCAAGTGCTGAGGCCGATTCTCCTGTACAAGCGGTACTAGTTTTGTATAGTTACGTTTATTATAATCGTGACTATACAAAACCCTTATCGGGAGCGCCGACAAACAGCGGCTGTTCCTCTTCTCGAAAAGCGGCTTTACCGACGCCTGCCGAGCCGAAGCCGCCGCCTGCGGGTGCCGCCTCGTAGCGCTTGCAGATATGGGGCTGGGGCAATAGAACCGATCCGCTTGGCCGCCCGCGCTTGGCCTAACGCAGCCGCTTCTCCCCCAGAAACGGGCTCGGTTCGTCGCGGTAGAGGACGGTCAGGGCGTGCATGGCGCGGGTGACGGCCACGTAGAGCAGGTTGCGATCGGCCTCGGTGGCGTACTGGCGGCCGTCGGCGTCCAGCAGCACCGCCTCGTCGAACTCGAGGCCCTTGGCTAGGCGCACCGAGCTGACGACGATACCGCCCGGGTAGGCGTCCGTTTCATCGGTGAGCAGCGTAAGGTCGTGATCGCGCGCAATGAGCTCAGCGTAGCGGGCGGCGAGGAAGTCCGATTTCGCGATGACTCCCAAGGTGCGCCGCCCCGAGGCACGCCACCGCTCGATGGCTTCGTCCACCGCCGCGAGCACCCCCACGGTGTCGCCGCAGCGCGCAAAGCGCACCGCCTCCCCATGGCGCTGGACGGCGACGAGACCCGCAACGGGCATCACCCGGGCGGCCAGCTCGGTGATCTCGCTGGTCGAACGGTAACTCGTCATGAGCCGCACCACCCGCGCGCCCGGATAATGGGCCGCCACCGCCTCGGGCGCCGACACCGCACGGCCGTCCACGAGCTGGTTCACATCCCCCAGGATAGTGCGATCGCAGCGGAACAGGCGGGAGATGGCCTCGTGCTGCACCGGCGTCAGATCCTGCATCTCGTCGATGACCAGATGGCGCACGGCAGAAGTGGGGGCGAATCCGTCGGGGCCCGCGAAGGCCAGGGCGCACAGCACGACGGGGAAGGCGTCCTCCCATTCCACCACGCCCTTGGCCGGCGCCTTAAACAGGGCGCTCTGGCCCGTGTCGGCTAAAAAGCGCTTGTACAGCGCCAGCGGGTTCTTGGCCCGCATCATGCGCAGGAGCCGCCCGCGCAGCTCGCGGCGCGTCGGCATGGTGTGGACATAGCGGCCGAAGGTCTTGCCATGGGCCAACTCCAACGCGTCGCCGGCGATAAGGTCGAGGCGCTCATCGAAGGGCACCGGCGCGTAAGCCGCAAAGCGCTCGGCGAGCCAGGACGCCTCGGCCACGTCGCCCCCGACGGCCAAGTCGCGCGGCTCGAAGAGCTCCGATGCCGCCACCTTCCCATCGCCGGAGCCCTTCTCCCCCAGCTGAGCGCCGAGCCACGCCGTCAACGAGGCAGCGAACGCCTCGGTGCCCTTGGCGGCAGCACGGGCCGCCCGAACCGGGTCGGCCTCATCGGCAGCCGACACCGGGAGCGCCACTTTCGTGATCCCTTCCAAAAGGAGGGCCGCCAAGTCGTGCAGGCTCCACTGCCGCACTGGCTCCTCGCCCAGCTCCGGCAGCACCCCGGAAATGTAGTCGGAGAACACCCGGCTCGGCGAGAGGATGGCCACCGACTGCGAGGTCAGCCGCTCTTTCTGGCGATACAACAGGTAGGCAACCCGGTGCAGCGCGATGGAAGTCTTGCCCGAGCCGGCCACGCCCTGAATGATAAGCGTGCCGGGCGCCTCATCGCGAATGACGGCGTTCTGCTCGCGCTGGATGGAGGAGACGATATCATGCATCTTCGCGTCAGACGTGCGCCCGAGAACCGTCGCGAGTACCTCGTCGCGCACGCTGGAGCTGGAGTCCACCGCGTAGCGCAGCTGCCCCTCCTCGATGGAGATCTGCCGCTTGAGCGCGAGCGTTCCCTCCCGGCGCCCGGCCGGTGCCTCGAAGGCGGCCGGCCCCGGCTCGAAGTCGTAGAACAGCGCGGCCACCGGGCTTCGCCAATCGGAGATGAGCGCCTGGTTCTCCCAGGTGAGGGCGAAGCGCCCGAGGTAGGTGATCTGGCGTGCGGCCGCCGTCTCGCCTTCGGCCGAACCGGCAGATGAGGACGCCCCTTCCTCGCCTTCGACGAAATCGACCCGGGCGAAGTAGGGCGAATCGAGCAGCTTCTCCAACCGGCCTCGGGAGCGATGGGCCAAAGCGGCCTGGGCGTCCATGCGGTTCAGCTCATAGGCAGAAAGATGCGCCTCCTCCGGCGCCAATTCGCCACGCGAGGCCGCCAGCTGCGCCCCCGCCTCGCGATGGCTCGCCTCCGTACGCTCGGCCAACCCGCGCGCTCGATCGACGGCCGCGCGCACCGCACCCAACACCTCGTCAAGGTGGGCTTGCTCTTCCGCTTCTATGCTAGGGGATCCTCCATCGGTGTCCGCATCGGCATCTGCGTCTGCAGACCGAAGCAGGGCTTCGTCATGTTCCGCATCCGCAGCCTTCTCCTTCCTCGTCCAGATTTCGCGAAACGCGGACGGCTCGGCCCTCGCTGAGCCCCGTCCGGGAAACCTGAGAGGTCGAAGCCGTGAGATGCGCCGACGTCAAGGGGAAACGCTATGCTAGCGGCCCCGCGCCTGAGCACCAGTCGCCACCGCACCGACCTCCACAAAATTCGCGCAACTTCGCTTCCCATGCTAAGACGGTATGGCTGTAGCGAGTCGTTTACCGTTTGATGCCAAGGGGCAGCAGCCAGACGTCAGCAGGGACAACTTCCCTTAGCATGGAACTCAGCGTTTACGTGGCGTCAAAAGCGTCGCCGACTGCGGCGCCCGATGCCGCTGTCGACCGCGGCGCTCGACGCCGCCGACCACGACACCCTACGCCGCCGACCCCGAGACAAGGAGCGCTCATGCCCATGAACCCCGCCGTCCAAGCGGTCATCAAGGCCATCACGCGCCTGCAGCCCGACGTGGCCAATTCCTGGAACTCCCAGCGCAAGGTGGAGGACGCCGCCGGCAAACTCACCATTGCCGACCCGCGCTGCCGCATCGACAAGATCACCGCCACAGCCGACGACGGCTACGAGATTCCCTTGCGCGTGTTCACGCCCCTCGACATCGACTTCTCCCTGAAGCGGGGCCTGCACGTGAACGAGGATCACCGCGGCACCATCCTGTACTTGCACGGCGGCGGCTGGGCCAACGGCGACGTGGAATTCTACAGCGACGCCTGCATGCGCACGGCGCTGAAGCTCGAGCGCCGCGTCATCGCCGTCGACTACCGGCGCAGCCCCGAGCACCGCTTCCCCACCGCGCTTGAGGACTGCTACGCCGTGGCGCGGCAGCTGTTCGCCGGCACGCTTATCCGCGACGCCGATCCCGGGCGCATCGTGCTCATGGGCGACTCGGCCGGCGGCAACCTCACGGCGGCCGTGAGCCTTCTCGCCCGCGAGCGCGGCGACTTCCGCCCGCGCACCCAGATCCTCTTGTACCCGCTCGTGTACAACGACCACTCCGAAACGACGCTGTTCGATTCCGTGCGCGACAACGGCGAGGACTACATTCTCACCCGCCAGGCCATCGTCGACTACATCGAACTGTACCTGCGCACGCCCGCCGATTTCCACGACTCCCGCTTCGCGCCGCTCATCGCGACGTCGCTGGCCGACCTGCCCCGCACGCTCGTCATCACCGCCGAGTACGACCCTTTGCGCGACGAGGGCGAGGCTTTCGCTGCGCGCCTGGATGCGGAGGGCAACGAAGTGGCCTGCTTCCGCATGAACGACGGCGTCCACGGCTACTTTTTGTACCCCTCCGTGCTCTCGCTCGTGCGCGACACCTACCGCCTCATCGCGCACTTCCTCGATGGCGACCCGCTCCCGAAACCCGGTGACCGGCCATGGCTGACGCTTCTTGGTACCGACTAGACAACGTCGGCAAGTTCTACGCCGCCCAGGCGGGAAGCCCGAACCAGACCATCTTCCGCTTGGCGGCCACCATGGCCGACGAAGTGGATGAGCAGGCACTGCAGCGCGCGCTGGATGCCACTGTAGCGCAGTTTCCCGGTTTCAACGTGTCGCTGCGAAGCGGCATGTTCTGGCATTACCTGGAACCTTCCGGCACCTCGCCGCGCGTGACTCCCGAAAACCTGCCCATCTGCTACGGCCTGCATGCCGGGCCCCAAAGCGTGCTCTTCCGCGTGAGCTACTATCGCCGGCGCATCAACGTCGAAGTGTCCCACATGATCTCCGACGGGCGCGGGGCCCTGGAGTTCCTAAAAGCGCTGCTCGGCGCTTACGTGGCCGAGCGCTACGGGTTGCCCGAAGCCGCCGCCTGCGCCTATGCGGGCACCGAGGCGCAGAAGACCGAGGACAGCTTCACGGCCAACTACGACCGCTCCGCGGCGGGAAAGGCGAAAAAGCCGCGCGTCTTCCATCTGACGGGCCTGAAGACCGACGCCGACCCGCTTTACCTGGAATACCACCTATCGGCCAGCGCCGTGCATGCCGCCGCCAAAGACGCCGGAGTCAGCGTCACCTCCTACCTCATCGCGGCGGTCATCTGCGCCGTGCGCACTACCATGACTGCCCGCGACCGGCGCCGGGCCATCCACCTGGACGTGCCCGTCGACCTGCGCAGCCTCTTCGGCTCGGCCACCCTGCGCAACTTCTTCGGGCTCGCTTTCGTCTCCTACACCCCCGGCGATGCCGATGCGCCCCTAGCCGATGTGGCCGCCGAGGTGCAGCGCCAGCTGACCGCCGGATGCGAGCCCGCATCCCTGAAGCGCCGTATGATGGCCATGATCAAGCTGGAGAAGAACCCACTTCTGCGCGCGGCGCCCCTCATCGTGAAGGATGCGGCGCTGGCCGTCGCCGACGCGCGCGCCGCCCGCGAGGTCACCACTACCGTCTCGAGCCTCGGCCGCGTGGCGCTGGACGAATGCACGGCCCCCTACGTGGAAGGCATCAGCGCGCTCACGTCCACCTCCGGCCTCAACTTCATCGTGTGCACCTACGGCGACGATCTATCCATCGGCATCTCCAGCCGCTTCCTCGGCCAGAAGGTGACCCGCGCCCTGGCAGAGGTTTTGGAAGACGAGGGGATGCGCGGATATCTGAACGCAAACCGCGACGCGCCGGCGTTCCACCGCCCCGGTCCGCTGGCGGCCGCCCGCAAGGCGGCTCCCGTGCCATCGGTGTTCCCGCCGAACTCCTTCGAGCGCAAGAGCACCCGCGTCCGCACGGTTCTGGCGGTGCTCACCCTTATCTGCATCGCACTTATCGCGCTTTTGGGCGGCACTGCGGGCGGCAGCGCGCTGGCCGTGGGGGCGCCGTGTGCGGCCGTGGCCCTGAACTGGCTGTTCGTGCGGAACATGATCGTGCACGCCCCCGACTTCATCCGCGTGGTTGAGCGCTACTTCCTCGTGCTTTTGGCCGTGGCGGGGCTGTGGTTCGCATCCACGGGAAACCTCATCGTCACCACCTACGTGGTGCCGGGCCTGTGCATGCTGGCCCTCGCGTTCAACGCGGTGCTCCTCATCGCCTTCCGCGGACCGTTTGTCACCGGATACGCGAAGTACCTCATCTACGAGGTGCTGCTCGGGCTCGTTCCCCTGGCGCTTCTGGCCGCCGGCCTCATCACCTGGCCGCCCTTGGCCATAGCCGCCGGCGCAGCCGCCGCGGCCCTGCTGGCCATCCTGCTCCTGGTCGGCCGCAAGCAACTGGCCGCCGAAGCCCGCAAGCTGTTCTCGCTGCGGTAGGCCACCTGTCTCCAGTCCCTACCCCACCACTGCCAGCACGATGGCGGCGGCCAGCACCGCCACGCACACGGCCAGGGCCACGAAGTCCTCGGCATGCAGCGGGTAGTCCTTGTAGCCGCTCGTGCGCGTGCGCAGGTTGAAGCCGCGCACCTCGGCGGCGATGGCGGCGGAGTTCGTTTTGCGCACCGAGCTCACCAGAAGCGGCACGCACAGCGGAATCATGAGCCGCACCTTCTTCGCGAAGGAGCCGTCGAATTCCACGCCGCGGGCTGTCTGGGCCTCCATGATGCCGGCCATGTCGTTCATGAACACGGGGATGAAGTGCACCGTGCTCGTGAACGTGAACGCGTACTTGTAGGGCACGTGCAGCTGTTTGACGGCCGCGTTCGTCAGATCGTTCATCTTCGTGACGTAGAACACGAGGAACAACGGAATGGCCGCCGCCATGAGGCGCACGATAACCGTGAGGGCCGCCAGCAGGCTGCCGGCGCCGATATAACCCCAGGGCAGAGGCACGAGCGGCATACCGTGGGGCGTCGTGAGCAGGATGACCACGGCCAGAATGAGCGAGAACGCGAACACCGCCTTGCACAGCCCCGCTGTCTCGCGGCCCAACCCGCACGAGGCGGCCATGACGAGCGCGGCGGCCAGAAGGATCAGCAGAAACACCAGGTTGCTCGTCACGAAGCAGGCGATGGCGATGAGCACCGCGCCGATGAGCTTCACACAGGGGTTCATGCGGTGCAGAAAGCTCTCCCCCGGCACATATTCCAGAAACTTGGCCATTAGTCGATCGCCTCCACTTCCACGGCTTCGACCTCCCTATCGCATGCCTGAGCTACCGCCGTCACCATTTGGGCCACGGTGTTGGCCTCGGCCACGGCCGCGGGACAGGCCGCCTCGCGCCCGAGGATAAGCGACACCTCGGTCACCTGGGGCGGTAGGATGTGCGCCTCCTTCAGCACGCGCCCGTCGCGCAGCACCTCGAAGGTGGGGCCGTCGGCCACCACGCGCCCGGCCGTCATGGCAATGACGCGGCGAGCGAAGTCTCCCACCACTTCCATGTCGTGGCAGACCATAATGACCGTGGTGCCGTTCTCGTTCAGCTCGCGCACCACGTCCATCACCTTCACGCACTCGCGGAAGTCGAGGCCCGTGGTCGGCTCGTCCAGAATGATGGTGGGCGGCGCCAGCACGATGATGGAGGCCAGGGCGAGCAGCTGCCGCGTGCCGCGGTTCAGCAGGTAGGGCTCGGCATCCGCGTCGAAGCCGAAGCGCTCGATCATGGCGTCCACCCGCGCCTCAGCTTCGGGCCCTTCCTCGCCGAGGGCCGCAAATCCGAACATGAGCTCCTCGCGCACGGTGTTGCAGCAAATTTGCCGATCGGGGTTCTGGAAGAGAAAGCCGATGCGCCGGGCCAATTCGCTCGTCTTCAGGGAGGTCGTGGGCACGCCGTCGATGAGCACCTCGCCGGAGGTGGGCTTCAAAAGCCCGTTCACGAGTCGCATCGTGGTGGATTTCCCCGCTCCGTTGGTGCCGACGAAGGCCACGAAGTCGCCGTTGTTCACCGTGAAGCTCACGTCGTTCAGCACGGCCAGCTCGCCGTCGTAGGACGCCGACACGTTCTTGAACTCGATCATGCGAGAACCTCCTTCAGCGCCGCCGCGGCCCCGGCCACGTTGCGCACCGTGGGACCGGCGTACAGACCTTGGGCGGAAAGCGCGTTCATAAGCGTCGTCGAGCGCGGCACGTTCACACCGAGCGCCAGCAGCTCCTCGGAGTGGGCCAGCACCGCGTCCGGCGTATCGGCGAAGCGGATGCGGCCCTCGTCAACGATGACAAGCATATCGGCATAATCGGACAGAAGCGCGATCTTCTGCTCCACCACGACGATCGTGGTGCCGTGTTCCCGGGCGTAGCGGGCCAGCAGATCGAACACCGTCACCGACGAGGCCGGGTCCAGCTCGGCGGTAGGCTCGTCCAGCACGAGCACCTTGGGGTGCAGCGCCAGCACCGAGGCCACCGCCACCTTCTGCTTCTGGCCGCCGGACAGGCTGTCGATGGTGCGGTCGCGCAAATCAGCGATGCCCATGGCGTCAAGCGCCTCGTCCACGCGCGCGGGAATCTCCTCACGTGGCACCGCGAAGTTCTCCAGGCCGTAGAGGATCTCGTCCTCCACCACCGTGGACACCATCTGCGAGTCGATGTCCTGGCACACACTGCCCACCAGCCGCGACAGGTCGGTGAGCGAGGCGTCCACCGTGTCGAGGCCCTCCACCGTGACCGAGCCGTAGAAGTCGCCCGGATAGCAGTGCGGAATGATGCCATTGATGGCGTAGGTGAGCGTGGACTTCCCGCTGCCCGCCGCCCCGGTGATGCCGACGAAGCAGCCATCGGGAATGGAAAGCGTGATGTCACGCACCACCGGCGCCTCCCCTTCCCGATACCGAAAACTGAACTCGTTGAACTCGATCATGATGACCTTTCTTGCTTGTAACTCTCCCAGGGCGGAACCACAGTCGAGTAGGCGCGAGATGCGGGGCGTGCCTCCCGCGCGCAGTTCATTGAAGTGCATGAGGAAGAATCCGCGGCCCTCGGAGAGCCCTGCACTTCAATGCTGTTTGAGCACGGGAGGCACGCCCCGCAGCTCGCGCCGGACCAGCAGTTTAACGCTTCAGCACCTTCTTCAGAGGCGTCGCCAGCACCTCGACGAAGATGCAGTTGAAGGTGGCGGTGCCCAGCACGATGGCCACGTAGGCCGCCATGGCCACGGCGAAGTCGCCGCCCACGGACACGACGTTGATGTAGGCGGATAGCGCCGCGAAGGTGAAGCCGGACACGCAGGTGGAGACGAAGGTGTTCACAAGCGGGTTCACATCCAGCTTGCCGATCTTCATGGGCACGCGGATGAGCAGGCCGCACACCAGAGCACCCAGCAGCTCCGAGGGGATGTTGAGCAGCGGCGTGGCGTTCAGCATCGGAATCTGGCACACGAGCCCGGCGATAAGGCCGATGACGAGCGACTGGGCGATCGTCGGGCGAATGAGAATGATAGCCAAGCAGTAGGCGGCGATGATGAAGTTCGGCTTCATACCGAAGGAGGCGAGAAGGCTGCCCACCGTGAGCTTCAGCACGGCACCGGCAGCCAAAAGCACCGCTACCAGAATGAGATCCTGAATGGCCAGCCCCTTCTTCTCGGATGCGGCCACGGTGCGCTTGGCACCGGCGGCGGGGGTCGCGGTTTCAGCGTCGGCGGTCATACGGAGTTCTGCCATGTCGATCAGTCCTTTCTCGGGCGGTTCCTCACCGCCCCTCGTGCCCGCGCCTGCGGGCGTCCTCTTCCGTAGCAATTGCTCCTTCGCCGACGCCTTTCGAGAGGTTCCCAGCCGACCCCAACAAAAAAGGGATCTGTCCTTCGCTTAAAGGACAGATCCCTTGATCTGCGGTGCCACCTTTAATTGATTCGCACGATGCGAACCCTCTCATGAACGGGCCATCACCCATTCTGCCTTTAACGCAGGCTCACGGTCCAGATACTCGGCCTCATCGGAACAAACGACGGCGGGCCTTTCCCCTTTCCCTCGGCGATCCATTTACCCTCTGGCGTTCTGCGGGAATCTCAGCTGCGCCCGCTCTCTGTGAGTGCCCGGATGGCTTGACTTTCGCCTCATCGGTTTAAGGTATATTCAATTGCTGGTTGCGTACTTTAGCACAGAATCCCGATCGCGCAACCCCTCAATTCGGCAACCTGCCAACGAACCGGCACATCGGGCTCTAGTTTTCACCCGTTGCGCCGACGAAGAACTTTGCCCAAGCAGTAGAGCGAAAAATGTGCAAAACGGGGTACTTCTCGTAGTTTTACCAGGCTCCAGGATCAGCTCAACTTCAAAACGGAACCATTTTCCCAGGTCGAAATTGTCCGCGTCGCCCCATCTAGTCCAAATGGCTACGAGAAGTGGGGCATTTTGCACAAAACGAGGCACCTCCTCGCAATGCGAGTACCACTTCGCAGATCGTCGCCGCCCGAAACCGACAAGCCATCGCGGTTCGCAGCCAACAGATCGCCTCGGTCGCGCTCGACAAGAACACCCCGAGACAGCCGCCGCTCAATCCCAGGCAGATCCGTCCCAGATACAATCTTCCAATCCGCTTTCGGAGTTCTGGACGCACTCCTTCAACCCGCCTTCGGAAACCTCCCCCTTCAGCCATTCGCGACGATGGTAGGCCTTCAGAGACCATCCCGTCGCATACAGTTTCCTCTGAGCGTTCCCGAAACTCTTGGCGCGAATTTGAATGCGCCTGCTCATGCGAGCCCCCGCCTCATGGGCCACGCTGCGCATCTCACTGCGATCGTACAGCTGCCGTGTCGTCACCGATATCACCTTGTAGCCATCGGCCTCCAATGCCAACCGCTTCGAGGAATCCTTCGCGATCTGTCGCGAAGTAAGATGCTCGGCATTCGAATCGTACTCGATCGCCAGGCGCGACTCGCTGTGACAGAGGTCGGGGACGAGTGTTTCCCTTTTGGCGATCTTGCGCGCTTTTTTGCTCGGCCTCACGCGTCGATTCATTTCCAATCCGGGGAGGGCATAGCCGCCATAACGATGGGGAATGCTCAGCACGGACCAAAGAAACGCCTCTGGCGGTGAAGCGGCATTATCCACCACGAATCGCAGCGCCGACTTCGCTGCCGCCGATCCACGTAGCCCAGCGTTGCGGCGGATAAACGACTCGATGCGACGTTTCGAGGTCAAAGGCGCTCTACTGCCCAGTCCGTTGCGCGATGACGGGTCGATGAAGAACATCCCGCACAGGGCATCGCCCGCTTTTAAAAGCTCGTGCAAAGGAAGAACAAGTGCGAGCTGCACGAAGCACAACTCGGGGCAACTTGCATACACGCCGTCAGCGATGCGAACGAACGGCTTCTCCCGATAGGGATAAATCGACACATGAGTTACTGCCTGGGGAACGGTGCTTTTGCGATGATCGGGTACGAGCGCGTGATAGGGCTGCGGAATCTGAGGGAAAATCTTCTCCAGATAAGCAACTGTCCGCGCCGTCGGGACACACCGCTTCAATGCATTTGTTCCCACGGCGCTCTTTGACGACGGCCGGCAAGGGGCCGACAGCCAATACGAGAATGAGGATGTGCCGTAGAGAACGAATCGCATGCAGGGCAGTTTAACGGCCCAGGCGTATCGAGGACGCACGAACGGCAGATTCACCAACTCTCCGCTGTGCCAACCGTTTCACTCATGGTTGCGGCCTCCGGGGTTGCACCTCCGCAGTCGGCTCGCCCGCGTCTGCAACCGCCCTATGCGCTGTCGGCTCCAAATGTGCAAAATGGGGCACTTCTCGTAGCCCAAAAGTGGACGCTTTATCCTCGCGATGACACTGAACAGGGATTTCTCGTTCAGTCCGTCGAAGGAGAGCACCCTTGCTTCCTCGAAAACTACGATAAGTGCCCCGTTTTGCCCATTTCGCACACGAAGCACCGAGGGGCTTGGCACAGGCCCTCGCAAAAAAATGCGCGCAGAACCTCTCGCCCGTCCCCGCAACGCTCTCGTGACAGACGAGGGCAGCGACTCTTTCGACCTCCTCGCTCCCCTATACTCGAAGATGCGCGGCGCTCTGCGGCGCCGTCGCATTGCCCGCCGGCCGTGCCGCCCATGCGACGCGCGCAGCACGGCGGCCCATTCGCAGCGAGACAAAGGAGCGCTCATGGATAACGTGGTTCTGGTCACCTTCGAAGACGAGGGGAAGGCCTACGAGGAGTTCAACCGCCTGAAGGACAACGAGGCGACGGCCGACTTCACCATTTTGGAGATGGCCGTGGTGAAGAACGTCGACGGGGCCATCATGGTGCCCGACGGATACCAGGACGGCTACGACGAGACCGACAACACGGCCTTCGGTGGGGTCATCGGCGCCGTGGTCGGCTTGCTCGGCGGCCCGGTCGGCGTGCTTCTAGGCGCCGGCATCGGCCTTGTGGCCGGCATGGCCATGGACGACAAGGACATCGATGACGATGACTCCCTCATGGAATACTGCGCGAGCGAGCTTACGCCGGGCGCGACGGCGCTCGTGATGCTCGCCAAGGAGGACAGCGAGGACGCTCTGGACGCCCAGTTCGACGAGACCTGCATCATCTACCGCTGGGACGCCGACGAGGTGAATGCGGAGGTGGAACGCGGGGAGGCTCTGCGCGACTCGTTGGCCGCCGAGACTCGCAAGCAGCTCCGCGAGGCCCGCAAGGAGGCTCGGAAGGCCCGTCGCGAAGCTCGCAAAGACAAGTAGCGCGCCGAGCCCGCTCAATGCGCTCGGCCCACGTCGAGCCCCTAAGCACAAAGCGGCCGCCCTCCACTCGGAAGGGCGGCCGCTTCCATTCCAGAAGGCGGTCGAAGCGTCTTACACGATCTTCTTGCCCAGGCAAGCCGCCAACTCGCGCAGCTCGGCGACAAGCTCGCGGAACTGGGCCGGCATCAGCTGCTGGGGACCGTCGGACAGCGCCACCGGCGGGTTGGGGTGCACCTCGATCATGAGCGAGTCGGCCCCGGCGGCCACGGCGGCCTTCGCCAAGGCCGGCACCAAATCGCGCTGGCCGGCCGGATGCGACACGTCGATGCACACCGGGTACAGCGACTGCTTGTGGATAACCGGCACCGCCGCGATATCCAGCGTGAAGCGCGTGGCCGTCTCGAAGGTGCGGATACCGCGCTCGCAGAGCACCACGTTGTCGTTGCCGCAATCGGTGATGTAGTCGGTGGCGGCGAGCCACTCGGCAATGGTGCCGGCGAAACCGCGTTTGTACAGCACCATCTGATGCGTATCGGCGGTCACCTGGCCGATCTTCTTCAGCAGGCTGAAGTTCTGGAAGTTGCGGGCGCCCACCTGCAGGCCGTCCACATAATCGCTCACGAGCTGGCAATGGGCCGAGTCCATCACCTCGGTAAGCGTCTTCAGGTTGTACTTATCGCCGGCGGCCTTCATGATCTTCAGGGCCTCTTCGCCGAGACCCTGGAAAGAATGCGGGTTAGTGCGCGGCTTAAACGCGCCGCCGCGAATCCAGTGCAAGCCCAAATCGGCCACGCACTCGGCCACTTCCTCGAACTGCTCGGCGGACTCCACCGAGCAAGGCCCGGCGTAAATGGTGATCTCGTCCGTGCGCTGGCCGAGATCGGGAATGGGGGCAATCTTCACTTCGCTCATACGGACGGCGTCTCCTTCATGATCTTCAAGATGGTAGCGTAAATCTCCCGGAGGTTCTCGTTGTAGAGCGGCCCCTCGTTGTAGCTATCCACCCGCGCGAAGATTTCCTCCTCGCGGCGCGCGTCGTACAGACCCAGATGCGCACCGGGTTTCAGACCACGGATGACCAGCGAGTGGCCGGCGCGCTTGTTCAGAAGCGCGACGATCTCGCGGTCGATCTCATCGATCTGCTCACGATGCTTCTGAATCTCGGCAAGATTGCTGTTCTCTTCAGACATCGCTTTTCCTTTCGTGTACCAAAAACTTGAACGAGCCTGGCCGCACCGCCCTAAAGCGCCGCCGCCCTCGCGTGGCGTTCATGATAGCAAAGACCCCCGTCCGCACGGGGGTCGCAAGGGAAAACGGATATAGAAGCCCTTAATGGGCAGGCATCGGCAAAAACGAAGGGCGTGTCCAACGCGTCGGCGCCGAGGATGTCGCCGATCCCGACCTGCGCGATTTGCCACGCTGCACGGCGCCGGGGCGGCCCAGGGGCGCGCTGTCCCGCGAGGTACTCGCCCCGCAGCAGAGACGTCTACCGGCGCGAAATCCCGCCGGCCTTCTTCTCAGAATCGCGGGTGTACCACTCGATGAACAGATCTACCGCGCCGTTGACGATGAACGTCGCGCCCAGCACGAGCACGAAGGTCATGGAGGCGCCCCACGGGTTCACCACGATAAGCACACCGCCGATACCCACCAGCACCGCCGTCGCCAGCACGGCAATCCAGATGCTGCTGCCGAAAGCGCGCAGCCCGAAGGCGCGCACCACGTTCACGATAGCGAGCAAAATGAGCACCACGCCGAGCACCACCGAAAAGAACCCGGCGATCACTTTCGGAAAGATAAACGCAATGAGCGCGATGATGACGTAGAACACCGCCGACATAAGGGTGCCCGAATCGCGGTAGCGCACACTGCGCTGACGGAAGTACGACACAAGCCCCGCCGCGCCCATGACCGCGAGCGCCACGCCGAACAGCAAGATGATACCCTGCACGGTAATGGACGGATAGATCATCAGAAACAGACCGAATGCGATGCAAAGCACCGCCTGCACCATGTTATTCGATCGCACCAAGTTCAGAAACTTCTCCATGACGCTGCTCCTATCGCCCGACCCGTACGGCGTTCTCGCCTCGATCCGATACCGACGGGCGCCGGCCCCTCCCATGGCGCACTCGACATCGAAGCTATCTCTTATGGGCGTCATGGTAAAGCGAGCGCACAAAACCAAGCCCGTCGGGGGCTCCTTGAAAACAATCGGTTGAACAGAGATGAAGCTTGCCACCATTCCGTCAACAAGAGCACCCGCGCGAAATAATGCTGTTGCCATCTTGTTAACAGCGGGGATAGCTCTAGCGTCGCGCAGACTCCAGCTCCAGACCCAAGTCATCGCAGTACGCCTGACAACCTTCTAGCAACTTGGGAAAGTCCCCTTGCACCACATCCCAGACAATATCGGTGTCTACATCACCATAGGCGTGGGCAAGCCGATTGCGAACGCCCTTGATAGCCCGGCGCTCGAATTCGTAGTGCGCAAGGGCTTCGTCGCTGAGCGAACCGGCTTCCTCAGTCACCCGGAGCACCCGATTCATGATGGCCTCCGAGAAAAGCCGATCCGCATCAGTAGCGGGCCTTTTGAAGCGCTCCTCGGTGATGCCCAAACGCTCAATTTGCCCTTGGGTCTCCGTGATGAGATCGAACATTTCCTGAATGCGGGCGAGATCAGTGGCCTTAGCGCTCATAGACCAGCACCTTCTCCCGCTCGATGGCCGCGGCGAGGTTGGGATTCTTTATCTGCTTGGCCGTCACCACGTCGACGGCGCGCCCGCAGGCACGTTCGAGGTGCTTTTGGAACTGGGACACCTCGAACAGGGTGAAGGGGGCCGCCCCATCGTACTCGAGGCGAACATCCACGTCGCTTTCGGCAGCGAAATCCCCGCGGGCGAACGAGCCAAACACGTAGCCCTTCGTGATGGCGGCGAAACGGGCACACTCAGAGGCGACAGCTTCAAGCACATGCGCCCTTTCGGTCTCGCAGACCTCGCGCGCCATGCCAAAATGGGACACGCAGTCCTTATTCGCGGCCTCGTTCAACCGCTTAGCCTCGCTCGCGTCGCCCCCGTCCACGGCCGTGCATGCCCGTGCGTCTTCGAACTTAATCACATGAGGGCACACGGCAGCGTAGCGCTCGACCAGCGCCTCACCCTCGTAGCCTTCGGCGATAAGCCGGCGCAGCACGTCAAGGGACATTCCCTCGTCCTCCACGTTCAGCGGCTTGATGAGCAGTCCCTCGTCGGTTTGCTCGATGAGAGCATACTCGGTGAAGCCCATGTCCTTATAAGCTTTTGCCGGAATAGTGATCTGCCGCTTGCTGGACACTTTGATCCGCTGCGGCGCCATGCGAGCCGCCTCCGCCATGCTTTCCTCCTCACCAAGCGCTTGGTACCAAGCTTCCAAGCAAGTATAGCATAAGGCGACCCGCCAACTACTGACAGGTCGCCTAAGCTTAGTGCTGTTATCTACTTGTGGCTTATGCGGTCAGGGGCTCGAAATCACCATCGGGCTCGACTGCCGCAACGGCACGAGCGGAGACGCGCTCGGTCTCGGTCGCGGGCACGAGCAGCTTCGAGCCCAGGGCCATGAATCCCAGCGTACCCACCGACACGACGCCCAGCACGATCAGCACTTCGGGCACCGTCGGTGCGTAGGAGCCGAGAAGCGCCCAGCCGCCGTCGGACATGATGCCCGGGGCGCCCTCCACGTTCGGCACGATGAACGAGGTGAACAAAAGCCACAGGCGCTTGCAGAGCACGCCGGCGATGACGAGCACGCTCGCCCCCACCACGAGCCCCGTGCGCTCGCGGTTCTTCGCGAACACCAGCACAAGGAACGGGACAACCAAGCCGCCGACGATCTCGAACCAGAAGAACGGCGACGTAGGCCCGCTCGTCATGAGCGCCAGCGTCTCAGCACCGGCCGCCCCAGGATAGGCCATGGTCAGTACCTCGCAGAAGATGAAGAACGCGTCTACAGCGATGCAGGTGGCCAGAAGCCCAGCCAGCGATGCCATAAGCTCGCGGGAGGTCTCGAACAGGCGCGCCTTCTTCAGCGCGGCCAGCACGCACAGCAGAAGCGCCAGGCCCGAGTCCATGGCCGAGGCCACGAAGATGGGCGCCATAATGGCCGAGTACCAGCCCTCCTTAGCAATTTGCAGACCGAAAATCCAGGCGGTCACCGAGTGCACCAGAATGGCGCAGGGCAGGGCGAACCGCGAGATAACGGACACCGCGTGGTCGTTGCCACGGCGCATGTTCACCAGGTACAGCACGTTGATCACCAGATAAAGCGTGATGACGCAGATGTCCCACACCAGAGGCGAGGTGGGATTGGGGCCGGTCACAATACGCCAGATGCGCTGGATGCCGCCCAGGTCGATGAGGACGAACATGCCCGCCAGACAGATGCACACCGTCGATAGGATGATTGCCGGCATAGCCACAGCCTTGAAGCGCTTGATGTGGAAGACGCTCGCCGAGGAGGCCACGATAAGGCCACCGGCGGAAAGCCCCACGAAGAACATGAACATGGTGATGTAGAGACCCCACGACACGCCGTTGGACATGCCCGTCACCGCCAGGCCGCCGACCAGCTGGAAGATGTAGGCTCCGATACCCGCCACCGACAGCACCGCAAGTACCGCCGTGAGCAGTTTGTTCTTGGTTAGAAGTTCCATTTCTCGAACCTTTCAGAATGAGGGAGAGAAGGCGGGGCGCCAGCCACAAGGGGCCACATTTCCCCAGGGGATCTCGTCAAACCCCCGAAAAGAGCTGCCGGACCGGCTTATCAGGCCGTCGGCGCAACCGCCCCGCCGCGCATTGATCGCATTAATCGAAGTAGTAGACCTGCGGACGCGTGCCCTGCTCTTCGAGAAGCGCGTGAGCCTTTCGCTCGACGACGGCCTTCGACACCTCGGAGGCCGGATCGTCCAGGTCGCCAAAGATGCGGGCATGGGTCGGACAGCACACGACGCACATGGGCTCCTCGCCGCGATCGGTTCGCTCGCGGCACAGCGTGCATTTCTCGGCCACACCGCGCGGGCGCACCGGCACTTCCGCATCGCCGTAGTTGAAGTCCACGTCGCGCACCGGCTCTTCCCAGTTGAAAGAGCGCGCATTGTAGGGACAGGCGGCCATGCACATGCGGCAGCCGATACACTTGTCATAGTCGATCTCCACGCGGCCCATCTCGTCCTTGTAAGTGGCACCCGTCGGGCACACGCGCTGACAGGCAGGATTCTCGCAATGCTGGCAAGCAACGGGGAGGAACGTGCGCGTCAGGTTCGGATAGGTGCCGACGGCTCCGTCGATCACGTCGCACCCCTCGGTGGTAACGCGGTTCCAAAGCATTCCCGTGGGCACGTTGTTCTGCATTTTGCAAGCGTTCGCACAGGTATGGCAGCCAACGCAACGCTCGAGATCGATGGCAATTCCCAGTTTCGTCATGGTAGTCACCTTAAGCCTTTCGCACTTCCACTAGCGTGTCGTTGAAGGGAATGGGGGCGCCGGTAAGAAGGTCGGCGTCGCGTTCGTTCACATGATCGTTCGTCACGTTTTGCGGATTCCCCGAGATGCAATCCTTCGACCACGCGGCTTCGTAAATGCGCGCGGAGGTGGGGCGAATGGCGTTGTTCCCGAAAGCCTGGCAACTGAACGATCCGCGATCATTGAAGACTTCCACGGCATCGCCATCCTCAAGTCCGCGCTCGGCCATCGCCTGCGGATTCAGCTCGATACGCGGCGTGTAGAACTGCGCGAGCCACGCCGCACCGCGGAAATGGGAGTGCACGAAGAATCGCGTGCGGGTTTGGGCAAGCTGCAGCGGATACTTTTCCATAAGCGGATTGCCGTCGAAGACCTCGTTGTTCTCCTCCCACTGGGGAAGCGCCTGACCCGAATGGTGCTGGGGCTCGTAGTAGATCTCCATACGCCCCGTTGGCGTGGGGAATTGGAGATCGGCGTACCCGATGCGCGGCTCCTCGATTCCCGCCAGGGGCATCGTATTGTGGTTCTGCACGAGAGCGTCGAAGGTGATGCCGGCCACCAGCGGATCGGTCGCCTCATCGATCTGGAAGCGGGCCAGTTGCTCGGCGCCTTCGGGAAGCACCGATTCGAGACCCACCGATTTGGCGATAAGGTACATGACATCGTAATCGGGCTTCGACTCGAAAAGCGGATCAATGCATTTCTGCGACAGCTGAATATGGTTGTAGCCGCCTCGCACAATGCTGTGCTCCACCGTGTCCTCGAACTTCGAGCATACCGGCAGCACCACATCGGCAAAAGCCGCGGAATCCTCGTCGTACATGCCCACATGCAAAATGAAGTCGAGCTTCGGCAGCCATTCGCGCGTCTTGTTCATGTTCGCGTAGTACTGCTGCAAGGTGTTGCCGAGCGATATGATGACATGCACGCCCGCGTCCGTATCGGCGAAACGATCGGCACGCACGGGAATGTCTGCCGGCACCATATCTTCCGGCAAGGGCCACGCCGCCAGCGCCGCCCCATAGCCCTGACCGCCGCCGGGGTGCCCCAAAGCCGCACCAGGCTTACCAATCTGCCCCGTGAGCGCCGTGAGAATTACCATGGCGTGACCCTGGATATCGGGGTTCGAGAACTTGTCTGAACCACCGTAGCCGAAGCACAGATAGGCAGGACCGCCGGTAGCGTACTTTTCCGCCAGCGCCTCGATGACCTCCTGATCGATATCGCATTTCTCCGCGGCCCAGGCGGTGGTGTAGTCTTTCTGACTGGCCTTAAGCTGCTCGAACACCGGAACGACTTTCTGGCCTGCGACCTCATATATACCTTCAAGCGCGGCAGAAACACCGGGAGCGTCATAGGGAACAGCCGCATTAGTCGCCGTGTCCCATACGAGATAGTCGGCGGGATCGGCGGCCTCGCCGGTGGCAGGATCGATCTTGGGCGTCTTTCCGCTACGCAGCAATTCGCCGGTAGCCAGATCCAAGAGGAACGGCATAGAAGTATGGGCGCGCATATAGTCCTCGTTGTACCATTTGTTGTCGATGATATGCGAGATCATCGACAAGTACAGCGCGCCATCAGTTCCGGGCTTGAGAGGAATCCACTGATTTGCCTTCGATGCCGTAGTCGAGAAATGCGGATCCACGACAATGATTTCAGCGCCGGCTCGTTTTGCGTCGAAGAAATCATCGGAACGCATGAGTGAGGTCTCCAAGAAATTGATACCGCTCAAGATAATAGTCTTCGCGTTCACCCAGTCCCGCGTCTCGTTGGAGCACGACGCAAAGCCACCGCCGCCAATGGCAGGATCCACACCGTTGCCGATACCTCGATCGATACCCGGCTCCACACCCGTGCCGGCACCCAGAATCGAGGCGAGCATGCCAAAGCGCGGTTCGTTAGAGGCGGAAATGTAGACCGACTCCTTGCCGTAAGCGTCCCAGGCGCGCTTGAGCTCGGTGCCGACGATCTCCATAGCCTCGTCCCAGCTGATCTTCTCGAACTTACCTTCTCCACGTTCGCCAACGCGCTTCAGGGGCGTTTGCAGACGCAGCGGACTATACACATGCTCTATCTCGGAAAGACCCTTCATGCAGCAGCGCCGATATTTCGGATCAACGGCATCGCTCGGTTCGATCTTCGCCAGATGGCCGTCGCGCACCGTGCACTTGATGGAACAATTTCCCTGGCACATGAACTGGTGCAGGGTGTAAATCGTTTTCTCGCCGCCGTCAGCTGTGGCTTTCGTCGGTGCCAGCGCGCCGCCGCCAATGGCCACGCCCACAGCGCCCGCGCAGGCGAGGCCCGCGGCTGCGGCGCCGGTAGTCTTCAAGAAACCGCGTCGAGTGAGTCCGCCCGTGGGATGGGTTGCTTCGGACATCTCTCCTCCTTTGAATTCCCAGGGATCGAGCCGTGGGACGCCACGCGCACCTGCGGCGAATGCATGCGCCGCGAATGGATTGCGACAATGTCGCCGCGCCAGTGGGTCTTAGACTCTTTGCGCCTGCGTCTCCTCAACTGCGCAGGTCGCTATCCCCTCTTCTGGTAATCCTTGAGAATTGGCCAAATTCCACGGGAAGCACTATAGCAAATTGTCCTATGACAATGCAAGGATTATCATAGGACAATTTTCAAAACAGGTTATCTATTTTGAGGATAGTTCATCTATTGTGAGCCGCGCGCTGGTGCACTAAGCCCACTACATAGACCAAATCCTGCTCAGCAAAATAGCGGTAGATTATATCGAAGGGGTCTACAACGACTTTGCGAACCGTGTCGCCGAAGCGTCGCTTGATTGAAGTGGGCAGTATCCTCGACCCCATCTCGGGCGCAAACTCAAGAAGAGATACCGCATACCATATCTCCTCGCGCTTTGAGTCCATGTATACCTGGGTCATATCCTCAACAAAGCCTTCAGAGACCTCGACTTTAGCCACGACCAAGCCTCTTTTCGACTTCGGCTCTTGCTTCCGCTACGCCATGGAATACACGCCCGGCCGCAAAATCGGCCTCTCCCCTCTCGAGCACTTCCATAACTCTTCGCTCGTACAACGCCTCCTCTACAGCACGCGCTTTTTCTTGTGCTAAAACATCCTCGGAGCAAAAGATGTAAGCAGCATTGCCGTTCTCGGTAATGTGGACCACTTCTTCAGCAGCCCTGTCTTTAATTTCTCTTTGCTTGGTTTTCAAGGCGGCAAAGGAGTAGATAGGGGTAGCCCTTGGTGCCTCATATGCAGGAACTGGCATGGCAATCTCCTTAAAGTTCTTAGTTAGGTATCTATATAGTACTCAAAATCGATACCTTATTCAATATCAAATTCAGTTCCATAGATCAACGGATTCTGATTTGCGCTTCTGCCGCTTCTTCGGCCTCACCGATGGCTACTGGCTTCGCGCCCAAGAAGCCTACGACCTGGAAATCACAAGGCGCAAGCTCGCCCCCGAGCTCAAGCGAATCCGTCCCTTCAACCAAGCTGCCTGCCTGTAGGAATCTAGAATCCCATCGCCTTCAACCGCTCCAAAGCGGGCGCGGCGTGGCGGGCGCCGGCTTCGGGATACGGCTCGGAGGCAATCGCGATGCCGAGGCGAACATCTTCCGCCGCCTTTCCAAGCACTTCGTCTACGACGCGAGCAGGCAGGCCCCATGAGCGGGCCTCAGCTACAATATTCTCTCGCTCGATCCTATCGATGCGAATGCGGCCATCGATGCGCAAGCCCATGAACAGCACGTTCGGCGTAATCTCAAGGGCTGGCACGACGTCATAGAGCGGCGCGAGGCACACCTCGTCGCCCCCGTGGAGCAGCGCGTAGTTCTTGGCGTGAGCGTCGGTATTTCCCAGAACGGTGTTCACGAAGAGATGCCGCAGCAGCCGCTTGCGCTCTTCCAGCGAGTCGGCGGCATAGCGGGACAGCAGCTCGGCAATGCCCTTATAGGTCGGATCGCTTTTCGTGGGCGTCGCTGTTGCCGCGTACTTGCGCCCCGGCTCTATGCCGAACGCCTGCGCGCAGTCTTCCTGGTGCAGCCGCACGAGCCCCCGTTCGGTTTCAACTCGGTCGAAGCGTTCCACAGCCAGCGTAGGCGGCGCGTCGGGCAAATCGAGAATGGCCGAGCCAGCCGTCTCCGTCACATGTCGCGCGACCTCCATTCCCCATGCTTCCGCTTCGACTAATCCTGCAAGCCGGCCCTGGGGCTGCGGCTTCAATATATGTGTTGAAGGAGCCCCGTCCAAAGGAAGCGCCACAGAATTCAAAGCCCTATGGCCCGGCTCGGCCGCAGCCCAGTCTTCTGATCTCGCAATCACGCACAGCTTCTCCTGAAACCCGCCAAGCGACACCCGCAGAGAAGATGCGTCATCGTAAGGGTGCGACGGCAATGCCGCCAGGCGCGCCGACAGTTCCTCGGGAGTCAATCGCTTCTCGCGCGGCAGCTCCTGGCTCGCACGCGCCAACGCCCAATCTTCCGAGGGCATCACCTCAACGGCGCCGGCGCACTCCCAACCAATCTGGGCGAGCAATCCGAAATAGTCGCCCTCGGCAACGCCGTAGAACCGCTGCAGCTCAGCGAGCCTCGCGTCTTCGGGCAAAAGCCCCGAGAACCAGGAAAACGTCCGCCGGACACCGAAGGGTTCCTCTTGCACGCAGAGCGCCGTTGAGAGCAGAGGCGAAAAGGGGCGCTCCGAAACCGTCTCTTCCGAGAACGCGAAACGAGCGCCATTCTTCGTGCGAGCCAGTTGCCCAATCTTCTCGCCGCCGAGGCGAACCTCAAGGGTCTCGGAATTCACTGTTGACCCCCTTCTTGGCGCGAGCGCAGAAGCGACACCACCGACGCAGGGGCATCATGCACTTCGGCTTGAGCGCCCTTGGGGAGCACCACCAGCTTCAAGCCCAAATCGCTGATGGCACGCATGAGGGTCTGGGAGCTGACGCCCTTGCCATTTTCAAGAGCCGAAAGGGTGGCGTGGGAGGCACCGATGATCTCGGCGAACTCATCTTGGGTGTACCCCTTTTCCTTGCGGGTTTTCTGGAGAAACGACCCGAGCTGGTCAAGGCCGTACACATTGGTCCACTTCATCGTACATCTCCCATCGGATATCAATTTTTCTTGATATTAGCCGATATCGGGAAAATGTCAAATATTCTTGATAGATTGGAAAACGAGGTGATTGTCAAATATTTTTGACAGTTAGCCCTTGAGCAGGTCGCCCAGGCCCTCGTTGAAGCCCTCGGCGAAGGCGCTAGGGATGACGACGGTGCCCTTGCCCTCGCGCAGCGACTCGTTCAGCAGGTGCATGGTGCGCAGGCGCGAGACCGCCTCGTGGTCGCCGATGAGCCCTTCCATTTCGTCCAAGATCTCGTAGATGTCGTGCTCCGCCTCCATGAGGATGATGCGGGCCTTCTTGCGTTGCTCGGCCTGGGCCTCCAGACTCATGGCCTCCTGCAGCTCCTTCGGCAGCAGAATGTCGCGCACCTCCACCGAAAGCACGGTCACGCCCCAGGGCGCCACCTTCTCCTCCAGCACCCGTTTGAGCTCCCGATCCAGCTGCTCGCGGCGGATGGCCACCTCGGCGGCGCTTGCCCGGCCGATGGCGTCGCGCAGGGCCGTTTGGGCCGCCATCTCCACGGCGCGGGTGAAGTCGCCCACTTCGGTGCAGGCCGCGGCGGCGTCCCACACGTGCCAGAACAGCACGGCGTCCACGTTCATGGGCACGAGATCGGCCGTCAGCGTCTCCTCGGCGTAGAAGGTGGTCACCCGGGTGCGCGTGTCCACCCGCATGGTGTTCGACTCGATGACGGGAATAGTCCAGAACAGCCCCGGCCCCGACACGCGGTTAAAGCGCCCGAGGCGAAGCACCACCACGCGCTCCCACTGCTGAGCGACATGGCAGCAGCCGATGGCGAGCAGCGCCGCGAGGGCCGCCACCACGATGACCTCCAACGTCACACGGCCGACCGTAAGCCAGCCGATGCCCAGCACCGCAGCGAGCACCGCGACGAACAGCACGGCGGAGAACAGCAGCACGCCCGTCGAGGACGCACGCTCCCCCACCACCTCCGTGGCCGCATCGGGCGCCACGCGGAACCGGCGCTCGCCGGAAGACTTCTCCTTGCGGGACATTTAGGCTCCCTTCTCGGCCCGGGCTCCGGGCTTCTCGAAATCGATGATGCGGGCAGACACCTCGCCGCGCTCACGGGCCTCATCGTACTTCAGGCGCTTGATCTTTCGGCTCATGGCGCGCTCGATATCGTCTAGTCCCATGCCCAGCTCGCGACACGAGGCGATGCACTCGTCCAGCACCGCGTCGGCCTCGCCCTCCCCTTCCGCACCCATCTTCGCACCCAAATCGGTCACGAACACGCCACGACCCCGCGTCGATTCCAAATACCCGTCGGACACGAGGCTCAGGTAGGCCTTGTTCACCGTGTTGTAGTTGATGGAGATTTCCGAAGCCAGGCCGCGCACCGTGGGCAGCTTGTCGCCGGGCGCCAGGGTGCCGTCGTTGATGAGGTAGGCGATGCGGTTGCGCAGCTGCACCCACAGGGGCAAGTCGCTTGTCGGATCAACTTCGAAGGGAAACATGGACGACCTTTCTCTCAAGGACTAGAAGGGGACGGAAACAACGGGCAGCATCCCGGCCGCCACTACGACCGCGCGCAAACAGGCGCCGCCAACAAGAACGCAACCGGCGCTGGCGAGCAACGCGCGCGAGGCGAGAGACGCCTCGGCGACGTCCTTACTCGCATTGCAACGCGCGAGGACAGCCTCTATCGCAAAAGGAGCAACAAGGCCAACGAGCACAAGGCCGCCCCAGAACGGCAGAGAGCACGCACCGTTCAATACGGAGGCCACCGATGCCAACGCGGCCGCATCGGTAGGCGTTGCCCCCGAGGAAGCCGAGCCGCCGTGTTCCAGCCACGCTGCACCGAGCCACAGCGCCACGACGACCGCCTCCAGGGCAAGGAGAACCATATCGGCGCGAACGACTTGCCGCATCGTTCGGCCGAAAACCGTCGCCATTCCCGAAAATACTGCCACCATGCCCACAAGCGCCACTCCGCACGAGAGAGCCGAGATCGCGAACAGCCCCGGCAGCCACGGGCCGAACCACAACGGCACCGACGGCATACCCGACAGCAACAGTCCCGTATAGATCACCGCGACGAAAGACACCGCCGCAAGCAAGACAGCGAGCGCTCTGAATAGAGGCAGAGACACCGACGGCACCCCGAGCCACACAAGAAGCATGGCTGCCGCCAACGTGCCACAAAGCAAAAGTGCCCAGAATCCTACGACCAGATAATTCGAAGGGGATGAAACCGCCAGCAAAAGGATGCGATCGAGGCGCCCCACATCAGCCGCAAGGCACAGGGCCCCCAGCACTAAGACTACCAGCGAGGCCACGAGTATCGGCACGAACAGTCGGCGATAGGCAGCGCTTCCGTTGTCTCTGAAGCGCACAACCACTCCGCGGCTCACGGCTCTCTCGTCAGCGAGGAGCATCAGCACTGCGGCAATCAAGAGCGCGCCCGCCCCTGTCCCTCCCAGAAAGAGGTAAGCAACCACCAGTTCGCTGAACACGACTCCTCCTCTTGCCCTAGACAATGCCTACGGAACCCACCGACCCCGCATTCCGGCGTTAAGATTATCATAAGACAATCGAAGAAGCGATGTGTCCGTCAGGAAAGATTCAGGGAGAGCAGCACCAAGAATTTCGAGTTGTTAGACATCCAACGCGCTCGCAGGTGATTGCCTGCTTCCATCTTGTCTTCTCATATATCGTATTTTATTACTTTTCTTACACATTTTGTTCTGCCACAGTTTTTGAGCGAACCATCGCGCGTACCTAAAGTCTAACAACTCGAAAAAACAGCCCGAATCCGACGGCAAGCTTTTCCGAGAAGGCCTTCGTTCCCGATTCGCACGGTTAATTCACGTTGAAATCGCGCCGCTTTTGCGTCGGTTACAGCAACACCTTCACGCCGAAGTAGGCGAGCACCAGCAAACCTACGATGATGCGGTAGACGCCGAACGCCGTGAAGTCGTTCTTCTTGATGTAGCCCATGAGGAACTTGATGGAGATCACCGACACCACGAATGCCGTCACGATGCCCACCACGAGCACGGCGATCTCGGTGGCCGTCATGGCCAGACCCACGGCCATCAGATACTTGATGAGCTTCAGCACGCCCCAGCCGAACATGACGGGAATCGCGAGAAAGAACGTGAACTCCGCCGCCGCCGTGCGCGAGCAGCCGCACAGCATGCCGCCGATGATGGTGGAGCCCGAGCGCGACGTGCCGGGGATGATGGCAAGCATTTGGAAGCAGCCGATCTTCAGCGACGTCTTCCAGTCGATCTCGTCCACGGTGCGCACGCGGAACAGGGCCATCTCGGCGTCGTCGCCATCGTCGCCCGGACCCACCTCGGGCACGGGACGCGCATGGGCGCCGCGGGGACGCCGGGGGGCGCGACTGGCCAGATAGGCTGCCTCGCGCCGACGGTTACGACGCTCCAGCAGGATGAACACGACGCCGTAGACGATAAGGGCGATGGCCACCGTCCACGCGTTGTAGAAGTACTCGTTGAAGAAGTCGTCCAGCGTAAGCCCGATGGCCGCCGCTGGGATGCAGCCGATGGCCACCATGCCCCACAGCCGCCACGTACCGCGCTTCTCGACCGACGTCTTTCTCGGCGAGAACGGGTTCAGCTTATGGAAGTACAGGATGAGCACGGCCATGATGGCACCCAGTTGGATGACCACCAAGAACAGCTCCAGGAACTCCGCCGACACGTTCAGCTTCACGAACTCGTCCACGAGAATCATGTGGCCCGTGGAAGAGATGGGCAGCCATTCGGTGATGCCCTCCACGACGCCGATGAAGAACGCCTTCAGAACTTCGATGAACATGTCCACAGAAACTGCCTCCGTACGATTTGCTTGCCTGTCGGCCCAAGCGGCGAGCGGCAACCCAGGCCAGAGCGCGCCGCCAACACGAGGAAAAGCGCACAAGGGGCACTCCCTCTTTCGAGCCTCGGAAATGCTATCACGGCACTGCGAATCGTCAGGATTCCTACGGAGAAAGTCCACGTTTGTCACTTTGGTCTACCGAGGCGCCGGCCAGCCCAGCGCTCGCAGCGCGCGACACAACCCGTCGTGTCGCGCGTGCCGCCCATTCCACCACGGCTTGTGGACATAGCCGATTTCATGTCAGATACAACATATCAAGCAGGTTCGTTTTCCCTGATCAAGGCCTCTTTTCGAAAGCAACGATGCGCCAACGAACACCAAGCATCGTGGTAATAAAACTATCGAAGATCGCACTTTTACCAACGATGTCAGTTCCATTGGGGTATCATGGGACACCCGCGAGAGACCGGAAGCGAAATGTTTTTCCGGCCCGGCAAACGCAGCTTTCAACTCAACAGGCCTCGCCCTCTTCCTGGCGCTCAGGCGCACTGCGGCACAACCCGCGGCGCACGGACGTCCTTGCCTCATCACGGATGCGCCCACCAACCGAAGGGTCTCCCCCTTCCGACAAAAGGATACTATCATGCTGAAAGCTGCCCACCCCGGCGGTCTGATCCCGCCCATCCTCCATCCCTCCCCGCTCAACCGCGAAAACACCGGCGAGCGCACCGACCGGACGGGCGCGCTCCTGTTCGCAGGCGCCGTGGCTTCCTTCGGGCTAGCTCTCGTGCTCATCGGCGCTGCCGTTTCGTTCGCCGCCGGAGCGCCAGCGCCGGCGAACCTCGACCAGTCGACCCTCGTGTTCGGATCCTTGGCAGCGGCCTGCGCCCTGGCGGCACTCGGCATGATGCTGGCCTTGCGGGAGAGAAGCCTGCGCACGCAGCAAATGCGCCGCGTCACCCGTGCCGAGCAGATCCAGGGAGAGCTGGACAGTCTGGGCCTCACGCCCAAGGAGATGCCCATTGCCAAGCTCATCCTGCAGCATCAAAGCTATGCGACCATCGCCGCCGAGCGGCACCTGGCCGTGCGCACGGTGCAATTCCATGCCACGAATATCTTCCGGAAGGCCTATGTCAGCAATCGGCGCGATTTCGAGCGTGTCATCCTGGCCGACGAGCGCAACGACGACCGGAGCGACGGCGGCCGTCGCGACACTCCCTGCTGCCGCAGCAACCAAACGACACCGCCCGACGGCCGAGGCGCCGCGCGCCCCGGATGCGCCCTCCGCGGCCAAAATACCTGCTTGCCCGGGGGCGGCTCCGACAACCCGGCGACGGGCCTCCCCGCGCAAAACCCTGGCAGCGAGCAAGAGCGCGGAGATCCCGACCGTCCCGCTGGCAGCCCCACGACCCTCCGCAGCAGGGCAGCCCTGCGCCACGGCAGGCAGGAGGGAGGACGGCCATAGCCAGCGCCGTTCGCTAGCGCGCCCGCCCATCTGCTAGGCGGCGCCGGCACTCGCAGGCGCGTCCGCGAGAGGTCATCATTGGGGAAACAGACGCCCGCGCGCCGCCTTCGTCGTGGTGCCCGCGTGCTACCATGAACCCATGAGCAACTTCGCCGACATAGCGTGCCCTGCATCGCCGCAACTCGAAAGCACAACGACCGCCTCCCCTGACGGCCGCCCGAAAGACTCGGCAACATTTGCGGGAAGCCGCTCTCGAAAGACGCCCGACGTCCCCGAAGGCGAGATGCACGGCCACGGCTCCGGCGGCCCCAAGGACGTCTGGACGCACAACGTGGAAGCCACCGCGTCCCTCCTCATCGCCTTCGGCACCCTCATCACCACCTGCAGCGCCCAGGGCCTTTTCACCCCCTCGACCGCCAGTCGGTGGATTCTCGAGTACCTCGTTCCCTTCCAGCTGCCGATTTTCTACTTCTGCCTGGGCTTTCTCTACCAGCGCTACCGCACGACGCGCACCCCTCGCGCCTGGGGCCAGAACCTCCGCCGCGAGCTGGCGCTCATGGGCATCCCCTTCGCGGCGTTCACCGTGCTCGTGCTGCTCACGAACTCGGCCGTCGGCGCTCAGCCGCCCTTGTCGGTCGCCGATCTCCTCCGCGCGCTCTTCATCGAGCCCGTCATTCCCGTCGGCTACTTCTATACCTGCCTCATCATTTACGCCATCACCCCCACCGTGAAGAGCCGCCGCAACGCCAGCGGCCTCCTGTTCGCCGCCGTCGCAGCGAAAGCGGCCATCGTGGCGCTCGCTTCGCTGCCCGCCACCGCCGAGATGGCCACGCGCCTCCCCTACGCCGTCACCTCCGTGGCCGAGAACTGGATCTGGGTCGCCGGCGGCATGGCCATGGCGCTCTACCGGGGCCTGCCCCTCGTGCGCGGATCCGAGAAGGCCTGGGCCCTCGGCGCCCTGTGGGTGGCCACCAGCGTGATCGCCTTCTACGCCGGCTGGACCGGCGAGACGTCCCACGCCGTTCTGGACGCGCTCGGCGTGCTGTGGGCGACCTCCCTGTTCTCCACCGTGTTCCGCAGCGGGCGGCAGAACCGCTTCTACGGCTTCGTGACCCGCTACACCATGGCCATCTGGCTCTTCCACGGCATCTGCCTCGCCCTGTACTTCCATCTTTGGAAGGCGGCCGGCATCTCCATCGCGGCAGCACCGTGGATGGCGGCCGCGGGGGCGGCGCTCGTCTGCTACGGCATGCCGGTGCTGATCATGGCCGCCCTTTCGCGCCTTGGGAAGGCCGGCATCATCGTGTATCCGGCCCGCTATCTGCCGCCCGCGCCGGCCACCATGCTCCGGAAGACGCCGCACTAACGTATACTAGGGCCCATGAACAAGTCGCAAACATCTTTCCTGGCGGGGCAGGACCCGTATCTGGCGCCGTTCTCGTCCATGACCGACGGGCAGCTGCGCGACCCCAAGCAGCTCGTGGGCCTGGCCCGCGCCATCGACCCGGAGGGCGCGCCGGAGCGCTTGGCGTCGGGCCTGTTCGTCGCTGAGTCCGTGAACGTCATCGACCGCGCCCTTAATGCCGGGTGCGTCCCCTTCGCCGTGCTCACCGATGCGCGCTGGCTCGCCGCCTCCGAAGCGCTCTTGGAAAAGGTGCGCGCGGCTAATCCGGCCGCCCCCGTGGCCGTGGTCTCCTCGGAGGAGATGCGCGCCATCACCGGCTACGAGATGACCCGCGGGCCCTTGGCCGCCTTTCACCGGCCGCCCGAGCCCGACCTGGCCGCCCTGCTTACTGGCGCCCACCGCGTCGCCGTGCTGGAGGACGTCACGAACTACACCAACATCGGGGCCATCTTCCGCAGCGCCGCCGCCCTCGGCATCGATGCGGTGCTGCTCACGCCGGCCTGCCACGACCCGCTGTTCCGCCGCGCGTCGCGCGTTTCCATGGGCACGGTGTTCCAAGTGCCCTGGGCCCGCATCGGGCACGCGCGCGATTGGGCGGCCGAAGGCGTGGCGCGCCTGCGCGAGGCCGGCTTTGTCACAGCCGCCCTGGCCCTGGCCGACGACGCGCTTTCCATCGCCGATACGCGCCTGAAGGCAGCCGACAAGCTGGCCCTCGTACTGGGCACGGAAGGCGACGGCCTGGCCGCCTCCACCATCGCCGCCTGCGACTGGACCGTGCGCATCCCCATGCACCACGGGGTCGATTCCCTGAACGTCGCCGCCGCCAGCGCCGTCGCCTTCTGGGAAACCCGCCGGGAAGGCTAGCGTCGCGCAGCCACATCCCGTAGGGGCTGACCTTGGTCAGCCCTCATCAGGCAAGGTTATCCCTCTTGTGAGGGGCGACCGAGGTCGCCCCCTACGAATGGAGCGGAAGCTCGGCCCCCTACGAGCCGGTCGGAAGTCCCATGGCGTTCGCGATCGCCATCGTCACGCCCACGGCTATCACGCCCACGACAACCAGCGCGATGCCCAAGATTCGCAAACGAGCTCCCTGCAGAAGGCGAAGCCTCGGAGCCGCCCGACGTAAAACGCGGACGTCGGTCAAAATGAAAAGAAAGCCCGTGAAGAACGGAATACCGAACGTCCAATACTGAAAGGCGATCAGCCAGAACGGCCAGGTGGCGTAACGTTCGTCGGGCGTGAACGGCATTGCGATGAGAACTGCCATGAACAGCAGCCACACCACCAAGAGGGCGACATCGACCACGAGCCCTGCCGTCTCACCGGAGGAGAGCGTCGAGAAAGCACGCCTTACCCGAGAAACGACTACGCCATGCGGTCTGTCATCGATCGGAGCTGCGGCACTCACCGCCGTCGCGGCCCAATCCGCAGGGGAAACCCGACCCGCGCCGGCGACCTGGGTCACAACGACACCCCGGTCTGCAGGAGAAGCCCCGGCTGGGGCGAGCGCCGCGAGGAACGCAGACTTCAGGTCGCGCACCGTCTGGAAGCGGGCCGCCGGATCAAAGGCGCAGGCACGCTGGAGCACGGGGCGCAGCGCGAAAGGCACTTCCGGCCCCGCGAACCCCGCCGCAGCCACCGACGGCGACGGATCGCGCTCGGCCAGCAGGTAGTAGAGCAGCATTCCCAGCGCGTACACGTCGCTGCACTCGTCGGTCTGCCCGTAGCCGAACTGCTCGGGCGGCGCGTAGCAGCGCGTGCCGAAATGAGCCGTGTCCCCCGCAGCCCCCTCGCGAAAGGCCCGGGCAATGCCGAAGTCGATGATCGTGAGACCCGCATCGCTCACCACGATGTTCGTCGGCTTCAAATCGCGATGGATCAAAGGCGGCGAGAACTGCTCGTGCAATTCCATCACCCCGTCGCAAAGGAGTGGAAACCACTGCGCCGCCAGGGCGACCGATCCGTCGCGTTCGTACACCTCGTCCCGCAGTGTGCGTCCCTGGATGTATTCCATGACCACCACCAGCTCGTTGCCAGTGGTATGAACATCGTAGATGCGCGGCAAATGTCGGAAGCGACACCCGGCGCGCTGCGCTTGGAACAAGTGGCCGTAGGCGTCTCCCATGGCCGCATCAGCCGCGATGCGCTTGCGAACGAACGGTCCGAGCTCCGCCGCGTTGGCCCCCACAAAGTACACCACCTCGGTCGCCTCATGGGGCGCCGTCTTCAATACCTCATCGACGCGATAGCACACGTCGCGGGCAAGGGCGTCAAGGTATGCGGCAAGAGGGTCGTTTTCCATAAATGCCATGGTACCAAAGTTAGCTAATGGTCGCCTCGCCGAACCGGTAAAGCTCCTCCTCAGTCTTCTGCAGCGTATAGCCATGGCTGATGGCGAAGATGACAATGGCATCTCGCCGATTCTTGCAATACAGCTCGTTGGCGCCTCCCGCCTGCAAAAGGCGGTTCGTCTCGCGCAACGAGCATCCCATAGCGAAGGCAAGTTTCAGCAAGTTATCCCGCGAGGCGCGCCGAGCGCCGGTGAAAATCTGGTAGCCGAAGGTCTCGTTGATACCGGCCTCTCTCACCACCACTGAGCGCTTCAGCCCCTTCTCTAGCAGAAGGGCGTCCAGGTACTCCGCCAAGCTGCGCTCGCCCACCTCGCGCCGTTTGATGAACGCCCGCGGATCCGGCGCGTCCAAGAGCTCGGCCAGCATATCCTCTGTCAGCGGTTCCTCCACGCGCTTCTTTCTCCTTCGACCCATATCACGAAGCCCCTATTGTAGCGCCTCGAGCGCCCGCCTTCGGAGACGGGCGCCCGAGACGTGCGCCATCGGGCACGCTAGCTCAGCGAGAACGTCTGCTCGGCCAAGACGGCGTCGCTGAAGCTCAAAAGCTCCTCGACCTCAACCGTGATGTCGCTCATGTCCTCCAGGGCGTAGCCCATCTCCACCGTCGTAGAGGAACCAGACTTCACATCGCTCGAGTACTTCTCGGAATCCCAATCGCTGCCGATGGCTGTGCCCAGCTCAACGCCGTTTTGGAACACTTTGGGATAAAGCGCCACCATGAAGCTGGTCGCCTCGTCGGAATTGTTCGTGAAGGTGTAGGTCACCACGGCAGCCGGATTTCCCTGGTAGTCCTCAGTCACCCGGCAGCCGTCGATGGTCACGCCGTAAGCGGCCGCGTCCGATGCGCTCTGCTCGGCCGCCTGGGGCTCAGTCGCAGATCCGGAATCTTCGACCGCTGCACCCTGCGCCGTCGCCGTGTCAAGCCCGCTCTCCTCCATGGCCTGGTCGAGGGCGGCGCTGAAGGCGCTCTGCATTACGAGCACGAGAATGAAGGCGATCACGGAAAGCACGAGGCCGGCGATCCCTAGGCCCTTGCCGCTCTTCTTCCCCTTCGAAATACCTACCAATCCAATGATGGCGAAGACGATGCCGAGAATGGCCAAAAGGAAGGAGAGGTTGTTGATAATCGGCAGAATCGACGTGACCAGTGCCACGATTCCCAATACGAGAGAAGCCACGGCCATAGCCGAGCGAGGTTGCGTTTCCATAGATGATTCCCTTCTTCTAAACGCGCTATTCCTAACGGACAAGGAAGAAGGGTATCCGTTCTCGTTAACCGTTTCATTAGCTGCCAGCTAAGGCGGCCGCAAATTTTCCCTAGCTCAGGTCGACCTTGGCGCGCACGAGGTAAGCGGACAGGGCGACACCGCCACCGGCCACGGCAAGGTTCACCACCGTCTGCATGATGGACACCACGCTGAGCATAAACGACGCCGTTCCCGTGTCCCCCACCATGGCCAGAACGCCGACAATAGAGAACAGAAGAGAGATCACCCAGCCAATTCCCACATACAGCGCCACGGCCGCAGCCACCTTATGCCGCCGCGCCCACCAAGCGCCCAGCGTCAACGAGAGGAACGCCAGCCCCACGGTGTAGGCGGCGGACACGAGGGCATTCGCCACGCCCATGATCGACGAGACCACCCCGCCGTTGCCCGTCAGCGCCGACCAGCCGCCCAAAAGCGACAGCACCACCGACACCATGTCCCCATCGCCGTCGGTGATCGCGAGCATGGCCAGCGAGGCGAGCGCGCAGGCCATAAGCGTGAACACCGCCGCCAGCAAAAAGGCAGCCCAGAACTTCGCCGCCACCAGCGTGCCCGCGCGCACCGGCAGCGTGAGCGTGAGATAGCCCTCGTCGGTGAACATCGTGCGGTAGAAGCGCATCGCGATGAACACGTAGACCGCCACAAGGCTGGCCCACACGAGAAAGCCGCAGAACAGCGCGGCCATTACGAACACCACGGTCAGGTTGGAGGCGGCCGATGCCTCGTTGACGTAACGGGAGGCGAATCCCGCCGCGCGGCTCACGGCGTCGGTGGCCTCGATGCAGCCGATGCCCACCACGCCGGCGACGACCATAACGGCCAGCATGATGGCCGCGGGCTTCCAAAGCGCCCGCATTTCCTGGGCGAAGAGCTTTCCTAGCATCGGAACTCCTCTCGAAAGAACGCGTCCAGCGTCGTGCCCTTCTCCTGGGTCACGTAGGCCACGGGCGCGTGCAACAGCATCTGGCCATAGCGCAGCAGGATGAAGTCGTCCAGGAACGCCTCCACATCGCGTACGAGATGGGTGGAAAGGATGATGGACGACTGCGGCCGATAGGCGCGAATGACCGTTTGCAGGATGTAATCGCGGGCCGCCGGATCCACGCCGCCGATGGGCTCGTCCAGCAAATACAGTGCCGCGTGGCGGGCCATGACGAGCGTGAGCTGCACCTTCTCAACCGTGCCTTTGGAAAGCGCCGAGGTGGGAGCGTCCTCGGGCACGCCGAGCCGGGCGAGCATGTCACGCGCCAAGGCGGCGTCGAAGTCCTCGTAGAAGTCGGCGAAGTAGGCGATCATCTCGCGCACGCGCATGGAGCGGGAGAAGTAGGGCCGCTCGGGCAGGTAGGAGACGAGTGCCTTCGATTCCGGGCCCACCTCATAGCCCGCCACGCGAATGTCGCCCGCCGTGGGATGGGCCACGCCGGCGATCATCTTCAGCAGCGTGGTCTTGCCCGAGCCGTTCGGGCCGAGCAGCCCCACGATGCGGCCGGCGGGCAAGCTGACAGTAAAGCGATCGAGCGCCACCGTGGCGCCATAGCGCTTAGTGAGGTCGCGGCACTCGAGCAAGGGCGGCGGCGCAACTTCGGGGACAAAGGCATCCATGGGAAGCCTCCTCATCGTTCGGAATCACTGGCCCCATCCTAGCACGGACGCCGATCGTCAAGCAGGAACCCCACCGAATGAGCGAATCGCTCCCGCTAGCCTCGCTCGAAGGCCCAGAGGTTGGCGCACTGGGCGAGCACGCGCTCGGCATCCCACGTGCGAGCGCTGTTGGCGGGGCTGTTGGGGTCGTGAATGACCAGCTCGCCGTTGTCGGCCACGCCGGCCACCACGAGAAAGTGCCCTGTGCTCGTGAAATCGCCGGGGCGCATACTGCAGATGATCGGATGCCCCTGGGCGAGCTCCTCCTTAAGCCGCCCTGCGTCTGCCGGCACCTCGTGGGAGGAAAGCCCCAGATCGGCCGCGCCGTCGGTCATGAATCGCCAGGCGGTGAGACCCTCTTCCACGTAGCCTTCGGCCTCGCTGAAGGCGGCCATGGCGGCGGGATCCTTGTCGGTCTTCCCCGTCAGCGCGATGTAGACCATGGCCAGGCTCGTCGGCCCGCATCCGGCCTCTCCCACCGTGGCGCCGGCATAGGAAGCATCGCGGTACTGGGGGTCGGTCTGGTAGAGAAAGGGCAGCTCGCCGCCGCGCCACTCGTCGCGCGGGGTGCTAGCGGCCTCGGCTCCGCCACCCGCGTCCGCAGCGGCCACAGAGGCGTCGGCCGTGGGCGAGGCGATGCCCGGCCCCGCGAGCCCCAGCCCTTCGGCGTACAGGTTCGCCATCTGGAACAGCGCGACTACGACGAAGACGGAAAGCGCCGCCACGCCCAGCACCGACCACAGATGCCAGCGTCGCCGCCCGATGCGGCGGCCCCGCGCGGCGCGGCCCGTGCGAACCAGACCGCCCAGCATGGCCGCCACCACGCCCGGCGTAGCAGTCGGGGCTACGGCCGACCCGCGCGACCGCCGCCGCTGCGGCGAGGAGCTCCGGGCGGTCGTTGATCCCGCACCATCGCCCGGCCGGCCCCCCGCGCCCTGCGGCCGCACCCAGGCATCACGCCCGAAAGGATTGGGGGCGACCCCCGAAACATTCCGAACACCCGAAGCACCCCGAGCATCTGAAACGTCCAAAGCGTCCACTCTCCCAGTGCGGCTTAGGGGCGCATCTCCTCCGTAAAAGTTCCCCTCGTCAAAACGGTAGGCAGCAGTGTCCATGGGTTTTCTCCTTACGTTGCACCCCCACCTTACCGACCAGCCGGCTTACGCGTCCCATAGCGAAATCTGACATTTCCGGCAGGGCACCTTAACTTTTCCTGAAGCTGTCACGGGATGGCATGCCCATTGGCAAAACCCGGGGCGAATCGCGTACAATAGCCCTTATGGAAAAACGCGCTCACATACTGGTGGTGGACGACGAGCAGGCCATCGCCGATCTGGTTGTCAACCTGCTCGTGGCCGAGGGCATGGACGCGCTGGCCTGCTACAGCGGACAGGCGGCCCTCGACATACTCGCCCGCACGCCGTTCGACCTGGCCATCGTGGATATCATGATGCCGGGCATCGACGGCTTCGAGCTGTGCGTTCGCATGCGCCAGATGCGGGACATTCCCGTCATCTTCCTCTCGGCGAAGGACGAGGAAGTCGACCAAGTCGTCGGCTTCACCTTGGGCGCCGAAGACTACGTCACCAAGCCCTTCCGGCCCCGCGAGCTGGTGGCCCGCGTGAAGGCGCGCCTGCGCCGACGCCAAGCAGCGCCCCAGGCTTCCTCGACCCTGCTTTCCGCCGGCGCCATCGAGGTGGACTTGCGCACGCATCTGGCCACGCTCCACGGCGAGCCTTTGCACCTCACCCCCAAGGAGTTCGCCATTCTGGCGATTCTGGCCCAGTCGGTCGGCTCACCGGTCTCGGCGGCCGATCTGTTCGAAGGGGCCTGGCACGAGCGCTTCGACGACGCGGCGGCCAACACGGTCATGGTGCACATCCGCCGCCTACGCAAGAAGCTCGCCGATATCGACGCTTCCACGACGTTCATCGAAACCGCTTGGGGCGTCGGTTACAAGCTGCGCGGCGCGCCCAGCGACACCGGTCATGGCGCTTAAAAGCGAGCAGGCCCGCGTCCTGCGCCGGCGCGTGCTCGGCGGCCTCATTCGCAACCTTTTGCTGTTTAGCGGGGCCTTCGCTCTGGCCTGCCTGGCCATCGAGACCTTCATGGTGCCCTCAATCGCGAACTGGGTGGCCGACTCGACCTCGTCCTGGCGCACCCTGAACTCCTCCGAGCAGTTCCAGCAGATCCTCACCGACCAGGGGCTGCTCGACGATGCCAGCCTGTTCGACCTCTGGGTCAACGAGGCCGTCGAGGGCGGCTACACCAACGATGCGGGCACTATCACCAAGATCCAAGGCGAAGTGAACGAGATGGAAGACGCCCTGGCGGAGTATGCAAGCATGATGGCCGACTCGCCCGAGAACGCCGAGGCTGCCGCGGCCTACGCCAAGGAACGGGCCGAAAAGCTCGGGGAGGATGTGGCCGTCGCCTCGGGCACCAACGCCGCGGCCATCGGCGACGCGAGCACCTTCATTGACGACGCGACCGCCCTCGATGCCGAGACCGACAGCGCCCCGGCCGACAAGACCGCCCGGGCCGTTCCCCTCCTTCCCTATCAGACCATTCTGACCGCCGAGGCCATTCCCGCTGACGACGCGAGCGCCGCCCAAGCCATAGCGGCCCTGCGCGTGTCGGCATCCCTGCAGGAGCTGGGGCTCTCGCTGCCCGAGGCCCAGACGTTCATGCCGCCGGAGACCACGGTGGATGCGGCCACGCGAATCCTCGTCAGCGCCGCCGTCCTGGGCTATGATCAGCCGACGCTGAACGACCTTCTGCAAAGCGCCTTTCGCCAATCCCAGGAGCAGGCCTACAGCGCCTGGCTCGACCTGACCTCCGCCGAGGAGGCGCGGGCGCTGGGCGTCTCCGACGAGAACCCGGTCTGGCAAATCCAGTACGGCGAGGACGGCGTCTACCGCATGCGCGACGTCGCCACCTACACGTTCGTCAAGTCGTTCAAGCTCCCGCTGGCCCTGCTCGTCTTCGTGGCCGGCTGGCTCGCCATCATCCTGAGAGCCCTGAACCGGTCGCTGCGCTACTTCGACGAGCTGTCCGGGGCCGTGGGGCGCCTGCTCGCCGACAAGGACGCCCCCATCGAGCTGCCGACCGACTTGTCCATCGCCCGCAATGAGCTGGCGGTCATCCGCTCGCAGTCGCTGGCCGACGAGCGCGCCGCCCACGCCGCCGAGCAGCGCAAGAACGAGCTGGTGGCCTATCTGGCCCACGACATCCGCACGCCGCTCACCTCGGTGCTCGGCTACCTGGACCTGCTGCGCGAGACGACCGATCTGCCCCGGGAGACCCTGCGCAAGTACGCCGACATCGCCTATTCGAAGGCCGAGCGCTTGGAAAGCCTCATCAACGAGTTCTTCGAGATCACCCGCTACAACCTGTCGGCCATTCCCATCGAGCGGGAGACCGTGGGGGTGCGCCTGTTCTGCCAGCAGGTGGCCGAGGCGTTCTTCCCCGAGGCCGCCGCCCGCAACATCCGCATCACCGTGGACGCCGCCGGCGCGGGCCAGTTCTTCGTCGATCCGGACAAGCTCGCCCGGGCGCTGGGCAACGTGCTGCGCAACGCCGTGGCCTACGCCGACGCGAACTCCGTCATCGCCATCGCCGCCCGCCAGGACGCCCGCACGACCACCATCACCGTGGCCAACCGCGGACGCGAGATATCCGACGCCCATCTGGAGACCATCTTCGAGAAGTTCTACCGCGAAGACGGGGCGCGCTCCTCGAAGAAGGGCGGCGCGGGGCTGGGGCTCGCCATCGCCCGGGAAATCGTCGTGGCGCATCACGGCGACATCGAGGCGGCGAGCGAGCGGGGCGTCACCGTGTTCACCCTGCGCATACCCACCCAGGGGGAGGAGATTGAAGGGGCAGCCGCCGCGCCGCGCATCCCGGGCGCGACTGAGGGCGTCCAACGGCCGGTTGAGCCCGTGCCGCCCCGCACCGTGCGACCGGCAAGCACGCGAGCAACTTCCGCGCCGCCTTCCGCAACGGCGCGTCGCGGGCCCTCCGCCCGCCCGATTCCACAACGCCCCGTCGGCGAACGGACGCAAGCGCCGCGCCAAGGTACCTCTCCGTTAAATCCTCGTAACGCTCGCCACGGACAGGTTCCCGCGCGTAAGACGGTACGCGATAATGATGCGACACCCCGGCGGCGCGGCCTGTCCCGCTAGCTTCAAAACCAAAGCAGGCATCGGCCCCGAAGCACCGCTTTCCCACTTAGCGAACACCCAAGGAGGCACCATTGAACCCCATCCGCATCGGCATTCTCGGCTATGGCAACCTCGGCCGCGGCATTGAACTGGCCGTCGCCGCCAACGACGACATGGAATTGGTGGGCGTGTTCACTCGCCGCGACCCGGCCAGCGTGCACCCGCTCGGCGAGAACGTCGCCGTCTGGCCCGCCACGGAGCTGGCCGCCCATACCGACGACATCGACGTGCTCATGCTCGCCGGCGGCTCGGCCACCGACCTGCCCGAGCAGACCCCGGCAGCCGCTGCGCTCTACAACGTGGTCGACTCCTTCGACACCCACGCCAACATCCCGGCGCACTTCGCCGCCGTCGACGCGGTGGCCCGCGAGGCGGGGCATGTGGCCGTCATCTCGGTGGGCTGGGATCCGGGCATGTTCTCGGTCTCGCGCGTTTACGCCAACGCCATCATGCCCAACGGCGCCGACTACACCTTCTGGGGCCGCGGCGTCTCCCAGGGGCACTCCGACGCCATCCGCCGCATCCCCGGCGTGGTGGACGCCCGCCAGTACACGGTGCCCGTGCCCGAGGCGCTGGAGGCCGTGCGCTCCGGTGCCAACCCGGAACTGACCACGCGCCAGAAACACACCCGCGAGTGCTTCGTCGTGGCCGAGGAGGGCGCCGATACGGCCGCCATCGAAGAGGCCATCGTCACGATGCCGAACTACTTCGCCGACTACGACACCACAGTCACCTTCATCTCCCAGGAAGAGCTCGACCGCGACCACGCCGGCATCCCCCACGGCGGCTCGGTCATCCGCACCGGCACCACGGGCGCCGCCGGCGAGAACACCCATGTGATCGAGTACTCGCTGAAGCTCGATTCCAACCCGGAGTTCACCGGCAGCGTGCTCGTCGCCTGCGCCCGCGCCTGCTGGCGCATGGCCTGCGCGGGCGAGACGGGCTGCCGTACCATCTTCGACATCGCGCCGGCGCTGCTCTCGCCCATGACCCCCGAGGAGCTCCGCGCGAAGATGCTGTAAGGCCGCGCGCCCAACAGCGCCAGCGAACACGCACGCTCATCAACAAGCGGACCGCCCACCAGGTGGTCCGCTTTTTCATCGCTCGAGGCATTTTCATCGCTCGAGACAACTTGCCCCTCGGTTTTTCCAAGAAATTGCGATTGTTAGCAAACGAAGAATGCCCAAGGAGACGAGGACGACGCGAAGCGGAGCAAAACCAGCTCATTGCGCCTCATCTTTCCTTTAAAATGCTCTATCTTCCCATCAGAAGATCCCGCTTCAGAACAAGACAGAGCGTGAGCCGCCCCCTCGTGCTAACAATCGCAATTTTTGCGAAAATAGAGGCGCGCAAATTGTCCCGAGAGCATCCGGCCGCCGTAGAGCGAGGCGCAACGCGGGGCGGCCGGAAAGCCGGATATCCTGCTAGAACTTCGCGAAGCGCTCTTGGCGTTGGCGAACCAGCTCGTCGGGCGTGAGGTCGGCCAGCTCCTTGTAGGCCTCGCGGACGTAGTCGCGCACGGCGGCAATGGCGGCCTCCGGGTTCTCGTGAGCCGGGCCCTCCCCCTCCGAGATGACCGCGTCGATGATGCCGCCGGCCAAAACCGAGGCAGCGTCCATCTGCATGGCCTCGGCGGCCTCGGGCGCGCGGGTGCGGTCCTTCCACAGGATGGAAGCGAAACCTTCCGGCGAGAGCACCGAGTACACCGCATGCTCCTGCATGGCCACGCGATTGCCCACGGCCAGCGCCAAGGCGCCGCCGCTCCCGCCCTCGCCCAGAAGCACGCTCACCACGGGAACGCGCAGGCCGGCCATGGCGACCAGGTTGTCGGCGATGGCGTTGCCCTGGCCGCGCTCCTCGGCTTCGGTGCCGCAGAAGGCACCCTGGGTGTCCACCAGGCAGAGAATCGGCCGGCCGAACTTCTCCGCCTCGCGCATGAGGCGCAGCGACTTGCGGTAGCCCTCAGGTTGGGGGCAGCCGAAATTGCGGGCCACGCGATCGGCCAAGTTCACGCCCTTCTCCTGGGCGATGATCGTCACCGGATGGCCGGAAATCCAGCCGATGCCGGCAAGAATGGCCCCGTCGTCGGCAAAGGCGCGGTCGCCGTGCAGCTCGATGAAGCCCTCGACGATGCCATCGATATAGCGGCGCGCCGTGGGACGGTGCACGTTGCGGGCGATCTGCACGCTCTCCCACGCGCTGCCGGCCGGAGCCTCCAAACTCACCCCGGACTTGCGGGCCTCGCGGCGGGCGTGGCGCTCCAATTCGCGGCGGCACGCCTCCTCGGCCTCCTCGGGGCTTTCCGACCGCCCGATGAGCTCTCCCACTACCGGCACTCCAGCCAAGCTGCGCCACAACCCGGCAGCTTCCTCGTCGCGAATGCGCTCGCCCACCGCCTGGGCCTCAGGAGCTACATCCACCGAGCCGTAGGCGCCCGGGCCGACGCGCAGGGCGTCCATGACGCTGTGGTAGGTGACAATGCGCCCCATATCGTCGGCGGGCGCGTGCAGCGCGAGCAGCTGCGCCAGAACGCTGCGCATCTGGGAGCGCTCGACAATGGCGTCGATGAGCCCGTGCTCAAGCGCGAACTCGGCGGTTTGGAACCCTTCCGGCAGCTCCTGCTTGATGGTGTCGCGGATGACGCGCTGCCCGGCAAACCCGATGAGCGCGCCGGGTTCGGCCAAAATGATGTCGCCCTGCATGGCGAACGACGCCGTCACGCCGCCGGTCGTGGGGTCGGTGAGCACGGTGATGAAGGGCAGATGGGCCGCCCCCAGGCGTTCCACGGCGCAGGACACCTTCGCCATCTGCATCAGCGAGATGAGCCCCTCCTGCATGCGGGCGCCCCCGGATGCGCAGAACACGACGACCGGCAGACGCTCGGCGATGGCGCGGTCGATCATCGCGGCCACTTTCTCGCCCACCACATGCCCCATCGAGCCCATGAAGAAGCCGGACTCCATGACGCCGATGGCCAAAGGCAGCCCCGCAATGGTCGCGCGCCCCGTGCGCACGGCCTCTTCAAGCCCGCTCTTTGCGCGCTGGTCGGCGATTTTCTCGGGATAGCCGGGGAAATCGAGCGGATCGAAATCGGGCATAACCGCGTTCCACTCCTCGAACGAACCGGCGTCCACCGTGGCGGCCAGGCGCTCGTCGGAGCGCAGGCGCTGCAGGGTGCCGCAGGCCGGGCAATAGCCGCCCAGCTCGATGATCTCCTCTTTGTCGAAGAAGAGCTTGCAGTAGTGGCAGCGGCGCCAATGGGTCGGGCCCTCATCGTCGTCGACAAGCGGCGCTGGCGCCGGCGCCGACTCCCAAGGCGCCTCGGAGGGCTCCGTCGTGCTGGCGGCGGGCAAAAGCTCCACCCAACCGGTACGCAAGGTGCCCTCGGTGGCCGGAGCGAACACGCGCAGACCGCGCTTGGCAGCGTGGCGCAGGAAATAGGCGTCCTCGACGAGCGGCGCCTTGGCGCTGTCGAGGAAGATGAGCGCTGCGCCGCAAGCCTTGGCCGCCGAGAGCACCGTGTAGATGTTGGCGGAAAGCGTATCGGCGTCCACATCAGCCGTGGTGCTGCCCAGGTTGTGCGTGGGCAGCATGCGCCGAGCGAAGCCGTCCAGCGAGCGGTTGTCCACCGTGGCGAAGACGACGTCGAGGCCCGCCTGCTCCATGGGCACCACGAAGGCCCGGGCGTTCTTGGCCGAGGCGATGACGAGGGCCCGGGGCTTGGCCCCGGCCGCCGCACTTACGGCGAAGTCGTCGCCGATGGTGGACCGGACGTGCTCGGAGACGTCGGCCACCTTCTCCTCCGGGTCGCGATGGGTCGCCCCGGCACGGGCGCCCACCAGGGCCGCCGCCGTGTCCGGCAGGGTGCCGGCCGCTTCCACGATGGCGTCCAGGGCGTAGGAGACCGCCGATTTCAGCGAGCCGTCCTCGGTCACCACGGGCACCGCAGGGCCATCCGCAAGCTCGGAGACGAAGTTCCCCGCCGTGTCGAAGCTGATGTACTTGGAAGCCGCTTTGGCCATAGTTACTCCTTGGGTGCGAGCACGTACTTCTGGGTGGCCGTGGCGCAGACCTCGCCGTCCACGGACGCCTCCACCTCGGCCACCACGAGGCGGCGCGACGACTTCACGATGGTCGCTCGCAACGTCACCGTCTCGCCCGGGGCCACCTGCCGGCGGAACTTCGCCGCGTCTATGCCGGTAAGAAAACCGATGCAGCCGCGCAGCTCGGGCGATTGCAGCACCGCGATGGAAGCGCATTGGGCGAGCGCCTCCATGATGATGACGCCCGGCAGCACCGGGTGATCGGGAAAATGCCCGCGGAAGATATCCAGGTCGGCGGGCACGTCCAGCTCTCCTTCAATGGAAGCGCCGGGCTCGATGGCCACAATGCGACTCACCCACACGAACGGATCGCGATGGGGCAGAATCCCCTCGATGACCTCGCGCCCCCAGGGCAGCGGCGCGACAATCGTCTCTTCGCTCATCGACTCCCCCTAACCTTTGTACGGCGAGAAGGCCAAGGCGGCGTTGTGGCCGCCGAAGCCCAGCGAGGTCGACAGGGCCACCTTCTGCGGATAGTCGGTGACCGCCTCGGTGACCACGGCCACGGGGCAGTCCTCGGCGGCCACGGCGAAGCCGGCCGTGGGGGGCACCGCGTCGCGGGCCACGGACAGGGCGCACACGATGGCCTCCACGGCACCGGCGGCGCCGAGCATGTGGCCCGTGGTGCCCTTGATGGACGTGACGGGCAGCTCGGCGGCCGCCTCCGCGCCGCCCATGAGATTCGCGAGCGCCTTCGACTCCGTGGCGTCGTTGGCCGGCGTGCCCGTGCCGTGGGCGTTCAGGTGCCCCAGATCGGCCGGGGTGAAGCCGCCCTCGGCCAGAGCGGCGGCCATGGCGGCGGTGATGGCGGTGGCCTCCGGGTCGGGCGCGGTCATGTGGTAGGCGTCGCCCGTGCTGCCGAAGCCAGTGATCTCGGCGATGGGCTCGGCCCCGCGGGCGAGCGCGCTTTCCAACGACTCGATGACCAGGGCCCCCGCCCCCTCGCCGGCCACGAACCCGCCGCGGCGGCCGTCGAAGGGCAGCGAGGCCTCCTTGGGATCCTCGGCGCGGGTAAGGGCCGACAAATTGGTGAAGCCGGCGATGCAGATGGGGCTCACGGACTCCTCCGTGCCGCCCACGAGCGCCGCGTCGATGTAGCCGTGGCGAATGTCGCGCAGCGCCGTGCCGATGCAGTGGGCGCCGGTGGCGCAGGCGGTCACCACGTTCAGGCACTCGCCGCGCATGCCGTAGCGAATGGCCAGGTTGCCCGCCGCGATGTTCCCGATCATCGTGGGGATGAACAGGGGATTCACGCGCTTGGGGCCCTTCTCCTCCAAGGTGGCGAAGCTCTTCTGCAGCTCGTCGATGCCGCCGATGCCGGTACCGAACACCACCGCGATGCGGTCGCGGTTCTCGTCGGTGACTTCCAAGCCGGACTGGGCCAGCGCCTCGTCGGCCGCCACGATGGCGTACTGCACGAAGCGCTCGAAGCGGCGCGCCTCCTTCTTGGTCAGGCCGTGCTCGACGCCGTCGAAGTCGCGCACCTCGCCGGCGATGTGCACCTCGTACTCATTCGTATCGAAGCGCTCGATGGGCGCGATGCAGCACTCGCGCCCCATGAGCGCCTCCCACAACGCCCCGACGCCCACGCCGGCCGGCGTCACCGCGCCCACGCCGGTGATGACGACGCGATGGGTGCCGTCGGGCCGCCGGGTCTGAATGCTCTCGCTTGCGTTCTCGCTCATAGGGACATACCTCCGTCCACGCAAATGACCTGACCGGTGATGTAAGACGCCTCGTCCGAGGCGAGGAAGCGCACCAAATGGGCGATGTCGTCCGGCTCGCCCAAGCGCCCGCTGCCGATGCGGCTCACGATGGCCTCGCGCTGGGCATCGGAAAGCGCGTCGGTCATGTCGGTGGCAATGAAGCCGGGCGCCACGGCGTTGGCCGTGATGTTGCGGCGCGCAAGCTCGCGGGCGAGCGACTTCGTGAGCCCGATGACGCCGGCCTTGGAGGCGGCGTAGTTCACCTGGCCCGCGTTGCCGTACACGCCCACCACGCTGGACATGTTCACGATGCGGCCCCAGCGCTGCTTCATCATCAGCTTCGCGGTGGCGCGGCAGCAATGGAAGGTGCCCTTCAGGTTGATGTCGATGACGGCGTCGAAGTCGTCGTCGGACATGCGGGCGGCCAGGCCGTCGCGGGTGATGCCGGCGTTGTTCACGAGCACATCCACCCGCCCGTTGGCCTCGGCCGCGGCGGCGATGAGCGCGTTGGCCTCCTCTTCTATGGCCACGTTGGCGGCCACGGCCAGGGTTTCCACGCCGAACTCTTCGGCGATCTCGGCGGCTACCGCCTCGGCGGCGGGCAGGCTGCGCTCAGAAGAGCTGTTCACCACCACGTTCATGCCAGCGGCCGCAAGCTCCCGGGCCACGGCGCGTCCGATGCCGCGGGTGGAGCCGGTCACAACGGCGCAGCGGCGGTTTTCTGGTTCGGTCACGTCTATTCCTTTCCGAATTCCTCGACGAAGGCGTCGAAGGAGGGGCGATCCTGAATGGCGGCTCGGGGCGCGCTGCGGTCGATGCGCTTCACGAGATTGGCAAGCACGCCGCCGAAGCCCACTTCCGCGAACATCTTCGCGCCGGCCTCCTGAAGCTTTGCCACGCTGGCCTCGAACTGCACGGGCGACACCAAGTGCGCCACCAGCTCCTCGCGAGCGCCGGCGGCGTCAAGCGGCGCGGCGTGCACGTTGCCGATGACCGGCACCACCGCCTCGCGGAACTCCACCTGCGCCAGGTAGTCGGCGAAGGGCTCCTGCGCCGACGCCATGAGCGGGCTGTGGAAGGCGCCGGACGTGGCCAGGCGCGAGAAGCGGCCCTTGCTCGCGGCCCAAGCCTCCTCGGCGCGAGCCACCGCCGCCGGCGTGCCGGCGACGACGATCTGGCCGCCGCCGTTCAAGTTCGCGGGCACGAGCACCTCGCCCTCGGCGCACTGGGCGCACAGCGCCTCGGCCTCGGGCAGCGTGATCTTCAGAAGCGCGCTCATAACGCCGGGGTTCGCGTCGGCCGCCTCTCCCATGAGACGCGACCGCTCGGCGATGAGCGCGAAGGTGTCCTCCTCGGCGAGCATGCCGCCGAGCACCATGGCGGAAATCTGCCCGAGGGAGAACCCGAGCAGCGCGTCCGGCACGATGCCGCGCGCCTCAAGCGCCCGCCCCATGCCGACCGACAGCGCCGCGATGGCGATCTGGGCGTTGCGCGTGTCGTTCAGCTCTTCGGGCGACGCGTCGCGCACAAGCGCCGCCACGTCGCGGCCGAGCACGTCCGAGGCGCAGGCGAACACGGACGCCACCTCGGGAATATCCAGCATATCGGCGCCCATGCCGGGCTTCTGCGAGCCCTGGCCCGAGGCCATGAACACCAGACCAGCCGGGCCCAAGGGCGCCAAGGGAGTCTCATCAAGCATGGCGGCCTCCCTACACGCGCGCCCGGCGGCTGTTCAGCTCGGCCAGCTCGCCCAAGGAGCGCCCGGCCAGGGCCTCGGCCTCGCGCACCATATCGGCAATGACGCCGGCCGCCGTGCCGCGCTCGGTCACCAGCGCGGCCACCTGGCCCGCCATGACCGAGCCGTTTTCCACGTCTCCCGCCACGGCGCGGGCGAGCGAGCCGGCGTACATGCCCTCCAGCTCTTCCCCGGAGGTGGCGGCCATCTCAATCTTGCGGCATTCGCGGGCGAACTTGTTCTTCAGGCCGCGCACGGGATGCCCCGTGCCGCGCCCGGTGACGATGGTGTCGGAGTCCTTCGCCTTCAGCACCTTCTCCTTCCACGCCTCGTGCACGCTGCACTCCTCCACCGTGAGGAAGCGCGTGCCGCACTGCACGCCCTCGGCGCCCAGCGCGAAGGCGGCGAGCATGCCCCGGCCGTCCACGATGCCGCCGGCGGCGATGACGGGAATGGAAACCGCCGCACACACCGACGGCACAAGGGCCATGGTGGTCAGCTCGCCGATATGTCCGCCGGCCTCGGTGCCCTCGGCCACCACGGCATCGGCGCCGAGGCGCTCCATGCGGGCGGCCAGCGCCGAGGAGGCCACCACGGGCACCACCTTCACGCCCGCTTCCTTCCACATCTTCATGTAGTTCGCAGGACTGCCGGCACCGGTGGTCACCACTTCCACGCCCAGCTCGCACACCAGCTCGGCCACCTCGCCCGCGCGCGGATCCATCAGCATGACGTTGATGCCGATGGGCTTGCTCGTGAGGGCGCGGGCGCGGGCCACCTGCTCGCGAATCCACTCGGGCCGGGCGCCCCCGCAGGCGATGATGCCCAAGCCGCCGGCTTCGCTTACGGCGCCGGCCAGCCCTCCGTCGGCGATGCGGGCCATGGCCCCTTGCACGACGGGATACTCAATGCCCAAAAGCTCTGTGATACGGGTCTTCATGAAAGCAGCTCGTCCTCTCTTTCGCTGCGGCAACACGCGCCTTGAGATAAACTATCTGAGAAATCTTAAGGAATTCGCCCCAAAAACTGACCGCGCGTTTAAAATCTTCACCAAACATCTCATCGTTGAGCAGAAAACTTGGCGATATGGGGCATCATAGAGCAGGTTGAGGCATCATTTACGGAAAGGAACGGCTTTGGGCAGCGTCATCATCGGATCGGGCAGAGCGCTGCCCGCGCGCATCGTCACCAACGACGAGCTCTCGGAAATCGTAGACACCACCGACGAGTGGATCGTCCCGCGCACGGGCATTCACACCCGCCACGTCGCCATCGAGGAGACCTGCACCGACCTGGGCACCCAGGCGGCTCTGCGAGCGCTGGGGCTTGAGGAGGGCGGTTGGCAGCGCGAGGCGGGAGCGATCGATGCCGCCACCCTTGGCATGATCATCTGCCCGACGCTCACCGCCGACACCCACTTCCCCTCCGAGGCCGCCCGCATCCGCGAGCGCATCGGTGCCACAAACGCCGTGTGCTACGACATGTCCTGCGCCTGTTCGGGCTGCGTCTACGGGCTTTCCACCGCCGACCTCATCATGGCCGGCGCCGCCTTCGCGCGCCAGGAAGCCGCCCGCACCGGGACGCCTATGCGCTGCAACGACGTGCGCCGCGTGCTCGTCGTGGCCGCCGAGCGCCTGAGCAAGCTCGTCGATTGGGAAGAGCGCGCCACGTGCATCCTGTTCGGCGACGGCGCCGGGGCCGTGGTGCTGGAATGGCGCGACGAGGCGGAGGCCGGAGCCGGCGGCGCTGATGGCACTGCCGAAGCCGCCGGTGCCGCCGGTGCCGCCGGAGCCGACGCCCCTGGCATCCTCTCCTCGTACATGGAAAACACCGACGACGTCGACCGCACCCTCTGGTGCGACAGCGCCTTCGCCTCCCGCGAGGTGCCCTTCGGCGCCAACGGCACGACCGCCGCCGACGGCACCTCCACCACCGATGCCCCGCGCCTCGCCGCTGCCGACGCGGAAAGCGACCCCTATATGCGCATGACCGGCCAGGCGGTGTTCAAGTTCGCCACCTCCGCCATGATTCGCTGCACCGAGGAGGCGCTTACCCGCGCCGGACTGACCACCGACGACGTCACCCTGTTCACGCCGCACCAGGCCAACGAGCGCATCATCCGCTACGCCGCCAAGAAGATGGGCCTCCCCATGGAGCGCTTCCAAGTGATCATCGACCACGTCGGCAACGTCAGCGGCGCCAGCGCCCTCATCGCCCTGAACGAGGCGCTTTGCGAGGGCAAGCTGCAGCCGGGAGACATCGCCTGCATGACCGCCTTCGGCGGCGGCCTCACCGCCGGCTCCTGCGTGATCCGGATCTAGGCTGCAGCCGCGATGCGGTCGGCGGCCTCCTGCACCTTCGCTTCGATGCGGGCCTTCTCATCCCCTTCGGCCAGTATCGGCTGGTAGGTGTTGCGGTCGGTCTCCGTGGAAACCGAGGCGGCGATGAAGTCCACATCGTCGTTCTTGGCCACCGTATCGCCGGTCACGGTGAAGGTCTGCTGGAAGATGAGGCAGTCCTTGTCGTCGGGGTTGGTGTTGCCGCCGAAGCAGAAGTTGCCGAGGCTGTGGACGATGTAGCGGTCCTGATACACCTCCCAGCCCTGCACCACATGGGGATGCGAGCCCACCACCAAATCGGCCCCCGCATCAATAGCGGCGCGCCCGGCGGTCTGCTGCCCCTCGGTGATGTCGTACTCATGCTCCTGGCCCCAGTGCACGTACACGATCACGAGCTGGGCGCCCTCGGCGCGGGCCGCGGCGATGTTGTCGGTCATCTCCTTGGTGTTCTCGGCGCTGTCCTCGGGGAAGTACGACCCGATGAGCGCCACCTTCACGCCCTTCACATCCAGATACGCGATGCGGTCGTAGCCGAAGCTTTGCACCCCCTCGGCGTCCAGCGCGGCAATGGTGTCGTCGTAGCCCGTCTGGCCGTAGTCTTGGGAGTGGTTGTTGGCCAGCGTGGCCGCCTCCACCGAAGCGCTGGAGAGGATCTTGGCGTACTCCGGCTTGCCGCGGAAGGCGAACTTCTTGTCGGCCCGCTCGCCGCCCTCGGTCAGCGCGCCCTCCATGTTCACCACGGTAAGATCGTCGGAGCCGAACAAGTCGGCGACGTTGCGCAAGAAGTAGGTGGCGTCGCCCTCCTCGGCCTGCCAGCGGCTGTTGAAGGACCGCTCGTTCTCGTAGTTGATGTCGGTGCCGAGCGTGCAGTCGCCGGCGAAGGTGACGGTCAGCGTCACGGGCTCGGGAGCGGTGGCAGGGTCGGAAGCGGCGGCATTCCCGTCGGCACCCTGAGAGGCGGCATCGTTGGCAATGGGAGCCGCAGCCGCCGCCGAATCAGCCGACGATCCGGCCGCCGCACCTCCCTCGGAAGCGCCGGCGCGGCCGGCGAGCAAGAGCCCGATGGCCACAAGCTCGACCGCGATAACAACAATGAGAAGGATCTTCAGCGGAGTCGGACAGGTCGGTTTCGCGTACATGTAAAGCCTTTTCTAGAACCTTTAGAACACTAAGAGGCAAACGATTACAACAAGAAGAACGACGATCAGGGGGACGGCCACCTTGACGAACAGCGGCACGCCGGAGCCGCCCTGCGCTCCGCCATAGTTGGCACTTCCGCTCATAACGCCGGCAAACCCCACGTCGGAGGCGCGAGAACTACGAGGGCGACGCACAGGCGCCGGAGCGCCGGGAGCCCCCTCGGCGGGCGTGGCGAACCCCTGCCCGGCCCGAGAATACCACGTGCGATTGTCCATCGTGTCAATCATCGGGTCATGGCGGTCGCGATCGTCGCGCGAGTAGGCGGAAATCTGGTGGCTCTCGTTGAAGGTGCGCGAATCGATGCTGCCGCGGCCGTCGATGACCTCGCGGTTGAGCGCACGGCCCCGGCGAGCCTCGGAGAGGGCATCGCGGGAGGCACGGGCGCGCTCGTAGCTTTCCATGGAAGAGCGAGTGAGGTCGTAGCTCTCCTGGGAAGAGAGCGGGGGCACCACGCGGGTTCGGCGCTGGCCGGCGCGCTGGGCCGGAGTCGCCGCGGGCGCGGGCCGCTGCTGGGCGGCGCGACGAGCCTCCTGCTCGCGCTGCTGGGCCGCGAGCGCCTCGCGCCGCGCCGCGCGATCGGCGTCGCGCTGGGCGGCGCTGGCGGTATAGGCGCGGGACGCCTGCTGGGAGCGCAGGCGCGCGTCACGGGCGCGCATCTCGTCTTGGGTCGCGTAGGACTGCAGAATGCTCTCTCGCGAGGGGCGCGTGGTGATCTTGCCCCGCGAGCCCTGGGGAGCCCGGCCGGCCGGAGCCGGCGCATCGGGTCGCTCGGGGCTGCGGCCGTAGGCATCCCCTCGGGGGTCTTGGTTCATTCCCATGGATGATCAACCTCGTGTTCGTTTCCGTCGTGCGTTTCGCGTGTTCGTTTGGTGGCAGCACGCCTGCCGCCGAAGCAGCTTGCGTGCGGTTGTGTCCATCGAAATACAGGTGGGCTCATTATAGGCAAAATATCGCCTTGCGACCTCCCCTCTTCGCGAAAAGCCCTCAGACCTCAACAATCGGCAGCGACGAAAACCTCAACGCGTGCAGCAAGGGTCGCCAACGTCGCTCCCCCGTAGGGCTGACCTTGGTCAGCCCTAGCGAGTGGGACGACCACGCGCGACAAAACAGGGGCGACCAAGGTCGCCCCCTACGGGAGCCAAACGGCAGCGGCCCCCCACAACTTCTGCGCAACCCGCGCCGTTTCCGCTTGCATGCCGTCAACAATGGCGACGGGATGGAAACGGGCGTATTTCAAGGCGGCTTCTTTCTTCCGAACAAGTTCTCTTACGCATACGCGATTCCAACAATGCCCAGTTCAGAGCCTATTTGTGACCTGGACACCCTAAGATAGGCACTGTCAAGTTCCATTCTTGGCCCTTACCGCACGAGAGGGTTCGCCTCGCAAAGAAGAAGCCCGTCCGCGACTCCGTCGATAGGCCTCGTGAAAGGAAGAAGCGTCATGAAGGCATCGAAACTCATAGCCGCCGTTGTTTCCGGCGCCGCTGCGCTCGCCCTGGTCGGCGGCATTGCCTACGCCATGGAGCCCGACCGCGATCCGGCCACGCTGCCCATGCCCGAGGCGGCCCAGGACACGTCCATCGTCAAGCAGGTGGCCTCCATCATCGTCTACGAGGATCAGGAAGAGGCGGTGGCCATGGCCTCCGAGTTCGACGACATCCACGACGAGCTGGCCATGGACGCAGTTTCCAGCCGCGCCTCCCTGTCCGCCAAGCACAGCGCAAGCCACGATGCCGGCGCCAAGGCCGCCGCGAGCGCTGCCGGCGAGACGCCCGAAGGCTCCGACGATTCCATCGATGTGGAGGCCGTCGACGTGACCGAGCCCCTCGAGACCATCTCCCCCGAAGGCGATGAAATGGTAGCGGACTCCATCGACGTGAACGTGGCCATCGTCACCTACGTCCCCTCCTACGAAAGCGCCTCGGCTCCCGCCTCCGGCGCGGGACTGTGGATGGGCTCCGATAGCACCACCGATGGCAGCTGGGGCTACTTCATCGGCCACAACCCCGGCGACTTCACCTGCGTCATGACCCTGAAGAACGGGGATCCCGTCACCGTGTGTGACTCCGATGGGAACACGCGCACCTACTCCGTCGTCGACGAGTTCATCGTGCCCGACGACACCTACTGGGAGGACATCCAGTCCCGCGTGACCGACTACGGCGAGTCGATCATTCTGCAGACATGCTGCGGGGACAACGCCCATTACCGCGTGGTCATCGCCGTCTAGAGGCGACAGCGACCCGCTCCTCCCCTCCTCCGAGCCGCCCGGTCTTCCCGGTCGGGCGGCTCTTTGCCGGCAGGTTGCGTTACCCTAGGGAAGCACTGCGGAATGCACCCTCGAGAAAGGATCCTCATGGCACGCCTCGGCGTTATCGACCTCGGCTCCAATTCGGTTCGCCTGGTCGTTTACGAGACCAAGCGGGAAGATGCCGCCAAGCCCTTCCGCACGTTGGTCGACGAGAAGAAGATGGCCGGCCTTGCCGCTTACGTGACCGACGGGGCGCTCTCCAACGCGGGCATCGCGCGAGCCGTAGCCGTGCTGGGCGACCTGCTGAAGCTGGCCGACAACCTCAACTGCGCGCGCGTCGATATCTTCGCCACCGCCGTGCTGCGCAACTGCGCGAATTCCGAAGCGGCAACCGCGGCCATCGAGACAGCCATCAACCATAAGGTGCGCGTGCTCTCCGCCCGCGAGGAGGCCCACCTCGGGTTCGTCGGCGCCTCCATCGGCGCACCCCTTGCAGCAGGCACGCTCATCGATGTCGGCGGCGGCTCGACGGAGCTGACGGCCCTTGCGGCCGATGGCGACCATGCGGGGATCTCGATACCTTTCGGCTGCGTGCTCGCCTACGCGAACTACGTGCGCTGCATCATTCCCACCCCGGCCGAATGCCGCACCATCGCCGACGCGTTCCGCAAAGAACTCCAGGCGCTGCCGAATTTGGAGGGGTACCGAAGCGAGCGGCTCTACGGCATCGGCGGATCGGTGCGCGCCCTCGCGAAGATGGTCGCCGCCGTGTGGGGCGACGACACCCGGCCCAAGAGCATCAGCCGCAAGGACATGGAAGGGCTCGCCGATCTCCTTCAGGGCGACGTCTCCGTTTTCGCCCATCGCGCCGTGAAGGCCGCCCCCGACCGCGTCCACAGCCTCGTTCCCGGCATGATCATCGTGCGCACGCTCGCAGAGGAGCTGGGCGCCGCCGAAGTTATCCCCTGCAAATACGGCATCCGCGAGGGCTACCTCGTCACGCACATGCTTTAGGGCCCCGCCGGTTTACCCCGTGGAGCCGGTCAACCTCGCTTGCCCCACATCCCGCAGGGGCTGACCTTGGTCAGCCCTCCCAACCGGAATGGTGCCCCCAGCTGCGAAGGGGCGACCAAGGTCGCCCCCTGCGGATCGCACTTGCAGGGCTCTACAACAGCTCGGCCGCCAAACGCCGGGCCTTCTCCATCACCTCGCGCTCCAGATCGGCAATGGCCGGCGGTGTCCAGCTCACGGCATCGGCGCCGGCCGCAATGGTAGCGCGGATGGCATCGTCGGTCGGGCCGCCCGTGGCGATGATCGGCAGGTCGGGATATTCCCGGCGCAGGGCCTCCACCACCTGGGGCGTGCGGGCGCCGGCGGCCACGTTCACGATGGAGGCCCCCGCCGCAATCTGGCGGTGCACCACGTCGTCGGCAGCGCAGGCGGTCACGCACACGGGCACGGCCACCTTCTCCACGAGCGCCGAGATGGACTCCACGGGAATGGAGGTGTTCACCACGACGGCGGCCACGCCGGACATTTCGGAGTGCAGGGCCGCCTCCACGCAGCGCTCGCCCTGGGTGATAGAGCCGCCGACCCCGTTGAACACCGGGCGCTGGGACGCGGCCACAAGCGCCTGGGTGATGGCCGGCTGGCAGGTGAAGGGGTACACCGCGAGCACCGCATCGGCGTCGCAGTGGCAGATGACGGCCAGATCCGTCGAGAACACGAGCGAGCGAATCTTGCGCCCCTGAATGGCGATGCCGGGGGCCGTACGCATGACCTCGGGCACAGCGAGTACGCTCTCGTGGGCCCGCGCCCGCTCCGCATGTTCTCTCTTGATGACCTTGGTCACAGCCGCGCTCCTCGCTCTTGCCGCCCGTGGCGCCCTTGCCAGCGCCTTCTTCTTAGAGCGCTCAGTATAGCAATCCCGGCGCCCGCGCTACCGCTGAAGTCGCCCCCTGCGCCATCTTTCCGCTTCCGAGGCGGCAAGGCGCCTTCGGTGGGGTACGCTTCTGCCGACGATACCCTGCGGCGCGCAAGCCTTAAGGCCCCGGCGCCGCCCACGGAAGGAGTGCCCTATGAACGTCGTGTGCCTCGATTTGGAAGGCGTGCTGGTTCCCGAAATCTGGATCGCCTTCGCCGAGGAAGCCGGCATCCCCGAGCTTAAGCGCACCACCCGCGACGAGCCCGATTACGACAAGCTCATGAAGTGGCGCCTCGACGTTCTGGCCGAGCACGGGCTGGGCCTGCCCGATGTGCAGGCGACCATCGCGAAGATCGACCCCATGCCCGGCGCCCGCGCGTTTTTGGACGAGCTGCGCAGCCTCACCCAGGTCATCATCATCTCCGACACCTTCGAGCAGTTCGCCAAGCCCCTCATGGAGAAGCTCGGCTGGCCGACGTTGTTCTGCAACGAGCTCGTCGTCGCCGAAGACGGCACCATCACCGACTTCGCCATGCGCTGCCCCGAGACCAAGCTCACCACGGTGCGCGCGCTGCACTCCTGCGGCATGCAGACCATCGCCGCCGGCGACTCCCACAACGATTTGGGTATGATCCTGGATTCGAAGGCCGGCTTTTTGTTCCGCACCACCGACGCCATCAAGGCCGAGTACCCGGAGCTGCCGGCCCTGGAAACCTACGACGAGCTGCTCGCCGCCATCAAGGCCGCCTTATAGTTCCGTTCGCCCTAACGGGACGAACGGACCCGTCGACGCTGCGGTTCCGACAGGCACCTGCCCTTCGCATTCAGCGCTTTCCCTCACGGCCCGAAGGCCGCTCGGCCGCGCTTCAAGCGAATTGCAGGTGCCTGTCGGAACCTCGCTGACTTCCTTGGGCGAACCTGGTATCTTTTGCATTCTTATGGAAGAAGCACTCCTGGAAATAATCGAAGCCGTGCGCAGCGGCGTCGTCGGTGGCGAAGGGGCCGACAGCAGCGCCGACGCCGCATGGCTCGACAAGCTGGTGCGGCGGCACAACCGCGCCGCCCACGACGGCACGCGCCAGGTGGCCAAGCGGCGGCTCCTCCCCTTCTACCTGCGCGTGAAGGCCGAGGAGCCCGAGCGGTGGGCGGCGTGGAACGTGAGCGAGGCGACCGACGCAGCCCTCGTGCGCCTTCTGCAGGCCAAACCGCGGCGCACCGCCTCGGGCGTGGCCACCATCACCGTGCTCACGAAGCCCTGGCCGTGCTCGGGCGCCTGCGTGTTCTGCCCGAACGATATCCGTATGCCGAAGAGCTATCTTTCCGACGAGCCGGCCTGCCAGCGGGCCGAGCGATGCTGGTTCGACCCCTTCCTCCAAGTGGCCGCGCGCCTGCGGACGCTGACCGCCATGGGACATGTCACCGACAAAGTGGAGCTCATCGTGCTGGGCGGCACCTGGAGCGACTACCCCGCCGCCTACCAGCGCTGGTTCACAGGCGAGCTCTTCCGCGCTTTGAACCTGCCCGACGAGGAGCGCGCCCGCGAGGCGACCGAGCGCCAGAGGTGGTACGAGAACCGTGGCCTCCCCCGCGACCGCGACGCGCTGGCCGCCGCCGCTGCGCCCCTCCAGCAGCGCATCGACGCCGGAGAGCTCCCCTACAACGAGGCATGGCGGGAGGCCTACGGCGAGGAAGGCCCGCGCGGGCATGAGGCCAGAACACTGCCGCATCCCGGCATGTCGACGGAGGATCAGAGGGCAGACCAAGGTCTGCCCCTACGGGAAGGCGTTGAGGGTGAGGCGCTGCAAAGCTGCTCCTGGGACGCCCTTTTCGCCCTGCATCGCGCCAACGAAACGGCACCGAAGCGCGTCGTCGGGCTGGTGGTGGAAACGCGCCCCGACCTCGTCACCGCCGATGCCTGCCGAACCCTGCGCGCGCTCGGCTGCACCAAGGTGCAGATCGGCATCCAGAGCCTCTCCGACGACCTTCTCGCCGCCAACGGCCGCGCCATCACGTCCGCGCGCATCGCCGACGCCATGGCCCTCTTGCGGCGGTTCGGCTTCAAAAACCACGTGCACTTCATGGTGAACCTGCTCGGCGCCGACCCCGCCTCCGACATTGCCGACTACCGTCGTCTCGTCACCGACCCGGCGTTTCTGCCCGATGAGGTGAAGCTCTATCCCTGCTGCCTTGTGGAAAGCGCCCGACTCACCGACTGCTACGAGGCCGGCCGCTGGCGCCCCTACACCGAGGAAGAGCTCGTGGGAGTCCTCGTCCAGGACGTGCTGGCCACCCCGCCCTGGACGCGCATCTCCCGCATGATCCGCGACATCTCCGCCACCGACATCCTCGCCGGCAACAAGAAGACCAACCTGCGCCAAGTGGTAGAAGCCGCCGTTGATGCCACGGGCGAGACGGTTGCCGAGATTCGCTCCCGCGAAATCTCCGTAGAAGGCGCCACCGTGGGCGACCTTTCCCTTCAGACCATCGCCTACCAGACCGCCACCACCGAAGAGCGCTTCCTTGAATGGATCACCCCCGAAAACAAGATCGCCGGCTTCTGCCGCCTGTCGCTGCCGACGGCACTTCCCCGCGACACCGCCAACGAGTCTTCTCCCCCTCCCATCAAGAGCGAGCAAAGCGAGGCGAGGGGTTCCTCGTTTGCTTCCCCCTCCGCGCCGCAAGAGGCCATGATCCGCGAAGTGCATGTGTACGGGAAGGTGGCCGCCCTGCACCGCACCGGCGAGGGCACCCAGCATCTGGGCCTCGGGCGGGCGCTCGTGGAAGAGGCCTGCGCCCAAGCGGCGGCCGCCGGGTACACCGCGATTAACGTCATCAGCGCCGTGGGCACCCGCGTCTACTACCGCAACCTCGGCTTTAAGGACGCCGGGCTCTACCAGAAACGGCCGCTGCCATGAGCATCGCCGACGAGCAACGCGTTTCCGCATCTGGAGCAACGACCACGCAGAGCGCCTCGCAACCCGGCGCCTACTCCCCCCAGGTCATCCGCAAGCTGAACGCCCTCACGAGCGACTTCTACGCCCGCGAGGCCGCCTCGTTCTCGGCCACGAGACAAGCCCCTTGGCATGGCTGGGAGAAGGCTTGGGAGCTCATCACGGCCCACGATGCCGTGCAAGGCCCCTTCCCCAGCCACGCCGCCCGCGTCCCCGATGACAGTGCCGGCGATTCCGGGGCGCCCCTCACCATCCTCGACCTTGGCTGCGGCAACCTCCGCTTCGAGCGCTTCCTCGCCGAACACACGAACGCCCCCCTGCGCATCACCGCCCTCGACAACTGCCCCGATCTGGCATCTCCCGCAATCGGCGCCCTATCTGCCGCCTTTCCGCACAGCCCTAGCAGCTCCTCTGCTGCTTCCAAAACGAAAGGAGGGGATGCTTCAGGACAGGGCACGAACCTCCCCGAAAAGACCACCGTAGATCTCCGCGCCCTCGACATCGTGGAATCCCTCCTCGACGGCACCTTCGCCGATCGTCTCCCGCGCAACTCCTGCGACCTCGCTGTCGCCTTCGGACTCATGCACCACCTGCCGACAGGCGCCCTGCGGGCCCGGGTTCTCGAAGGGCTCCTTAGTTCCCTGAGGCCCGGCGGCTTCGCCATCGTGTCGTTCTGGCAGTTCCTGAACGATGCGCGCTTGGCCGCCAAGGCCGCCGCGGCCACTGCCGAGGGCCGCGTCGCCCACGGCTTGCTCACCTTCCAAGAAAACGACTTTCTCCTCGGTTGGCAGCACGCAGAGGGCGTCTACCGCTTCTGCCACCATACGCCCGAGAAGGAAATCGATGCCCTCCTCGCCCCCATCCGCAACCCCAGCGCACCTTCTGCCAGCAGCTGCGCGTCCACCGCCTCCCTCCCCTTGCGTGAGGTCGCCCGCTTCTCCGCCGACGGCAAGCAGGGCAACCTCAACCGCTACCTCATTTTGCAGCGCCTCTAGCCCAGACGCACCCTCGTCCCCACCGTTTTCCAGCCGCGAATTCACGGTCTTCCCGTAACAAGCGTCAATTCGTGACTGACCGGAGACCAAAACAGCCCCGTTTGAGAGAAATGCAGCCGCAAAATGACGCTTGTGACGTCAACATCGTCATTTTGCGGCTGCTCGCTCTTTTGGCGAAAGTTTGAAGGAGCTAACAAGAACGGCACATCAGCGGGAAATCTGCTAAAGTGCGCACCATGGCAAGAATACCTGACACCCCCAAAGTCGCTCGCCGCCGCGAGCGCGAGAAGCGCACCATCTCGAACATGGTGGCGATTTATTGCGCCGGCAACCACGAGGCGACCGCACGCACCGAGACCAGCCATGCCGGCGAGGCGCTCTGCCCCGCGTGCAAGGCCATCGACGACTACTGCGTCCTGCGCACCGAGCGCTGTCGGTCCATGGCCCACAAAACAAGCTGCGAGGAATGCGGCAACCACTGCTACGCCCCCGCCCAGCGCGAGCAGATCCGCGCCATCATGCGTTACGCCGGTCCGCGCATGATCACGCGCCACCCAATCGCTGCCATCCGGCATCTGCTAAAGAAATAAGGCCGACGCCCTCTCGTCCCTCGGCGAGACTACATCCCCAAATACGCCAGCAGCCCCTCGCAGCCGTCGCGCACGTCGGCGTAGGTAGTCTCGAAATCACCCGTGTACCAGGGGTCGTCGACGCTGCGGCTGGTGCCGGCGAATTCCAAGAGTTTGAGCACCTTGCCGTCCGGGTCGCCGCCGAGGATCCAGTTCATGTTGCGAATATTGGCCGTGTCCATGCCAATGATGAAGTCGAAGGCGTCGTAATCGGCGCGGCGCAGCTGGCGGGCGCGCTTGCCTTCGAAGCCGCCGATACCATGCTCGCGCAGCACCACCGCCGTGCCCGGATGCACCGGGTTGCCGATCTCCTCGGTGCTCGTCGCCGCCGACTCGATGTGGAACTGCTCGGTAAGCCCCCGCCGCGCCACCATGTCCTTCAACACGAACTCGGCCATAGTCGATCGGCAGATGTTGCCGTGGCAGACGAAAAGGACACGAATGGGAGACTGGGTCATGGGGAAAGCCTTTGCAAGGAGACCGATTGTTTAAAAGATACGGTGCATATTATCTCACAGCAACCCCCATCGCCCTAAGCCACAAGTCGCGGTTTTCTTCCAGTATCGCGAAGGCGCCATAGCACCCGTCGGTTACTTCTGGGAAAATACCGCCCAAGCATTGGACGGCTCGCTCGGAGCAACGGCCTTCCCGTACGCGCCTCGCGCTGCGAACCGAGGAACCGAGCAGAGGGAACAGGAGCATCATGGCAGAGTTCATCTACCAAATGTACAAGGCCCGCAAGGCGGTGGGCGACAAGGTTATTCTGGACGACGTTACGCTGTCGTTCTACCCCGGCGCGAAGATCGGCGTCGTGGGGCCCAACGGCATGGGAAAGTCAACCCTGCTGAAGGTCATGGCCGGCCTCGAGGAGGTTTCCAACGGCGAGGCGCGCCTGACGCCCGGCTACACCGTGGGCATTCTTCTGCAAGAGCCGCCGCTTGAAGAGGACAAGACCGTCCTCGAGAACATTCAGATGGCCTTCGCCGATGTGCTGGCCAAAGTGGAGCGCTTCAACCAGATCGGCGAGGAGATGGCCGCGCCCGACGCCGACTTCGACGCGCTCATGGACGAGATGGGCAAACTGCAGGACGAGATCGACGCCGCCAACGGGTGGGACCTCGACTCCCAGCTCTCCCAGGCCATGGACGCGCTGCAGTGCCCCGACCCGGACGCGCCCGTGAGCATCCTTTCCGGCGGCGAGCGCCGTCGCGTGGCGCTGTGCCGCCTGCTTCTGGAGCAGCCCGACCTGCTGCTCCTCGACGAGCCCACCAACCACCTGGACGCCGAATCGGTGCTCTGGCTCGAACAGCACCTGAAGACCTACCCTGGCGCCGTGCTCGCCGTCACCCATGACCGCTACTTCCTCGATCACGCCGCCGAGTGGATCTGCGAGGTGGACCGCGGGCAGCTCTTCCCCTACAAGGGCAACTACTCCACTTACCTGGAGACCAAGGCCGCCCGCATGGCCGCCCAAGGCCAGGCCCAGGCCAAGCTTGCCCGCCGCATGGAGCGCGAGCTGGAATGGGTGCGCAGCTCACCGAAGGCCCGCCAGGCGAAGTCGAAGGCCCGTCTGGCCAACTACGACGCCATGGTGGCCGAGGCCGGCAAGGCGAAGAAGCTCGACTTCGCGGAAATTCAGATTCCCGCTGGCCCGCGTTTGGGCTCGAAGGTGCTCGTCGCGAAGAACCTGCACAAGGAGTTCGACGGCCGCGTGCTCATCGACGACCTGTCCTTCGAGCTGCCTCGCAACGGCATCGTGGGCGTGATCGGTCCCAACGGCGTTGGCAAGACCACCCTGTTCAAGACCATCGTGGGCCTTGAACCGCTCGACGGCGGCGAGCTGGAAATCGGCGAGACGGTGAAGATCGCCTACGTCGACCAGAACCGCGCGGGCATCGACCCGGACAAGAAGCTGTGGGAAGTGGTGTCCGGGGGCACCGACTACATGATGGTCGGCGAGACCGAAGTGCCCTCCCGCGCCTACGTGGCCGCCTTCGGCTTCAAGGGAGCCGACCAGCAGAAGCCCGCAGGCGTGCTCTCCGGCGGCGAGCGCAACCGGCTGAACCTGGCGCTCACCCTGAAGGAGGGCGGCAACCTGCTCCTTCTGGACGAGCCCACCAACGACCTGGACGTGGAGACCCTCTCCAGCCTGGAGGCGGCGCTGCTCGACTTCCCCGGCTGCTCGGTCGTGGTCAGCCACGACCGCATGTTCCTCGACCGCATCGCCACCCATATTCTGGCCTGGGAAGGCGACGACGAGAACCCGGGCCGCTGGCACTTCTTCGAGGGCAACTTCGAGGCCTACCAGGCCGACCGCGAGGCACGCCTCGGCAAGGAAGCCGCCAAGCCCCACCGCCTCCACCGCAAACTAACCCGCGACTAGGCGCCGACAGTGGCCCTGGGGCCGACGAGGGCGCACTTATCATATTCCCCCATCGAAGAGGGCGGTCTCACAGGGATCGCCCTCTTTCTATCTTTTGATTGATATGTTGCTGAGTTTTTCTCTATCATTTTCTCGAATTCATGTCGAATATGTCCTAATCTAACTGATATAATACCCCTATTAGGCAATCTATAGATTGGATAATCATGAGAGAACACGACATGTCCCAGCAAATTAAGGAGATCCGGAAGCACTACGGGCTCTCCCAACAGGCCTTTGCGCGGCTACTCGGCATCGGCGAGGCCAGCATCACTCGCTACGAGAAGGGTATCGCCCCCACCAAGGCCAACGCCAACCTCATTCGCGCCACCATGATTCCCGCGTTCATGGCCGGCTGCCTCGAGCGCGACGGCGACGCGCTTACCCCCAAGCAGCGCGCATCGGTCGAGAAGATCGTCTACGCGGAAGTGACCTTTGACGAGGGAGGAGACGTCATGGACACGACGGAAATCTACGAGATAACGTTGCAGCAGGAGGTGTTGAACGAATCCGCCTGGGACATCATGGCGCAGATCTCCAGAGCACGCGCCGAGGCAAAGCTCAAGGGAAATGACGAGCTAACGATAATCTACGACGACATCGAGCAACAGATCGCTCGCCTTGTGCCCGAAATTCTCTCGGACTCAGCGGCCAACCAACATGCTATCGATGAGATACGAGGGCAACTGAAAGGCTTTCAGCAATTTCTTTCGACCCAGCTCGCAAAGGCGGCCTAATCATGGGCGATGAAGACAAATACACCGAAAGAGAGTTCAGCGAAAAGTTCGAAGAGCTGCGCTGGAATCTCCTGAGCGCCTATCGCCCTACCCTTGAATCGCCACCTCAGGCTTTTTTGCTCGGGGGCCAGAGCGGGGCAGGGAAAACCACGCTCCACAAGATCATCCATCGCCGACTGGACGGCAATGGCATCAGCATCAACGGGGACGACTATCGAAAGTTCCACCCCCGTTTCTTGGAGCTTCAGCGCATCTACGGAGACGAGGCCGTTAACTATACTGCGCCATGGGCAGGACGCATGACCGAGGCGCTTATCGACTCGCTTTCGCGCATCGGGTACAACCTCGTCATCGAGAGCACGTTGCGCACGGCAGAGGTGCCCCTGAAAACGGCGGAGCTGCTGCGCCAGCGCGGTTACGGGGTGTCCCTCGCGCTCATGGCCGTAAAGCCGAAGATATCGCTCGTCAGCTGCCAGATACGCTACGAGGAGATGCGCGTGGCCGGCACCACGCCCCGAGCCACCGATCCGGCGCACCACAACAAGATCATCGACCAGATCGTCTCCAACCTCGGCGTCCTGGAAGCAAGCGGAATGTTCGACGAGATCGCCCTCTACGACCGAAGCCAAACGCGTCTGTTCCCCCGCGAGGGAGCTGGCGACAGCGCCGAAGAAGCCTTACGCACCATCCTCTTCGACCCCTGGACTCCCGAGGAGCGACGCCACTACAACGAGCTCAAAGCCAAGCTGAACTACCTGAAGACAAAGTAAAACCCGCCCTGCGCTACCAACGACGAGCGGGTTTCAAGCCCCGTGGGGGACGAACCGAACCGTCCCCCACAGCTGTCTTCATTCTAGCACGAATGGAGATACCGCGGGATAGCCGAGAGATGCGCTATTCGTTATGAACGCTCTGTAGCCGACTCTTCTTCCCCAGTGTCGTCAACTGGCTCAGAATCATCAATCGCCTCGAGCCCATCGGCCGGCTCGGGATCACCGGGCTCTTCGGCATCATCAGTCTCCCCGGCCTCCTCGGCGAGGGCGGCGTCTTCGGCCAGAAGGCGGTTGAACTCCTCCACGTCGTACAGCTCGCCGGTGTCGCTCAACTCGTCCACCACGGGAATCTCGACGGCGTCGTCCGCATCGCCGGCAAAGTCCTCGCCCCAGCCGTCCGCAACGCCGTAGTCCTTCATGCCGAAGCGCGCACGACCGCAGCTCACCAGGCGCGGCTCGAAGCCTTCCGCCTCATCGTCGCCCACAGCATCGGCATTGTACCAGTGGCACTCCTCCACCGGCACGGCGGCCACTGCAGCAGCTGCGGCGGCGGCCGGTGTGGCGCCCTTCTTGGAACGCAGGGCGTTGCGGCGGCGCAGAGCGGCCTGAAGAGCGGTCTCTTCCACGACCTCGCGCGCATCGCCATCGGTACCCTCCCCGCCTTCGATATTCTCCTCGTCGAGCAGCGGATTGAAGGTGCCCGCTGAAGCGGCGGCCGCCTCGACCTCGGCAGCGCGCTGGCGCGAGGACTCGACCGCCAACCCCGCCACGGCGCCCGCAGCGGCAAGGCCGAGGACGCCCACGGACACAGGACCGGCCATCTTTACGGCATCGAGCCATTCCACCTCGCCGGTAGACGCCAGCGCCTCGTGCATGGAGCCGCCCACGCCGTACTTCATCACCTGCACCACGTGGTGTCCGCCCTGCTCGCTCACGCCGAGCTCCGAGGCTGCGGCCCAGCCGCGCTCGCGCAGCACCGCCGCCCGCTCGTTGGCCCGGGACACCACGGCATCGCGGTCGTCGAAGGCCAGAGCGTCCAGCGGGCAGGCGGCGACGCAGGCCGGCACGGAACCTTCGGCCACCTCGGCCCCGCACCCGTCGCACAGGCAGAGTTCGCCGCGCTCTCCCCGATGGCGGGGAGCGTCGGCGGGACACACCATAGCGCACAAGTGGCAGCCCACGCAGCGGGCCGCGTCCAGAGACACGAAACCCGTCTCGCCGCTCACCGCCAGCGCCCCGGTGGGGCACACTTCCGCGCAAGGCGCCTCGGCGCAGTGCACGCAGCCGGCGCGGGCCGCCTCCCACACGGTGCCGCCGTCGGCCAGCGTGCGCTCGAAGCGCGCCACGGCAAGCGGCGCCTCCTCGTCCAGCACGGCCGCCCGCCCGAACGCGCGCGCCGCCATATCCTCCGACGACGACGCAGGCCCGAGGCCGAAGCGGCCCTTGCAGGCAGCGACGCACGCCTGGCAGGCAGAGCACCGACTGCTGTCGAAAAGAATTGCCTTGACAGCCATGATGCTCCCCCTAAGCCTTCTCGATATCGACCAGGAAACCCTTGACATCGCGGGCCGCCCCCACGGGGCTTTCCGCCGCAGGGGCCAAAACGCCCCACATGGCCGCCGCGGCGTCCTCGCTGCCGAGGGCCATGCCGTTCAAGCACACATAGTGGCCCTCGTTGCCTTCGCATTGGAAGGGACGGATACGGTCGGTGACGAGCACCGGCGCCTCCGCGGATCCGCGCTCGTTGAACACGCGGGCCCACTTCCCCGTGGCCAGGCCGCGAATGCGAGCCAAACTCGCCGACATTTCCACGAAGCAGCCGGGCTCCGCGGCAGCCAGCGTCTCGCTCAGGGCGCGCCGAGCGCCGTCGCGGCCGTCCGAGCCGTTGATGACCGCCGCAATGGGATAGGCCGCGCGATCCGCCTGCATAGAGGAGTAGTCCGGCGCCAGCGCATCGGCCACGGCGGCATCCACCGCCCCGTCGTCGCCTGCGGCACCGGGTGCCTTCGCGGCGGCCGCCAGCAGCACCGGAGAGGCGTAAGCCCCGTTCAGGCGATTGTTCAACGGGGACTCCAACGGTTCGTAGTGCTCGGGCACAGGCCCGTCGCCCAACCGGTCGGACACCAAAAGCCCCACCTGTTCCCAGGTACCGGGGAAGGCCTGGTTGTCCGGCTCGAGCCATCGTCCGTCGCGCAGAATCGGGAAGTCGGGCGCATCGATGCAGGCCCAGCTCTCCCCCTCCCAAGTAAGGAGATTGCGCTCGCGCACCCAGGGCTGGCCCGCCAAGTTCGCGCTCGCCCGGTTGCCGCGCACCCGCACGTTGCCGGGCCACGTGAAGCCCCAGCCGGGGAAAAGCCCCAGACCGCTCTCGTCGGCACCGTCGCGACGTCCCACGGGTTGCTCGGCCGCATCAGCCGCACTGGCGCCGTTCGACCACAGCCCCGCCAGGAAAGCCGCGCCGCAGGCCGTCGAGCCGTCGGCGCGCAGCCCGTCGGCACCTTCCAAAAGCACCAGCTCGCCGCCGTCCCAGTCGCTGTCCTCGACGACATAGCCGTTCATCGCCCAGGCCACCTTCACCAGATCGATGCTGTCGGATGTCACGTAGTCCCACCGGGCCTTAAGGATCGGATCCGTCGCCGCACCGCCCTTGGTGTCGTACAGGTTGAACACGCGCTCCCACATATCGCCGATGATGGCAGCGTCCGTGCGGCTCTCGGCCGCCGGCTCAACCGCCGCCTCAGCATGCTGCAGAAGGCGGCCGCCGCTCGCCCGGATGCCGGCCTTCTCGAAGCCGAGGACGCTTGGCAGCTGGAACACCGTCGTCTGCTGCTGGGAAGGATCCTCCACCCGTTCCCAAAACGTAGCCGTGAGGTTCGGCGAGCCGTCGGTCACGACGAGCCACGCTAGGCGCCCCACGTCGTCGGCCGTAACGCCCGAAGACGCGCTCCCCACCAGATCGGCGCCCCACAGGAAACACCCCTGCAGCAAGCCTGTGCACAGCGCCTCGCTGAACGACGCACCGCCAGCCGGTGCCTTGGGCAGCCAATCGTAGCCGTAGTCGTTGTCGAAGGCCGCCTCCTCGCCCCACCACTCACGCAGGGCCGACACCAGGGCACGGGGCCGCAGTGAACCCGCGCCGGCCGGCTCGGTGTGGGCCTCGAGCCACGCCTGGAGCGTCGTCTCGCCCTCGGTGGGCCAGGGAAGATCGCCGCAGAACATGTCCGGCGAAAGCCCCATGGCATCGGCCAGCCCCTCATTCGCAGCGCCCCCCAGGTAGGAGATGCCGCCCCCGGGCACGCCGATGTTGCCGAGCAGCAGCTGCACCACAGCGGCCGCGCGCGCCGCCTGGGCCCCCGTGCCGTGCTGCACGAGACCGGGCCCGGCCAGCACCTTGCCCGCCCCCTCCACCGCGCCCGTGGCCGCGAAGGCCCCGTAGGCGCGCTCGAGCAGCGACCGCTCCACGCCGCAGACGGTGGCCACCGTGTCCAAGTCGTAGCGGGCGAGAAACTCCTGCAGGCGCACCCAGGCGCAAGCCGGGTCCTGCAGCGTGATATTGCGCTCGCAGCGCGGCTGGGACGGCACGGCCCAGGCAGGGACGCCCTCACCGCGCACCCAGGAGAACTCGCCGTCGAAGCGCATGTTCCACGTGTCGAAGCCGTCGGTCTGATAGCCCCAACTGGTCTTGTCGTAGGTGCCGGTCATGGGATCCCAGCCGAAGAAGGCGCCGCTTGACGCGTCGAAGGAGAAGGCGGGGTCCATGAGGTAGGAGGCGTTGGTGAAATTCAGCACGTACTCGGGCTGCCAGAGGGAATTGTCCATGGCGTATTTGGCCAGCCCCCCGAGAAACGCGATGTCGGTGCCGGGGCGGATGGGCACGTGGATGTCGGCCATCTCGGCCGAGGCCGAGCGCAGCGGATCCACGGCGATCCAAAGCGCGCCCGCATCCCGGGCACGCTCGATCCAGCGAAGGGAGAGCGGCTGGCTTGTGGCAACATCGGCACCCAGAGTGAGCAGGCAGCCCGTGTTCGCGATATCGCTCCAGAGCCCGTCGGGCTCGGCGATGCCGAGGGTCGCGGCGACACCGGCTGCGAAGGCACGCCGACCGAAAGCCGCTTCGGAGTCGATGTTCACCACGCCCCAGGATCGCAGCGCCTTGGCGAGCAGGAACTGCTCCTCAGCCACAAGGCGCGCGCCGCCGAAGCTGCCGATGGCCCGAGTGCACATGACCGGCACGCCGCGGGGACGCTTCCGGGCGCCGTAGTCGTTGTCGCCGTAGCCATCGTCGCCGTAGCCGCCGCGGTCGCTCCAGTCCCATTCGTCGAAGTCCGTCTCGCCCTGCGCCTCATCGTCGGCCTCCACGCCCTCGATGCTCTCTTCGAAGGTGGCGTCCCGCGCGTCCTTCACCAAGTTGGCGATCTCATCCAGTGCGCGATCCCAGGAGATGTCCTCCCATGCATCCGACCCGGCGCGACGCACCCGCGGCGAGGTCAAGCGCCCCGGACTGGCCGTCGTCGCGCCTTCGCTCGCGGCGTCGTTGCCGCCCGCGCCATTGCCACCATCGCCACCGGCGCCGTCCTCGGTCGCCCCTTCGGGCGCCTTCCACAAGTCGGTCAGCGCCTGAGCGCGCAGGCAGAGCCGCCCTTCAGAGAACGGATTCGCGCCGTCGCCGCGCACCGCCGCCACCCGCCCGTCCTCCACCTCGAGCACCAGTGTGCAGGCGCCCGGACACTCCTCGCAGACGACGACCGGCCCCGCAGGGGCCGCAGGCTCTTCGGCCGGCGCCTCGTCGGTGCCGGCGGGCTCTTCGGCGACCTCTTCGTCGGCCCAGGCTCGATTCGGATCCAAACCCCATGCCGCGCTTCCCGCCGCCACGGCTCCGGCGCCGGCCAGAAAGCCTCTCCGCGTCAATTTCATGGACGAACGTCTCCTTCGCACAGGCCCGCGTCCTGCTAGCGCAAGCCTATTCACACCCTGTCTCTTAGAACCTTCATTTTCACACAAGAGACCGTCGTGCGGACGCTCAAAAACCCCGAGCGCGCGCCGTAGGCGAGATGCCCACAAATTGTCCACGATTGCGGCGCTGATCTGCCCATTGATGAGGTTTATCCTCGTCTTTTCCCATTGGAAACATTCGCCCCCTAACCTAAGCGCATCAGAAAACCGCACCATGAAGGAGGCCCCATGGCCCGCATCAATCGCAACTACGAGAAGCTGCCCGGCAGCTACCTGTTCTCGGAAATCGCCCGGCGCACCGCCGCCTACCAGGAAGCGAACCCCGACGCGCGCCTCATCAAGATGGGCATCGGCGACGTCACCCGCCCGCTCGCCCCGGCCGTCGTCGCCGCCATGCACGCCGCCGTAGACGACCTCGCCGCCGCCGAGACCTTCCACGGCTACGGCCCCGAGCAGGGCTACGCCTTTTTGCGCGACGCCATCGCCGAGCACGACTTCGCCGCCCGCAACATCGCCATCGACCCCGACGAGATCTTCATCTCGGACGGCGCCAAAAGCGACTGCGGCAACATCGGCGACATCTTCGCCGAGGACAACGTCGTGGCCGTGTGCGACCCGGTCTACCCCGTTTACGTGGACACCAACGCCATGGCCGGCCGCGCCGGCGACTACGACACGGACACCGAGCGCTGGACGAACATCGTCTACATGCCCACTACCGCCGAGAACGACTTCACGCCAGCCCTGCCCGACGCGCCCGTCGACCTCATCTACCTCTGCTCGCCGAACAACCCCACGGGCACGGTGCTTTCCCGCGAGGCCCTGCAAAGATGGGTCGATTACGCCAACGCCACGGATGCCGTCATCCTCTTCGACGCCGCCTACGAGCGCTTCATCGCCGACCCCGCCATCCCCCACTCCATCTACGAAATTCCCGGCGCGAAGACGTGCGCCATCGAGTTCCGCAGCTTCTCGAAGACCGCCGGCTTCACCGGGGCCCGCTGCGGCTACACCGTGGTGCCGCGTGACCTGGTACGCGAGGGGCAGAGCTTAAACGCCATGTGGAACCGCCGCCAGACCACCAAGTTCAACGGCGCCTCCTACGTCATCCAGCGGGGCGCGGCGGCCATCTACACTCCGGAGGGGGCGGCCCAGGTGGACGAGACGATCGACTTCTACCGCGCCAACGCCCGCACGATAAAGGAGGGCCTGGCGGCGGCCGGCCTTGAGGTGTACGGCGCCGACAACAGCCCGTACGTGTGGTGCCGCACCCCTAACGGCACCGGCTCCTGGGACTTTTTCAACCGCCTTCTGGAAGAGGCCAACGTCATCACCACCCCCGGCGCCGGGTTCGGGCCGGCCGGCGAGGGCTACATCCGCCTGACCGCCTTCGGCGACGCGGACGACACGCGCGAGGCCGTCGAGCGCATCAAGCGGATGCTCGATGCCGAGAGTCGCGACTAGCCGAAGCGCACCACGGAACCGGCGCTCAGTCGAGCCCGCGCGCCGTTTGCTGACGCTTGTCAACAAACGCTCCACAATTGATCGCCGATGACGCGACTCAACAATTCGCCGCTATACTGGTCACCATCGCATTGACCGCATCGATTCAAGGAGAGACACCATGAACACCAACCATGCGAAGGCCATCAAGGGCATGAGCATTGCCAATATCGTGCTCGCAGCCCTCGGCATTTTCGGCATGCTCATCGCTTGGGCAGGCCTCGGCGTCGGCGGCGCCGCCATTTCCGGCTCCGGCTACGACTACTTCTACACCGACGACGGCCTCTATTTCACCACCGATGACGTGTCAGTGCTGCTCGGCATGCTGGGCTTCCTCGTCTTCCTCGTGATCGTCTGCGCCGTGCTCATTCTCATCGCCGGCATCCTCGGCGTGCGCGGCGCGGCCAAGCCCGACAAACTGCGCGGCATCATGATCTGGAACATCGTCGCCGCCGTGGTGAGCCTTCTCTCCTGCTGCTGGGTGTCGCTCGTGCTCTGCATCATCGTGGCCGTGTTCGCCAACAAGGATCGCGCCCTGTACGCCGCCGCGCCGGCGCCCGCGGCTCCCTACGGCTACGCGCCGGCCGCTGCGCCTGTCGCACCGGTAGCCCCGCAGCAGCCCGTGCAGCCCGCAGCCGCTGCGCCCCAGCAGCCTGCCGCTCCGGCCGCCGCTGTTCCCGTGGCCGCTGCCGTGGCCGCCGAGGCCGTTGCCGGCGCAGTGATGCCCGCCACGGCCGCTACGGCCCCTGCGGCAGAAGTCGTCGCCACCGAACAGGTCGTCGCGGCCGAGCCCGCAGCAGACGAACCCGTAGCTGCCGTCGCGGAGGAGACGGTCGCCGAGCCCGTCCCCGCCGCCGTGGTGGAAACGGTCGAGGAGGACACCTTCGCCCCGGCCGAGACTCCCGAGGAAGCCGCCGAGGCCGCAGCCGAGCCGGCCATCGTCCTGCCTGACAACTACATCGAAGACGCCCAGGCCGGCGTAGCCGTCGTCGAGGAGATCTCCTCCGACGCCGACACCGCAGCCGCCGACACTGCGACCGACGACGCCGACAACGACAAGCCCACCGCCTAACTTCGACTCGCGGGCAAGCCACATCGCTGCCGCCATCACCCGCCACGAAGGCCCTCCCACTCTATAGCCGGAGGGCCTTCTCTTTCTTGGAACGATCTTCTCTCTTTTTTTCTCTCTCTTTCTTTCTCTTTCTCTTTCCCTTTCTCTTTCCCTTTCTTTCTCGAACCGATCTCCTCTTGCCCCAAATCGGCGCATATACCCCATCCACCCGCAGAGCACCGTTCGCTAACCCGTAGCACGAGAGGGGTTTTTGCCAGGCCACCGCAGCCTTCCCGACAAAAAGCCCCCTCTGGCTGCGGGTCGAAACTCAAAAAGGGGCAAAAACCCGTAGCCAGACGTGGGTTTTTGCCAAAGCAGCATAGCCCGAGGGCCCAAAATGTCGCAAACGGGAAACGGCGATGGCAGAAAACCGTCTCAGGCTACGGATGGGTGCGCAACCGCAGGCGGTCAACGCCGTCTGCTTGCCTTCCCATCTTCTCTGCCAAAGCGCCCGCAATCGGCGGCGGCGAGCAGGATAGTTACCGAACTGCTTCGGAAAGGCTACGGGGCGGGGACTTGCCCACCTGGAGAGAGACCTATAATCGACCCATGAGACAACGCGCGCCCGCGCCAACGGCACCAGTGGCGGCGTCAACAGCCGCGCCGGTGGCGGCACCAGCGGCGGCATCGGCGCCAGCGCAGCAGCCACAACAACGGCCGCACCAGTAGCAACGGCGCCCATAATACAGCGAGGCGCGCCGACCCAAGAGGCACAAGCGCAAACCATCAGGGGTGAGAGTCATGAACCGCGAGAGGGAAATCGTCAAGGCGAGCGTATACGGCATTATCGGCAATGTGCTGCTCGTCGCCTTCAAGATGGCCGTCGGGTTCATGTCCCATTCCATCGCCATCATCTTGGACGGCGTGAACAACGCCACCGACGCCTTGTCCTCCATCGTCACCATCGTGGGCACGAAGCTCGCCGGGCGCCGGCCCGACCGCCACCACCCCTTCGGCTACGGCCGCGTGGAGTACCTCACCAGCGTCGTCATCGCCATCATCATCCTCGTGGCCGGCTTCATCTCCCTGCGCGAATCCATCGACAAGATCATCCACCCCGGCGCGCCCAGCTACTCGACCATCACCATCATCGTCATCGTGGTGGCCATCCTCGCGAAGATCGCCATCGGCATCATGTTCAAGCGCTTCGGCGACAAGACGAACTCCGAGGCCCTCATCGCTTCGGGCATTGATTCCAACTACGACGCGGTGCTCTCGGCCGGCACGCTCGTGGTAGCGGCGGCCCAGAACTTCTGGGGCCTGAACATCGACGGCGCCGTGGGCCTCATCATCTCGCTTGTGGTTCTGAAGGCCGGCTTCGAAGTGCTCGGCGACGCCCTCTCGCCGCTTATCGGCGGCCCGGAGGACAAGAAGCTCGTCGACGACATTATCGCCTACACCAACAGTTTCCCCGATGTGAGCGGCACCTACGACGTGGTGCTGGACAACTTCGGCCCCAACGAAGTCTTGGGCTCGGTGCACATCGAGGTGCCCGACGATATGTGCGCCCGCGACATCCACGCCCTCACCCGCCAGATCAGCGAAGGACTCACCGAGAAGTTCGGCATCCTCACCACCGTGGGCATTTACGCCGAGAACACCACCGGCGCCTTCGCCCCTCTGCATGCCGACCTCGACGCCCTCGCGAAAAGCGACCCGGCGATCCTGCAGGTGCACGGCTTCTACGTAGACGAGAAAACCTCGACCGTCTACTTCGATTTGGTCATAGGCTTTAAGGCCGACGACGACGCCATCCGCGACAAAATAATCGCCCATCTGAAGGAAAAATATCCCGATTACACCTACAATGTCGTCATCGACCACGATTACGAAGACGATCAGCCAACGTAGGCGATCATGGGGAAAGGGGCGCACGATGGCGGGCGAGAGCCAGAAACTGAAGCTGCTCAACCTCGCCAAGATGCTCTACGAGCGCACCGACGAGAGCCACGGCCTCACCTGCCCCGAAATCATCGCCGGGCTGGCCGAGGCGGGCATCGAGGCCGAGCGCAAATCGGTGTACCGCGACTTGGACGCCCTTCGCGACTTCGGTCTCGACATCGCGAAGCTTCCCACGTACCCGGTCAGCTACGCCCTCGTCTCGCACACCTTCACCGCCGCCGAGCTCATGCTGCTCACCGACGCCGTGCAGTCCTCGCGCTTTCTCACGGTTCGCATGGCCCATCGCCTCACCGAAGGGCTGGCGTCTCTGGGCTCCTGCCACCAGGCCGCCGCGCTTTCCAAGAACGTGCACGTGGAAGGCCGCATCAAGATGCAGAACGAATCGGTGTTCCATCACGTGGACACCTTGCACGAGGCCATCCGCCGCCACCGGCAGGTGGCCTTCCGCTACGTGAAGCACGACGTGAACAAGCGCCCACAGCCCCAAGGGGGCGGCCGCATCTACTGCGAGACGCCGGTGTGCCTCATTTACTCCGAGGGCTGCTACTACCTCATCGCCTACAACGAGAAGCACGACTCCTTCCCCAGTTACCGCGTCGATCGCATGCAGGGGCTGCGCATCACCGACGAGGCGGCCGTGCGCAACGAGCGCATCGCCACCTTCGATGCGGCGGCCTACACTTCTCGCACGTTCTCCATGTTCGGCGGCGAGACGACGCCGGCGACGCTGCTGGTGGAGGAATCGGTCATGAGCGCCATTATCGACCGCTTCGGCAAGGACGTGGAAAGCGCGCCGGTGGATGCGACCCATGCCCGCGTGCACGTCACCGTGGCCGCCAGCCCCGTGTTCTTCGGCTGGCTCGCCCAGTTCGGCACCGCCGTGCGCCTAGAGGCCCCCAGTGCCCTGGCCCGCCAGTACGCTGACTACCTGAGAGACATCGCCGACAGCTACTAGAATCGTCTAATGCACGACCTTCTCGATGAGGGACTGAAGACGGTGAACGTCGAGCGGCTTGGGAAGATGCGCATCCATGCCGCATTCCAGCGAGCGCTTGCGGTCCTCGGAAAACGCGTTGGCGCTCACGGCGATGATGGGCAGCGACGCGCGCAGCGGGTCGGACAGCGCGCGGATGGCGCGGGTGGCGGCATAGCCGTCCATGACCGGCATCTGAATGTCCATGAGCACCAAGTCGTAGGCGCACGCATCGGCATCTTCGATCATCCCCACGGCCACCTCGCCGTTTTCCGCCGTGTCCACCGCATAGCCCGCGTCGTCCAGAAGACAGCAGGCGATCTCGCGGTTGAGCTCGTTGTCCTCCACGAGCAGAATGCGGTGCACCGGGCCCCGCCCGCGGCTCGGACGCGGCGCCTCGGCGGCCACGTCGGCGGGAGCCTGGCGGAAGGTGACGTCCACGGTGAAAGTGGAGCCCTCCCCCGGCGCGCTTTCCACGGCGAGCTCGCCTTCCATAAGATCGAGCACGTTGCGCACGATGGTGAGCCCGAGTCCCGTGCCCTGAACGCCCGAAGCCGTGGTGTTGCTCTCCCGTTCGAAGGGCATGAACATGCGCTCCATGAACGCGGGCTCCATCCCTACGCCCTTATCGGCCACGACGAAGCGGAAGCTGGCAAAGCCCTGGGGCGCGCCGGCGTTCTCGGCCACGCTGATGCGCACGGTGCTGCCAGCCGGCGAGTACTTGATGGCGTTGTCCACCAGCTGGGTGAGCACGTGGGACAGGCGCACGGCATCCACGAGCACGCGATCGTGGGCCAGAGGCTCAATGTCGCAGGCCAGGGTGACGTCGGCGCGGTCCGCCAGATCCACCATGTCCATGCGCGCCTGCAGAACCAGCTCGGAAAGCGAGCATTCCGCCTCGGCCAGCTGCACATGGCCCGCTTCCATGCGGCTGATCTCCAGCGCCTCGTTCACCACGTCGAGCAGCTGCTCGGAAGCGGCCAGCACTTTGTCGCTGTAGGCGCGCACCCGCTCGGCCTCGCCGCCATGGGCCGAGATGAGCGACGCGTAGCCCACCACGGCGTTCAACGGCGTGCGGATGTCGTGGGACATGTTCGAGAGGAACGTGTTTTTCGCCACGTTGGCGGCCTCGGCCTCGGAAAGGGCGTTGCGCAGCATGGTACGGTGCTCGAGCTCGCGGGCATAGGCCTCGCGCAGCTGGGCGTTCACCGCCTCCAGCTCGTCGGCCCGCTCGCGCAGCTTGTCCGTGGCGTCGTTGATGAACACGTAGAAGAACTCGCCCGCGTCCAACGTGACGTGGTGGCCGTAGTCCTCTATCCAACGCACCGAGCCGTCGCGGCGGATGATGCGGTACTCCACGTAGTCCATGGAGTACCGGTCGGCCTGAATCTGACGGCTGATGGAGTGCTCCACGGCCTCGATGTCCTCGGGGTGCACCATGCCGGGGAAGGTGCCGCCCGTCAGCGCGACGAACTGCTCCTCGTCAGCGCAGCCGAAGATGCGCAGGCAGGCCTCGTTGACGTAGACCACCGCCTCGTCGCCATCAGCATGGTAGACGAAAAAGCCGCCTGGCATATGAGCGAGAACGTCGCCGATGTCGAGCTGGGCTAAAGCGGGGAATATGGAGGGCGCCGAGGTTGCCATGTGCTGCTTTCTTCTGTCGGTCGAAAAGGTGCTTTCCGTATGCTACCACGGCCGTTGCCCAGCGCCCCCGAAGCTGTCGATGAGCCCACGAATTTGTAACGAAAGAGAAACGTGGAAGGCTTACGAGAAATCGAACATGGCGGTGGAAAGGTAGCGCTCGCCCGTGTCGGGCAGGATGACGACGATGTTCTTGCCCACGTTTTCGGGCCGGCGCGCCAACTTCGCCGCCGCCGCCACGGCCGCGCCCGAGGAGATGCCCACGAGCAGTCCGTCATGGGCAGCCAGCTCGCGCCCGGCCTCGAAGGCCTCCTCGTCTTCGATGGCGATGACCTCGTCGTAGATAGCGGTGTCCAGCGTCTCGGGCACGAACCCGGCGCCGATGCCCTGAATCTTGTGGGCGCCGGCGCGGCCCTCGGAGAGCACGGGGGATCCGGCCGGTTCCACGGCCACCACCTGGATGGCCGGGTTCTGCGCCTTCAGATAGGCCCCGGTGCCCGACAGCGTGCCGCCGGTGCCCACGCCGGCCACGAGGATATCCACCGCGCCATCGGTGTCCTCCCAGATCTCCGGGCCGGTGGTGCGCTCGTGCACGGCCGGATTCGCCGGGTTGGAGAACTGCGAGGGAATGAACGAGTTCGGAATCTCCGCCGCCAGCCGCTCGGCCTCCTCGATGGCGCCCTTCATGCCCTTGGCGCCCTCGGTGAGCACGAGCTCCGCCCCAAAGGCGCGCATGAGGTTGCGCCGCTCCACGGACATGGTCTCGGGCATGACGATGATGATGCGGTTGCCCCGCACGGCGGCGATGGCAGAAAGGCCGATGCCGGTGTTGCCGGAGGTGGGCTCGATGATGACCGTCTCGTCGTCGAGGACCCCGGCCTCCACGGCGGCGTCGATCATCGATTGGGCGGCGCGGTCCTTCACCGAGCCGGTGGGGTTGAACGACTCCACCTTCCCGATGAGCGTGGCGGGCAGCTCGTGGGCGCGCTCGTAGTTGGTCAGCTCCACCAACGGCGTATGCCCGATCAGCTCGGTGATGTTCTTGCGGACGGTCATGGCAGGTCCTTTCTGGTTGAGGCAAAGTCGACTACCGGTCGGGAGCGCGGGGTGTTCTGACCGAGCGAGTTCCGCAGATGGTATCGAAGGCACAATGATGCAGGGAAGCGCAATGCCTGCTGCGCCTTCGATACCAGCGAGGACTGTCTGAGCGAATCAGAATTCCCCGCGTTCCCGACCGACGAGGAGGTGCATTGCCCCCATCCTACTGAATGCCCCCGCTTCGTCAACGGCCCGCGCCATAGCGGTTTCCGATGGCGACGCGGCCGAGAAAACCGTCGCGAACCGTCAAGTTCCCCCTTCCATCGTCGCTCGGCGGCCGTATAATACCTAGCAGTTCCCTAGACTTGAATTCCAACCCGCCATAGGAGCTTCCCATGACCCTGCAGCAACTTCGCTACCTCATCGCCATCGCGAACCACGGCTCCATCTCGGCGGCGGCACACACGCTGTACGTGTCCCAGTCGAGCCTGTCGGTGGCCGTGCGCGACATCGAGCGCGAAACCGGCGTCACCATCTTCGAGCGTTCCAACCGCGGCATCACACTCACGAGCGACGGCATCGAGCTATTGGGTTACGCGCGCCAAGTGGTGGAGCAGGCCGACCTCATGGAGCAGCGCTACTCCGGCCGCGGCGGCGAGGCGGCGCAAAAGCTCTCCATCACCTCCCAGCACTACGCGTTCGTCGTGGAGGCGTTCCTGGAACTGGCCGAGGAATACGAGGGCACCAGTTACAACTTCAGCCTGCGCGAGACCCGCACCTCCGAGGTCATCGAGGACGTGCGCGACTTCCGCAGCGATCTGGGCGTGCTGTACCTCTCCACGTTCAACGAGAGCGTCATCGGGCACGCCCTTTCCGACGCGAACCTCTCCTTCAACCTGCTGTTCACCGCGCAGCCCCACGTGTTCGTCAGCGACAAGCACCCCCTAGCCTCGCGCACCGAGGTGACCGTAGAGGATCTGGAGGACTACCCCCGCTACGCCTTCGAGCAGGGCGCGAACAACTCGTTCTTCTATTCCGAGGAACCCTTGGCCGAGCTGCCGCACAAGAAGTGCATCTCCGTGAGCGACCGCGGGACCTTGTCGAACTTGCTCGCCCATCATGACGGCTACACCATCTCCTCCGGCGTGCTCTCCAGCGAGATGTACACCGGCATCGCCAGCGTGCCCCTGCAGACCAAGGAACTCATGCGCGTGGGCTACATCGTTCACAACGAGCGGCAGCTCTCCCCCCTTGCCGCCAGCTACATCGAGAAGCTGAGCCTGTTCGTGGAAGGCTACCAAATCGGCCTCGCCGGGCTGTAGGCCGAAGCAGCGCGGGCAGCATCCCCCTGCCTCTGTTCCCTCCCGGGCGGCCTAGAAGGTCCTCGCGATGGTGCCGCCGCCGAGGACGACGTCGCCTTCGTAGAGGACAGCGGCCTGGCCGGGGGCGGCGGCGCGTTGAGGTTCTTCGAAGGTGACCGTCAGCTCGTCGGGGCCGGTCTGCTCGGCTGTTGCCAGCACCGGTCGCTGGCGGTAGTGAGTCTTCACCTGCACCTTGCGCGGGCCTTCCAAAACGCCTCCGCTGATGAGATTCACATCGCAAGCCACCACTCCTGAGCTGAGCAGTTCGTCTTTGAAGCCGACGACGAGCCGGTTGGCGGACGCGTCCTTCCCCAGCACGTACAGCGGCTCGCGAGCCGCCACGCCGATGCCCTTGCGCTGTCCAATGGTGTAGCGGATGAGCCCCGCATGCTCCCCGAGAACGCGTCCTTCCCGGTTCACGATCTCGCCCGGCTCGAAAGCGGTTGCAACCGAAGCAGCAACCGAACCCGACCCCGTAGGGGCGGACCTTGGTCCGCCCTCGGCCGCAACCGCCAAGGGCACGCACGGGGCCTCTCCCTCGCAGCAACGTGTCCGGCACCAGCCTTCGATGAACCCCGCGTAGTCGCCGTCGGGGACGAAGCAGATGTCCTGGCTCTCGGGCTTCTCCGCCGTGACGAAGCCGTGGGCGCGGGCCAGCTCGCGCACCTCGTCTTTGGTCAGCTCGCCTAAGGGGAACAGCATGTGGGCCAGCGTATCCTGGGTAAGATGGTACAGCACGTAGCTCTGGTCCTTGACGGGGTCGCTTGCCCGCAGAAGCTGCCAGCGCCCGGTCGCCTCGTCCCAACGGCGCCGAGCGTAGTGCCCCGTGGCCACGTAATCGAGCCCCATCTCACGACGGCGCTTTTGCAGCGCCTCGAACTTCAGGAACCGGTTGCAGTCGATGCAGGGGTTGGGCGTGCGGCCGGCCAGATAGGCGTCGCAGAACGGACGCACCACCGCCGCATCGAAGCGATCGCGCAGTTCGAAGGCATCGTGGAGAATGCCAAGACGCCGGCACACCGCCCGCGCATCTTCTACATCGCGCGACGATCCGCACGTCGACCCCGCGCAAAGCGCATGCTCGCCCAGGGCGCTTACGGCGGCCGTGCTTTCTCGCCCGGCCCCTCCGTCTCGCAAGACCATCGTCGCGCCACGCACGGCATAGCCCGCTTCCTGCAACAGCAGCGCGCACACGGAGCTATCGACGCCCCCCGACATCGCCGCCATCACGCCGGACGCCCCGGGCACCGCAGCCGCCTCTCTGTCATTTCCGAAAGTCATGGGGCGCATCATAGCACAGCGCGGCCCTCGCCCGCTTTCCCTCTTTTCCCCACCTCTCAAGCGGCGCACGAAACCTCGCCGGCCGAACGCGGCGTCAAAACATGCTACGCTGCGTCCCATGCAGGGGTACCACCCGGCGGCACGTAAAGCCACCCCGTGGTTGAGAGGGCGCAGGCGCCCAACCCTTCGAACCTGTCAGCTAACACTGTCGTAGGGAGCATGCTCACCAAGCACACGGGGCGCTTCCTGCGGGGAGCGCCTTTTTTGGCGCAACTCGCAGCCAGTACTCCGGCTTCCGGAAAGGAATCGTCGTGATCGAACCTTCCACCAATCCCACCGCCCGCACCGAGGCGGAACTGCGAGCGCTCATGGCCCGTGCCGTGCACGAGGTGCGCGAGACGAACCCGCTCGCACCTTCCATCACCAACACCGTGACCCAGAACTTCGTCGCCAACGCCCAGCTCGCCGTCGGCGGCTCGGCGGCCATGGTGTATTTGCCCGACGAGGGCGAATGCGTCGCAGCCCTGGGAGGGGCCATGTACATTAACCTGGGTACCCTGCTGTCCGTCTACGAGCAAACGGTTCCCGCCACGGCGCGGGCCTGCGCGGCGGCGGGCAAGCCCTGGGTGCTCGACCCGGTGGGCATCGGCATCGGCAGCCTGCGCACCCAGCTCATCGAGGCCGCGCGCGAGAATCCCCCCGCTATCCTGCGCGGTAACGCCTCGGAGATCATCGCCGTGGCCGAGCTGTGGGGACTCGGGAACGACGCGGCCGAAGACGCTTCCGGCGACGGTCCCCGCGGAGTGGACAGTACCGACTCTGTGGACGCCGCCGAGCGCGCCGCCGTGGCGTGCGCCCGCTTCACGGGAGGGGCCGTGGCCGTCTCCGGCACTACCGACCTTGTCACCGACGGCGCCCAGGTGGCGCGCCTTTCCGGCGGATCGCCCCTCATGACCTGCATCACCGGCTCCGGCTGCTCGCTGGGGGGCGTGTGCGCGGTCTACGCCTGCGTGGCCGATCCCTTCGTGGCGGCGCTCGCCGCAACGGCCGCCTACAACCTGGCCGGCCTGCACGCTGCCGAAACCTGCAACGGCTCCGGCAGCTTCCAAGTCGCCTTCCTCGACGCCCTCTACAACCTCACCGCCGAGGAAGTGGCCGAAGCGCCCCTGGAACTCACCAGCACATCAGCCGCATAAGCCGAGAAGCAAAAGGAGATTCCTATGAACACGCTTGTTGCCGTTGCCATCGCGCCCTTTGGCGTGGGAGACGAGCTCGCGCCCTATGTGGCCGAGGCCGTCCGCGTCATCCGCGACTCCGGCCTGCCCCACCGCACCACCTCCATGTTCACCGAGATCGAGGGCGACTGGGACGAGGTCATGGCCGTCGTACGCGACGCGACCATGATCCTCGCCGATCAGGGCATCCGCACCGAGGTAATCCTGAAGGCCGACATCCGCCCGGGGCACAGCGACACCCTGCACACCAAGGTCGAGAAGGTGGAGACACTGCTGACCGAGTAGGGGTTCGTCCACAACTTTCCATCATCTCCATGGAGGCCCTTGCGCTTTCGCGTTGGCCCGCTATGATGCTGCCCGAAATACGACACGAAGCGAAAGAGGTTCCATGCTCCGCAAAATTATTCACATCGACGAGGACAAGTGCACCGGCTGCGGCCTGTGCGTCGACGCGTGCCACGAGGGCGCCATCGCCATGGTCGACGGCAAGGCGCGCCTGGTACGCGATGACTATTGCGACGGGCTGGGCGACTGCCTGCCGGCCTGCCCCACCGACGCCATCACGTTTATCGAACGCGAAGCCGCCCCTTACGATGAGGCCGCCGTCGCCGCGCACCTGGCCGCCCGTAACAACAGCGGCATGTCCAGCAGCGCTCCGGCTGCGCCCCATGGCGGCTGCCCCGGCTCGGCCGCCCGCACGCTCATCGATGACGCCCCGAAGCCGGCACCGTCGCCCGCGCACCATGGCGGCTGTCCCGGCTCCCGCAGCCGCTCCCTGGACGGAGCCCCGGCACCAGCCGCTCCTGTACCGGCTGCTCGCACCGCCGCTCCGGCCGCTACCGGCGCCACCGACGCGCTTTCCGCCGTGGCCGCCGCTCTGCCGAACCGCTTGGCTCAGTGGCCGTGCCAGATCAAGCTCGTACCGGTGCAGGCCCCCTACTACCAGGGCCGCGGGCTGCTTATCGCCGCCGACTGCACCGCGTTTGCCTGCGCCAGCTTCCACGAGCGCTTCATGAGCGGCAACGTCACCATCATCGGCTGCCCCAAGCTGGACGAGGGCTCCTACACCGACAAGCTCGCCGCCATCATCGCCGCCAACGACATCACCTCGGTCACCGTCGCCCGCATGGAGGTGCCCTGCTGCGGCGGCCTCGAGCGCGCCGCCGCCGAGGCCTGCGCCCAGTCGGGCAAGGACATCCCCTTCGAAGTGGTCACCTTCGCCGTCAACGGCGACGTCATCGGCTAGAAACAACCGACGCGCACTTGATTGAATGCGCCCCCTAGCTCATCGAGGATGACCAGGTCAGCCCAGCTCGACCATAACCGCCTCCGAGACGATCCCGGCTACCTCCGGGATCGTCTCTTCTTCCAAGGAAGAGAAGCTCATCACGAAGGCGGGACGGCGCCGACCCCTCCCCTCGCTGCACCCAGACCGCACCTCGTCGCATACCCTTCGGGCACCCTCGACTTCGCGAGCCTCGCACCGGCAGCCTACCGTTTCGTTCGAGCTGAGCCCAGGAGCGCCCGCCTCGCAACCCGTGAACCGATAACGGCCCAAAGGCGCCAGGCGCACACCCCGAATCGCAGCGCGCCGGGCCACGCGCTCCTCGAAAGTCGCGCCATCTCTCTTATCTCCTTCGACGCCCCTCACTTCCATGAGAAAGTGCAGCCCGGCGCCCGCATTGGCAAAGTGCAAATGATCGCCGGCCGAAGACGCCGCCAGTGCGTCAATCAGCGCGCTCAGCAACCGCCGGTAACGCGTCCGCTGGCGATTGACATGGCGCTCGTAGTCCCCCGACTCCATGAACCGCGCCAACGTCAGCTGCTCCAATGCACCCACCGTGCAGGCGTAGAAACCGAGCCTGTCGCGGAACCGTTCGGCCAGCGCCTCGGGCAGCACCATGTAGCCAATGCGGAAAGCACCCCCGAGCGTCTTCGAGAACGTGTTCGCGTAAATGACCCGCCCAGCCCCATCGAGGGCCGCGAGTGGAGGTACGGGACGCCCCGCCATGCGGAACTCGCAGTCGAAGTCATCCTCGATGAGGTAGCGCGACCGGGCACTGGAAGCTTTCACGCTCCGACCGCGAATCTCCCTAGCCGCTGCACCGTCCTCGGGCGCGGCAACCCCACTCTGGGCCCATTCCAACAACGAGCGCCGGCGCGACACCGGCACCGTGATACCGGTGGGAAACTGGTGCGACGGCGTGCAGTGCAGCACGTCGATGCGGGCACGCTCGAGCGCCTCCAAGACCGGCCCTTCCCCATCGAGAGCGATCGGCCGCACCGCCACGTCGTTCGACTCGTAGATGCGCGTAAGCCGCGGATAGCCGGGGTCTTCCACGCCGTACACCAGGTCGCGGCCGAGCAGCTGCACGAGCAGACCATAAAGCGACTGGGCACCGGAACCGATCACGATCTGGTCGGGATGCACCTCCATGCCGCGAAAGCCCCGCAGATGCGCCGCGATGGCCGCCCGCAACCGAGACGATCCCTGAGGCCCCGACGCCTCCAGCACCGTGCGCTCGCTCTCGTCGGCCAACACGCGCCGCAGCGTCCGTGCCCACGCCGCGTAGGGAAACACCCCTTCCGGCGCCGTCGCCCCCGTGAAATCGGCGAGCCATTTGCGTCCGGCGCCATTCTGGCCGCACCAAGATGCCCCACATCCGGCATCGTTCTGGCCGTTCCAAGATGCCCCACATTCGGCCCTGTCATCCTCGATGCTCGCGTTGCTCCGGATTTTCGTCGCATTCCCGCAGAGGCTCGCTTCGCCCTGGAACCCCCCACGCGCCCCCGAAACATCCCCTTTGCCACAAGCTATACAAAAGGACTCGTCTTTTGTGGCAAGTTTTTCGAGGGTTTCGACGCCGCCACCTTCCGAAACCCCCATTTTGGCTACGCCGAGCGCGCTTTTGCCCTCGAAACCGGCTTTGGAAGGCGATTTCACGGTTTCACGCGTCGAAACCCTCGAAAAACTTGCCAAATTCGCGCCGATTTCCTGCACATAGAAGCCGCTGCGGGGCACGGCGCGCACATAGCCCTCGGCCACCAGCTGGTCTAAGGCCCCCTCTACGGTGACGACGCTCACTCCCAAATGCTTCGCGAACGCCCGCTTGGAAGGGAGACGCGCGCCGGCCGCAAGAGCACCCGACTCGATGTCGGCTCGAAGCGCCCGGTAAAGCTGCTCGTACAGGCTCGTCTCCCCTCCGCGATTTAGCACATACGTGAGCATCGCTTTCCCTTCCTCCTCCTGCAGCACGCTTTGAACGAGCTGCTCCTTTACGACCACCTGGTCTTCCGCCAGATCGTCAGCTCGTCGGCTCTTTGCGAAACCGAGGCCACTTCCAACTGACCTTATTAAAACTTCCCAAATTGAATATAACACTAAGTTCAGTTATCCCTTACCCTTCCGCTCATATCTTTTGCAAAAGGAAGGAGTCCTCGTGACCGAAACCGCCCCCGCCGCTAACCAGGCCGGCAACCCCGCTACTCCCATCACCTCTGCTGAGCGCGTAGCCCTCAACCGCCAGCTCGCCCAAATGCTGAAAGGCGGCGTCATCATGGACGTCACCACCCCCGAGCAGGCCCGCATCGCCGAGGCCGCCGGAGCCGCGGCCGTTATGGCGCTCGAGCGCATCCCCGCCGACATCCGCGCGGCCGGCGGCGTGTCCCGCATGAGCGACCCGGCCATGATCAAGGGCATCCAGGCGGCCGTTTCCGTCCCCGTCATGGCGAAATGCCGCATCGGGCACTTCGCCGAGGCACAGATCCTCCAGGCCATCGACATCGACTACATCGACGAATCCGAAGTGCTCTCGCCGGCTGACGACACCTACCACATCGACAAGACCGTCTTCGCCGTCCCCTTCGTCTGCGGCGCCCGCGACCTCGGCGAGGCCCTGCGCCGCATTGCCGAGGGCGCCACGATGATCCGCACCAAGGGCGAGCCGGGCACCGGCGACGTCGTGCAGGCCGTGCGCCACATGCGCCGGATGAACGCTGAAATCCGCCGCATCCAGAACCTGCGCGACGATGAGCTGTTCGAAGCGGCGAAGGAGCTGCAAGTGCCGGTGGAGCTGCTGCGCGAGGTGCACGAGGCCGGCAAGCTGCCCGTCGTGAACTTTGCCGCCGGCGGCATCGCCACCCCGGCCGACGCGGCCCTTATGATGCAGCTGGGCGCCGAGGGCGTCTTCGTGGGCAGCGGTATCTTCAAGTCGGGCGACCCGGCCCGACGCGCCGAGGCCATCGTAAAGGCCACCACGAACTTCAACGATCCTGAGATGCTCGCCGCCTTGTCCGAAGACCTCGGCGAAGCCATGGTGGGCATTAACGAGCAGGAGATCCAGATCATCATGGAAGAGCGGGGGCAGTAGAACCCATGTCCCCAACCATCGCCGTCCTCGCCCTGCAAGGGGCCTTCATCGAGCACGAGCAACGCCTGCAATCCCTCGGCTGCACCACCATCGAGCTGCGCCAGGCCGCCGACCTCGCCCGTCCCTTCGACGGCCTGGTGCTCCCCGGCGGCGAATCCACCGTGCAGGCGAAGCTGCTGCACGACCTGGGAATGTTCGAACCGCTACGCGAGCGCATCACCGAGGGCTTGCCCACCCTCGGCACTTGCGCCGGCCTCATCCTGCTCGCCGACCATTTCCGCACCCTGCCCGTCACCGTGCGCCGCAACGCCTACGGCCGCCAACTCGGCAGCTTCCACGCCGAGGGTCGCTGGGAAGATGAAGCTGTTCCTCTCACCTTCATTCGCGCCCCGCGCATCGAAGCTACCGGCCCCGGCGTCGAGCCCCTCGTCACCCTGAACGACGCACCGGTGGCCGTGCGCCACCACAACCAGATCGCCGCCGCCTTCCACCCCGAACTCGACGACGACAGCCGCCTCTACGAAGCGCTCCTCGCACCTTTGAAGCGCGCCTACTGAACCAACCGATAGACGGCGCCCGGGCCGCGCGACGGCCCCAGCCGTTCCACAAGAGACTTGTCCATCAGCCGATTGAGCGCGCGGCTGATCGTTGCCTTCGACTTGCCCAACGCGTCCATAAGAATCCGCGAGCTCACCGGTGTGGGCGCCTCTTCCAAGAAGTCGACGATGTCGCACTCCACCGTACCCGGCGCCAGCACATGAATGGTATGGAAGCGACCGGTTTCGTCTGACCACTCCGTGACGGATCGCACGATCTTCCCGCCCGCAGCGCCCTCAGGCAGCCAAACACCACCGCGCCCGCCACCCCCCGCGCGCTCTCCGAGCCCGAACCCGAACCGCCCTGCCTCCGCGCCAGCGCCGGCCTTGTACAGCGCCACCTCGAAAGCGGTGATGTGGTCAATGGCTACCGGTTCCGGCATATTCGCCTCGCGCAAGCTGGCCCGAATCTGGAAGTAACCCGTGCCCTTGTTCTCCACCACACTGCCCACCTCGGCAAACCCCTCGGCATAGGGGGTGGCGCGCAGGATGTTGGCCAGTGCCTGGTTGCGCGGGAAGGAAACGCCAAGCTCGCCCAAACGGTCGACCGTCATAGCCCGGCACAAACCGCCTGGACTCAATATCTCAATGCGGTCGTCGTACATGGTCACCTGAACCTGGGAGGCGCACCCGTCCGGCGAGTAATCGCGGTGCATAAGCGCGTTGGCCACCGCCTCGCGCACGGCCGTCTCGGGATACTCGGGTCTATCGATGCGAAACGCGCCTTCCACTTTCGACGAGACGCGCACGTTGCGACGCAGCGCCACCATCAGCTCCGATATCATCACAGGGATGGGCCCGACGATCTCACGAGAATCGAGAAAGCGCAGCCCTTCGACGCTCACATCGGCCTTCGACGTCCCCGGGATCACCGTAAACGAAAGGCAGGCCCGCGGGAAATAACGCTGTGGAAAGCGCCCGAGCGCCATAAGTCCCGCCAATGTGGGTCGCACGATCCCCTCCCCGTCACGAGCCGTCACGCAGAGCGCCTCAAGCAGCTCCTCGTCGCTCATGCCCTTGAACGCTCGCGGCGAATCGGCACGCTGCCGGCGAATAAACCCCTCCAGAAGTTCGTCGTCAAAATCTCCCGCTGAAGCCCCTTCGACCACTTCGCGATCGTAGTGCGGCGGCCGACGCCCCTCCAGCAGGCGGTCCACCTCGTAGGGGCTCAGCCTCCGATCACCATCCCCCACACGCGCATAGGAGCCGTCATGCATTGCGCGCGACTTGACGAAGCAGGGCTTAAGCTCGGGCGGCAGTTCGGGCACCGTGGCCACCACCACAGGCGATCCTTCGAACTCGACAATCTCGACTGACGCCCGCACGGGCGGCTCCATCTTCTCGCCGCACATCTGGGCAAGCGCGTCGGCCACAGCACGCGCCTTGAAGCCCGGAACACCTTGGAACCCCGCTCGCTCCGCGAGCCCCAGAATCACCACGCCACCCGACGTGTTCGAAAACGCGCTCAGCGTCTCCGCCATGCTTTTCGGAAGCCCCTGAGAAGCCGCTTTCACCTCTACCCGCTCGGTGTCGGTGCCAAGACGTCGGGCGAGACCAATATAGCTCTCCAGATCGAAATCGTACACGCCCATAGCCCACCCCCGCAAATAGTTTCAAGAAGTCTCATCAGTATGCAACAACTTGAGACTATTTGCAACAACGCTTGTATTTGTTGGTGCGCGCAAACCCAACATTGTGCAAGACCCCTGCTCAGAGAATTCAAATCATGATTTGACTGTAACATCTGCGGGACCGACATCACCGGCAACACCTCCGCCCATGCGAAAGAACACATGAAGGCCGGTGAAGGATCTGGGCATCATAGTGAAATCCGTCAGATAGTCACCGGCTACAACACGGTTAGCCATAAGAAAGAGGGACATTGGGAAACGAGGGTTGTCGGCGGTCGTTGGGAATAGACGTTAGGCAGGGGTCATTAAGGATGCGCTTGATATTGCTGTCAAGCCCTGATAGACGATTTGTCCGTTTATCAGCCACAGTTGCTTAGATGCCGGCAGAGCATGAAACAATTTCTGCCAGTAGGCGTCATTTCGCGATGCGCATCTTTTATATCCAATAGGCTGCATGGGTATCGCTAACCCACACAGCCTATTGGCGCCCAATCTCTCTAACGTACTTATCTGCGACTATTGAATCTTCTGCGACCGACATAGAGCAGCAAAGAAGCCAGTCCTATAGCAGAAGCGCAAAAGAGAATCAGAGCAATACGCACAGGCAAGCCTAAGCTGTCACTTGTTTCTGCCAAAAAGCCTAAAGAGCTAGCAGGCTTATCAGTATCAGTGACGGAGTTCGCGTTATCTGTCTGACCCGAATTGATTTCCTGGTTACCTCCTGATGCCTCAGGTGCATCCGAACCACCGTTATTCCCTTGGCCACCGTTCATGCTTCCGCTATTGCCCTGATTGGTTCCACCGTTGTCTCCGCCTCCCTGCTCGCCACCACCTGACGGATCGCGTCCGTCATCGGTTACGCTCACGGCAAGATTCAATCTCTCGCTGTATTCATCAAAAGGCATCCCCTCTTTATATGCGGCGATTCGATACTTCGTATCTCCCGTAACACTGATAGGTCCGGTGTAAACGCGTCGCGTCCCGTTTGCATCGCAGGGGCAGGTGTCGTCGGTGGTGTAGTAGATGGTCGCTCCTTCGGTGGTGGTTGTCAGGGTTAGCTTCGAACCTTTCGGTACCGTCACGCTGTTCTCTTTTGGAGCCAACGCATCGAACGTGTTCGTTCCGATGGTTGCGGTGGGCCGCACGGGTTGCGCTGCATCAGAAGTGGTGCGAATCGCCAGCTCCTTGGAAAGCGACGTGCCAGTTGCCGCAAGGGTGAGCGCCGTCATTCCGGGAAGGTCACCATAGAGCGAGAACGATGTCTTGCCCTCGGAATCCGTCATGCCAGTTGCGATGCCCTCGCCAGAAGCGTCCAAGGCGCTGATACCGTCGAGCGCCGCGATGCTGGGCGCATCCACCTGTGCCGTCACCGGCTGGTTCGCCACAGGGGTGCCGTCCGAATAGCGCACGTAGGCCACAACTTGGACAGGTTCAGGAGCATCGCTTTGCAAGACGACGGCATTCTCATAGTTCGCAACGAGCTGCGCCGGACGTTTCTCGACGGTGAGCGTCTTCGACCATGACCCGAACAGATCGCCCAACGAACACTCCGTATAGCTCTTCGCACCGTTCAGCTTCACCGAAACACTTGCTCCTTCGGACAAGGGTTCTTGCGGGTAGATGCGCAGGACCTTGGCAAGCGCTCCTCCTCCGTCGGCCTCGCTGGCGTCTTTCGAGTCGACCCATTCAAGACGGGCTCTCTCGCCATCCACGAGGGCGCTCGTTCCTGCTCCCTCATCGGCTTTCATGTATTGGCTGAATTCCAGCTCTATATATTCGGGGCAGGCATTCGCAGCTACAACGCTTGGTGCCTGCGTTGACTTCAAACCTACCTTCAGCCCGGTTCGGATGGGGAGCACCGAAAGCCAGTCCGTCCTTGCTACGTCATACCCTTCTTTGGCGACCCTCACCTGATAGAAGCCGGTTGGCGTATCCCATTGGAAGGCTCCGTCTGCGCCCGTGGTCAGCGTGCCCTCCTGCTCGTAGTCTTCGGCATTCCATTTCCGTGCATTGCGGCCGTTTGCATCGTCTGCAACATAGATGGTCGCCTTGGCACCTTCTACGGGATTACTATCCAGCGCCTCATATACGATGCCCGACGGGTCGATGATCACATTTGACCCGATGCCGTAGAACTTGTCCCAGTCGATGATGTTCCTGACATCGTCGCTGCCATTGTTCTTCTTAGGAACTTCCTTGCAAACGCTCTTCCTGTAAGCGGTTGCCTGCTCATAGGCGTTCTTTGCCTTGTCGAGGTAGTGCGCGCGCAGCAGGTGAATCGAGGTGGATCCTGCATCGATCGCCAACGAGGCCTTGCTCACCACGCCGCCAGCAGTGCTAGCCCCCTCCGTCACTACAGAGCTGCTCCCCATGGTTGCGACAAGGATGATCGTCGATCCCACCGTGTTCCAATAACCGGTCATTACATCGGTGTAGTTATGGTCGTCCTCGTTCTCCATGAGCTCTCGGTACTTCTCGGCCGCATCGCGTTCGGCGTAGAGCGCCTTGAGGCAGTTCTGGCATGCTCCATCGCAAGGGTTGCGCTTCTTGTAATAGAGAATCCATTGGTTTATGGATTCGATGTCGGCTTCAAGGACGCCTAAGGCATCCATGTTGTCTAACCATGAGTCCATGGCGAATCTCAACCCCACACCACTTCCGATGACGCCGACGCCGCCCAGAACCTGATTGACATTCGTGCACTTTGAGATTTCATTGGCCACCTCTTCTGTCTCCTTAGCCCACATCTGGCTCTTCGCCCAGGCTTTCACCATGGGCGTGATCCTCTCAGGCGGAACGTCCTTGAGGATGCGGCGCGCAAGCACGTTGTCGAGCACACTCTTTGCGCCCTCGTCGATCACGCCGCTCACCATGTCAATCCCCATACCAAAACCATCCAACCCGGCGGCTTTGAGTGCATCCACCTTGGCGGAGCGCATATGGTCATCTTTCTCCTTATGTTCTGAGAAATCGACCTTGTAGGTGTTCTGCTTCTTTGCGTTCGGATCCGTAGCTCCTTGGGGTGCGCTTTCCGTCACCAAGCACGAATAGCCCGTGTAGACGCCTTCCGTCTTGCCGTCAGCACTGTTCTTCTGCGAGTCGGTGACGTAGAGCTCGGCTTCGAGGCGGCCGTCTTCCAAGGTCTGGACTTGGACGCCCTTTGCGCTGTCGCCTTCGGAAACCTTGACGACGCCGCCTAGCTTGTCCTGAAGGCAGTTGTCCATCAGGGCCGACGGTGAGCCCGATGCGCTCACCTTGCCGATGCCCGCGCTCGTTCCCATGGCATCCAGGCTGTTTCGTATGGAGCGGTTCGTCAGCTTTCCGCACGCATAGTTGTTGTCTATGGACTCCTTCATCCTGTGGAAGAAATCCTTCACTTCCTTGATCGTTGCGGCATCCTGACCCGCATACCACCCATCTATCTCCGCATCAGTCGGAATCGAGTACTCGCCGATATCCGGGTCTTCTCCCGTGAAGTCGGGGTCGTCGATCGCAGCAATCCAGGTGTCGTCCGCATCTATGGGTGCACGGAGGCTGTCTAGGCTGATATCCGCGCGCTGCGCCTCAATCTCAGCCAGTGAAGCCTGCGCCTCCGCTTCGGTGAGCGTGCCTTCTTTGACACGCTGCTTTATCTCATTTTCGAACGCCTGTAAGGACGCATCTATTCCTTCGCAGGTTTTGCTCAGCTCGCTGCCGCTGGACGACGTGTCTCCGAACAGATTCTCCAAGTAGAGGTATCTGTCCTTGGCTTCCTGTTCGGCGCGCTTCTTGATGCGCTCCTTGAAGTCCTCGTCGTCCACGTTCGACGCATAGGCCAAGGCGAAGTTGTTGAACGTATAGGTCTGCGGGATGAAGAGCTCCTCGGCATCCAATTCGGAGATACTGAAAGACCCCGAGTCGGGATTGTCTGCCAGCAGCTGCAGATAAGTTTCGTCCACGTACTCGCCGACAAAGCGCGTATATTGCTCGTCGCTTGATTTCTTTGTAAGCGGGATGGCGACCGTCCTGTCGTCCTGCATGACCGCATACATCCATAAGGTGTCGCCGGCGTTGATCTCGTTGCCTGCTTTCTTCACGGTGACATCGAACGTCCAGTAAGCGCACGATTTCCGGGCAAGCTGGTGATGGATGGTCAGGCATTTGTCGCTCTCCTTGCCGTCGGCGATGAGATCCTGCGTCCGGCCTTCATTCGTCACCTTAAACGACCAGATCTGTGCCTGGGGTCGGTAGGTGCAGTCCGCATAGGAAGAGAAAGTGGCTCCTTCTGTGGTAGCAGTTGCATCCACCTTCACACGGTCTCCGTAAAGAAGGGAATCCGTTAGGCCTTCCGGCAGGTCGAAGCCTACCGTTGCTTTGCCCTTGCTGTTCGTGGTAACCGATTCGCCGACGTTTTGCCCGTTGATGGAAAGCTGTGCGGTTGCGCCCGGACTTGCATAGACGATGGCGTTATTGCCCTTCTGGCCCACATAGCCGGACGGCACCTCAACGCTCATCCCAAGGGATGCGAACGAAAGATTGCCCGCAGGCACCGTGGCCCCAGAAGCCGAAAGGGAGAATGGCATCGAATATACCCGTTCCTTCGTCGGTGTCAATGCGATGGATATCACCCCGGAGGTGGCACCAGAAGGGATCTTCACGGAAAGAGCGCCTTCTCTCGATGTGCATTCGAGGGTCTCGCCCGTATCCAACGCGGCTGATGCGTCGCTGTAATCGTTTCGGGGAATGTCAAACGTGAGGGTCGCATCCATGGATCGGTCGAATTCGTAGCTGATCTGAAAGATTGCTTCGCAGTCGACGACAACGGAGCTTTGAGGCATCTTCGCAGTGACGGACTTCACGCCGATCGATGCCAGGGCATCCTCCGCCTTGAAATCGGGAACGCTAAGCGCAAGTGCGCTGGTAGCTTCGTCTTCGATGCGAATGTCCTCACTGGCATAGGGAAACGCGAGTCGCTTGATCACGCCTAGGTGAGAGGCGCTTACATTCAGTGAGGGCTTGAATGCCACTATCGTGTAATCGCCTGCCTTCAGTTTGCCGGTATCGAAATGCCAGGCGGGATTCTCTTGGCCGTCAGGCCAATACACTTGCGCATAACCATCCTGGATGCACCGGGCATTGCTTGCAGTGCCGTCGAACACCAGCACGCGGCTCGTCCCTTCGAAGGCGGCGTTGAGCGAGATGGTCGCACTGCCCCAGCGCGGAAGGACGGCGGCGAACTCTCCCGCTTCTTCGTTGAAAGTTGCAGTTGCAGGGGAAAGAGCGAGCGACTCTGCAGGGGTCACTTCAAGGGAAAGCTCGGCGAGGGCGGCAGGATCGTTGGCGAGCGATTCGGACAAGATGAGCTGACCGCGCTGCACCAAGTAATCGTCGGTGGCGCTCTCACCCGTCAGGTTTTTCCCTGGCTTGAGCTCTGCGCCGTTGCGCTTCAACGTAAACGAAAGGCTGTTCCAATTGGATACGGGAGCATATTCGGGATTGCCGCCGGTATCGCTGCTTCCCGTTTTGCATCGCAGGCTTATGGGATAGACCCGCTGAACCGCCAGTTTCGAAAAACCGGTTATCGTGCCCGCGTCCCAATCGCCCGTCATCTGTCCAGCGGGACGCAGCAGCTCCTTGTCGTAATACCCTGGCATCGTTATGGTGATGAGCGTTTCTACAGCAGGTTTTAAGCCTTCTGCCGTGAAGGCGCCGTCATCCGCAACGTTTGCTTGATAGGTGGAATCACCCTGCTGCACGATAACCTTCACGTCGGTTGTCGCGACACCCTCGGGAAGGTCGAGTTTACCCGTGACCTTCACGGTATTGATGTCGTCGTCGAGCCAAACCCAATTGATTCCTTTTCCTTTCTCTAGCTGTGAGAGCTTCCAGGGGTCTGACTCCGTGCCGTCTGTGCGCTTCTTGTAGGCATAGACAGTGGATCCATCATCGCAGGGCGCATACACGCTGCCTTCGTAGTAGATATCGTCATGAGCTAGGCGCACATCCGGGTTGTCGATGCGCAGCATCACCGCACCGCATGAGTCGAATGCGCCACCAAGGTACTGAAGCGATGTCGGCAGCACGATCAGGTCTTGCGAGGCAAGCCCGTCGCAATCGGAAAACGCACTGTCGCAGAGGCGCTCTATGCCGTTGCCGTCTGGGGATGTCTCAAATGCAACAGAGGTAAGGTCACCTGCCGAGCCTGAGCTGAAGGCGTACTCCCTGATCTCCTTGACGAAGCTGGGGAACGTGACGCTCTGCAGATGTTGGTATTTAAACGCTGCCACCGAGATATAGACGTCGTAGCTTCCGTCGAGCACGGCTGCTATGTCCATCGATTTAAGGCCGCCATCTCCGTAGAGCATGACCACGTCGCGGGTTTGCCCATCGACCGTATCCTCATAGCCCTTGTTGAGATAGGCATACACTTCGGCATCATGCAGTGGGTCCGGCGCTTGCCAGCCGCAATCGAACGACCAGCCCGGATCGTTCCAGTAGCCGTTGTCCTGCACGAGCGTTCCTACCCACATCTTCTTACCGGAGCAAGAGGCGGACGTCTTCCATAGGAGCGACTTGTCCAACTCGGGGTAGTTTTCGCATTCATAGTTGTCCAGCGTGGCAAGGTTCTGGGCATCCACGCCGCTCGCAAACGGGTTGGGGCCTGGTTCTACGGACGCTTCTGTGACTGGCTGGCTATCTTCGGCGCCTTCTGCCACATCAGCATCATCCGAAGAGACAGTAGACTGGTTCGAAGCATCCTCATCCGGAACCTCTTCGTCGGAAACGGATGCGCCACCACCAGCGATGCTGTCCGTATCATCCTCGGATGCGCCATCAAGCAATATGTTGCTGGAGACTGAAAGCGCATCATCGGGCACATCGACTTCAGAATCGCTCACAGGGAGCAGTGCCGCCTGAGCGTCTTCGCTCGCGACTGCGTCCACCCGACTTGAATCTTCGGCAAATCCGACGATGGGACACATGGTCACAACCAGTGCCAAGGAGAGTGCGACGGCACAAGCTTTTGCAAAAGGAGATTTTGCTGTCTTGTCTTTTCTGGGCATGGCGGTTTCTATCTTTCTCTTGGTGAGGGATCCCGTTCATTCTCCGAAATCGAGGAACGAGGCACAATAGAGTTGCCAGGTTCGGCAATTGCCAAAACGGAAATCGTACGCTAGGGGGCGCATTTCCTGAGTACCATAGTCATTGCAACCTGCAAGCAACGAGAAAGCGCGAAATGAAGTTTCACGAACAACTGAATGCATATATCGAGCAGATCGACTGCATGGCGAAAGAGGTGAGCGAGCAGTCGGGAGTATCCGCCGCCACTCTGAGTCGATATCGTACGGGGTCGAGGCTCCCCGATACGGAATCCGACGCCTTTGAGAATCTCTGCTCTGCGATCGCCGAGCTGGCACGGCAGAAGCAGCTTGGCGATATAACCGCGGAATCAGTGCGTGAGCAGTTCATGCAGTCATCCGACCTTCGCCCCCGCGACGCCGATCGGCTCCTCGAGAACTTCGACCTCCTCCTTGCAACGCTCGATGTGGGCATCAGCAAGCTCTGTCGCCATATAAACTACGATGCCTCGACCGTGTTCCGCTTTCGCAATGGCTCGCGCCGTCCATCGGATCCCGAAAAGTTCGCATCGTCGGTGGCGGAGTACGTGGCGCGAGAATGGGACTCTGCTCGCGATAGAGCCGTGCTGGCGCATCTGCTAGGTTGCACTGAAGAGGAGCTAGCGGAAAGCTCCGTTCGGTACGAAAAGCTGATGGAGTGGCTGTTCGACGATCGCGACCATAGGGATCATCCCGTGTCGGATTTCCTGTTCAAGCTCGACGAGTTCAACCTGAACGACTACATCAAGGCCATCCACTTCGACGAACTGAAAGTTCCTTCCGTGCCGTTCCAAATGCCCACATCGAAGACGTACTTCGGTCTCGACCAGATGATGGAAAGCGAACTTGATTTCCTGAAGGCCACCGTGATCTCCAAATCAACCGAGCCGGTGATCATGTACAGCGACATGCCCATGGGAGAGATGGCGAAGGATCCGGAATTCCCGAAGAAGTGGATGTTCGGCATGGCCATGATGCTGAAAAAGGGGCTTCACCTGAATCAGATCCATGACTTGAACCGGTCCTTCGAGGATATGATGCTGGGACTTGAGAGCTGGATCCCCATGTACATGACGGGCCAGATTTCTCCGTTCTATCTCAAAGAGCCGTCGAATAACGTTTTTCTGCATCTTCTGAAGGTTTCCGGAGCCGCTGCCCTTTGCGGTGAGGCCATTGTGGGCCACCATGCCGAGGGAAGATACTATTTGACCAAATCGAGGAAGGAGTTGGGGTACTATACGGCGCGAGCCCAGGAGCTGCTGAGCGCTGCGCGACCCTTGATGGATATCTACCGCATCGACAACAAGAACGAGTTCAACGCTTTTTTGCAGGTCGATTCAGAAGCAATCGGGAAGCGCAGGAGCATCCTCTCTTCGCTGCCGCTCTACACCATCGATGCGTCCCTTCTGGTGGAGATGCTTGCAAGGTCTGGATTCGATGGAGAAGAGGCGGCCGGCATTGCCGATGCCGCCTCTTCGGCTCGTCGGCGCGTCGTGCATATTCTTGAGACTAGCGAGATCCATGTCGAGATACCGCTGCTTACCAGAGAGGAGTTCGAGGTCTATCCGTTGAACCTCGACCTTTCGAACGTATTCTGCGAGAAGGGCGTCGCGTACACGTACGAGCAGTACCTTGCGCACCTGGAGGATACCGACCGTTTCGCAGCGGATCATCCTCGGTATCAGGTAGAGAAAACTTCTTCACAGACGTTCAGGAACCTACAGATCAGCATTCACGAAGGCAGGTGGGCTATGGTGTCGAAAGAGCTTGTACCATCAATACACTTCGTCATACACCACCCAAAACTAAGACGTGCGATAGAGGAGTTTATTCCGCCTGTGGCCGAGAAATAGCCTCTGCCGCTGTTGTCTGAAGCAAATCGCGCAAACTGCTGGCAGGACTGCCATTATGTTCATCGATTATGAGGCTATCGTCCTTTCGCCATATGGCCTCAATCTTGCTATTGTTTGCGTCTATATCATCAGAATCAGGAGCCTGGTAATCGGAAAGCCCGCATGACATTAGAACACATCTAATGTCATTACAGTTGCCTTATTCGTTCGAAAGTAATTGGGCTTCGATGCCAGCCTCTCTGCAAGGTGACGTTAGATGTATTCTAATGTCATTCCAAGGCGGAGGAATACTTCCTATGTTGCATCCTGGGCATCCTCTTTGCTTGGAAGGCGCCTTGCGTAATAGCGGAACACCTCGTCGTAATGGTCTTCCACGAACTTTTCCACCAAAATAGATGTCTCTGTTTTAGTAGTAGCTCGGTTCGCTTTGCTGTAATCTTCATTGTCTTGCTGTGTTTCGCCGTGCGACATTCCTGAACCTCACCTCCTATTACGCATAACGCGAAGAGCGCACCCTATGGGCGGCTCTTTTTCGAAAAATTTTTCATTAGGTCGTGAATCCCAAGATTCGATTAGATGTTCTAGGGCTCTTGGAACGGCGCAGGGAGGCACAACATGTCATAACTGATATGACACGGTTAGCCCTGCGAAGAAGGACATTGAGAAATGCTGGTTATCGACGTCCATTGGGAGTGATTTGGAATCCTCTCGCGTATCAATGCGATGTAATAATTGCTCATTATCACGAGCAACTCCGAACTATGAAATATAATTTTCCAGAAATATGAGTAACTCAAGTTTGGTGAATGGCTATAGTGATTTACGAAATTCTCGGAAGCGCTCAACGATGCGCCAGGCAATTTCGCAGTATATCAAGCCCATCAAACACAGTCAGCAGATGCAGATCCTTGAACAATGCAAGACAAAAGCATATAATCGTCTTACTATTAGTAAAGGAGGTCGGTCCTATGGCAACTGCTTCTGTAACGGTGAGAGTCGACGAAGATACCAAGCGCGCCGCAGCTAACATCGTGGAAGATTTCGGCTTCGATCTCTCATCAGTCACGCGCGCGTTCTACCGTCAGATCGTACGCGAGCAGCGCATTCCCCTCACGCTTGAATATCCAACGCCTAATCTCGAGTCTCGCGAGGCAATAAGGGAAACGAAAGAACTCATCGCATCGGGAGATCCGGGCTACGCCACCGTATCAGAAATGTTCGAGGCGATGGGAGCATAGCGGTGCTGAGAGCCAATTACACCCCGCGCTTCCAGAAAGACGTTAAGCGCCTTAAGAAGAAGCACGTAGCGCTAGATCCTCTGAAAGAAGTCGTGGAATTGGTGGTCGCCGATACCCCAGATAGCCGATCAGAACTTGTTCGCCGGCATAACATGCATCGGCTCAAAGGCGAGTGGTCGGGAAGCATGGAATGCCATGTCGCAAACGCTGGCGACTGGTTGCTTGTTTGGGCGCAGACCGACGATCAGGCGTACTTTCAGAGAACCGGTGGCCACGACGATCTGTTCAGTGGATAGGAAGTGCTTTAGGATTGTGCAATCCACCAGGCAATATTGTTTTTCTGAGCTTACTCAGACCCTGTTCTCGCATTTTTCTGAACCGGAATTAACCTCATGTTCACACTTTTCTGAACTTGGAACATTAGCGAGCTAGTGCTATGCTCACTCCCCCTCGCAAACCGGAAAAGCCTCATCGTAGTCGGGGTCGTCCTCGCGGCGCACGAATTCGTAGAGAAGGCGGCGCGTGGCGGGCAGCTCTTTCTTCTTCAGTTGGTGTTCCCACAGCACGAGCACCTTCCAGCCGGCCGCCTCTAGCGCCGCCAGGTTTTGCTCGTCGCGCTCGACGTTGCGGGCGAACTTAGCCTCCCAGTAATCGAGGTTCTTCTTGGGCACCGACAGGCTGCACACGGGACACCGATGCCAGAAGCAGCCGCGGATCTCGATGGCGAGCTTGCGCCCCACGAACGCCACGTCCGGACGCCCGGGCGCTTTCCTCCAATCGCAGCGGTAGCCGGGAAAGCCCATCTCGCGCAGCATGCGGCGCACGAGCACCTCCGGCTTCGTGTCGCGCCGCTTGTTGCCCTGCATCGATTTGTGAGTGGCCGCCGACACAACCCCGAAATCGTAGCGGTTCGTCTTCGATAAGCGCACGCGAGATTCAGCGCCCTCCTCGCCTTCTGCAGAGTCTTCGTCGGCAGCCGCCGCTAAGACTTGCTCCCTCGCCTCGATTGCGCGATCAGTCACGCCGTCGGGAGCATCGCCCGCATCGCCCTGCGCAATCGTCTCTTTCGTTTTCTCTGTTGGCTTTTTCATGGCCGTTATTATAGCGCCTGCGCCTTCCCGCTTGCGGAACCCTGAACACTCCAATTAAGAAAGCGTAAGGTGTGCGTCTTTTTGCAAATGCTGTCACGCGGCGCGCAACCCAAGCGCTACCATGGGAGCCCCCCATCGGCTCGCCAGTCGCAACTGGCGCATTCCAGCGGCAATCACACGTCGCCGGAGCCGGCCGCCCCAAAAGCGAACCGAGCCCCAAGCGACAACGCAGCAGCCGAAGGCAAGCCAAACGAAACACCGAACCCAGGAAGGAGGAGGCCCCATGACGAACGCGCCATTCGCGCTCGACCGTCGCGAGTTCATCGCGCTCGCCGGCGGATTGGCCGCCGTGCTCGTCGTCGGCGACGGTGCCTATTTCTCCTCCCGCAGGTCGGCCGCCCACGCCCAGCCTGTACCTTCCGAATCCGGTACCCTGACCCAACCCGAAACGCCGCTTAACGGCACGATCGCCTCACCCAACACAGAGACAGCAGCGGCCGCCACGACCTCTCCCGAGACCGAGTCAGCAGCCGCGACCAATACCGAAATGCCTCCGACGACGCTTGAAGACCTACCCTGGAACCTGCGCCTCGTGAACCGCGACCATCCCCTCGCCGCCGACTTCGCGCCTAGCAATCTGGCCGAGTTGCCCGACGCAAGCTGGGTGGAGCCCCACGTCAACCACCGAGTGGATGCCCGCATCGTCGAAGATCTCACAGCCATGCTCACGGCTGCCGAAGCCGCCGGCACACATCCCATCATCTGCTCCTCTTTCCGCACCTACGACTACCAGGAGAATCTCTTCGAAAACCGCATCGAGCGAGCCGAGCGCGAGGAGCATCTGGAAGGCACCGAAGCCGAGGAGGCCGCCGCATTCTGGGTTGCCCCACCGGGCGCCAGCGAGCACCAAACCGGTCTCGCCGTCGACATCGTGGACGCTGACTACCTGGAACTGGACGAAGGCCAGGAATCCACGGCCACCCAGCAGTGGCTCATGGCCCACTGCACCGAGTACGGCTTCATCCTGCGCTACCCCACGGACAAAAGCGCCACAACCGGCATCGGCTACGAGCCCTGGCACTACCGCTACGTCGGCAAAGAGGCCGCCTCCGACATAGCGGAAAGCGGTCTCTGCCTCGAAGAGTGGCTCGTCGAAACGTACCACGTCCAGGCCTGAAGCCGCTCCGCTCCTTTTCCGCAACTGCACCCTTCCGCAGCCGCCCTCTCCGAAACCTGCCCTCTCCGAAACCGCGAAACAAAAATGCCGAGCCGTCCCACAAGAAAGGCGGCCCTAAGGCCGCCTTTTGCAAGGAGTGGGTATCGCAAGAACTTACAGCATCCAGGGCTGAACAATCGTGATCGGCACCGCCGCGCTCACGATGAGCAGACGCAGCATGAAGCCGCCGACGAGCACGCCCGCATCCGACAGCGCGCTGATCATCTGGCCCGTGCGCGAGGTCTCGAACTCGTGCTTGGCCAGCCACAGCATCCAGCACTCCAAAATCGTCGGGAGCACCAGGCCCACGATGACGAACAGCAACCAGAACGCGACGGCCCAATTGCCCGCCACCAGCGACATCACGCTCTCCCAGCCAGCGGGGCTGGGGTTGAACGCCGTGATGAACAGCAGCGCGGCAACCAGCACGAACTCGATGACGGGCAGCCAGAAGTGGAACTTCTTCATGACGACGACCTCGTTGAACTCGTCAGGCGCGTAGAACACGCCGACGAGCAGCACCGCGGCCATGCCGGTGGACACGGCGGACACGAGGAACAGAATCGGCAGAAGCGCGCTGTTCCACAGGGGGAATCCCTGGCACACGCCGAGCAGGCAGCCGGTGTAAATGGCGACGCACAGGCCCATGACGAGCCCCACGCAATCGAGCCACATCGGCACCTCGCGCTTCATCAAATCAAGCACCAGCACGATGAGCGCGACGACCACGAACACCGCCAGAAACACCACGCCCCAGGTCATTACCGATCCGAAGTTCGTAAGCAGAAGCGCGAAGCGCAGCGGATGAGCAAAGCCCGCGGCAGCGTCGAACATCAACAAGCACAGACCGATGATAACCACGATCGGCGCGATAAGGCGTCCGACGCGCATGAGGCGCTTGCAATCCGGATGGCGGTAGCGGACGAACACTGCCGTTGCGAACGCGCCGCCGCCCAAGCCGGCCAGGAAGAGGTACCACGCGATGATGGCGCCCCAGATGGGTTCGTAGATCATGTCAATCACCTCACGTAATAGATCTTGGCGCGGGTCAGATCGCCGGCGATGGGGGCCGCACCCGTGCGCGCGATTTCCTTGGAAATCTCGCTATCGGAATCGTCCAGATCCCCGAAGATGCGAGCACCGGTCAGGCAGGCATCGACGCACGAGCACATCTTCGTGCCGTTCTCATAGGAAGAAAGCGTGCAGAAGCGGCACTTGTCCACCTCGCCCGTCTTCGAATTGCGCGTGCGCACCTGATAGGGGCAGGCAGCCATGCAGTACAGACAACCGATGCACCGGCCGTGATCCACTTCGACGATGCCGTCGGAGCCCATGTGCGCGGCTCCGGTGGGGCACACGCTCGCGCACGGCGCGTCCTCGCAGTGCATGCACTGCAGCGGGATGTGTTCCACGGTCACGTTGGGGTACTTGCCCACTTCACGCTCTTCAAAGCGGATGAACGACTCATCGGGAAGCAGGTCGTTCTGGCGCTGGCAAGCCGTGCGGCAGGCATAGCAGCCGATGCACTTCTTGGTATTGATGAGCATTCCGTAGCGTGCCATCATTCACCTACTTTCTGCACGGAAACCAACGTCTCCTGCGTCATGGCCGAGCCATAGGCCGGTTCCATGTGGAAGGGAACGAAGTCCATGAAGTTCAAGCCAACCCCATAGGCCGTGCGCTGATCGGGAGACTTGCAGCCATAGTGCGAGGGCATGTAGATGGCCGTCGGGTTAATGCGCTCGGTCACCTTCACCTTGATGGGGCCCTCGGCCATCGTGTTCGACAGAATGACCTCGTCACCATCCGCGATGCCCAGACGCTCGGCCACCTCAGCGTTGATCCAGATGCGGTCGAGGCCGTAGGACTTCGTGATGTCCATCAAAGGCTCGCAGTTGGCGGTCTGCGTATGCGTGTGGATGGCCTGCTTGCCGCCGATGAGGCGGAACTCGCCGACGGTCTCGTTCGGCATCACCTGGGGCTCGACCCACACCGGGCACGCGGACAATCCAGCCGCCTCGCACGCCTCGCTCGTGAACTGAATCTTGCCCGTCGGGGTCTTCCACTCGGGAACCTTGCCGTAGGCATAGGCCTTCTCGGGGAACGAGATCGTGCCGACCTGGCGCAGCTCATCGAGGCTCGTGCCCACGCTGCGCAGCTGCGCGTCGGCCAGCTCGTCAACGGTGAACGGGAAGTACTGCCCCACGCCGCACGCCTCGGCCAGCTGCGTGAAAATCACGTCCACCGGACGCGTGTTGGGGTGAATCACCTCGAGCACCTGATCGCGCAGGGAAACAACCGGCACGCGTCCGCCCACGAACTCGGGCAGCTCGCGACGCTCCAGGTAGCTGCACTCGGGCAGCACGTAGTCGGCCAGCATCGCGGTTTCCGACATCTGCACGTCGACGACGACCATCAGATCGAGGTTCGCGAAGTCCTCTGCCAGCTGGGCGGGGTTGGAATAGCCGGCCGCCATGTTCGAGTTGTAGAAGAACAGGCCCTTGACCTTGCCCTCCTTCGCCATCTCGGCGACGTAGAGGTTGGTGCCCATGGAAGAGAGCGCCAGCGGGTACTCCTCGGCGCCCCACATCTTCGCCTCGACCTTCGGCACCTCGGGGAACTTCGCCGGATCGAGATCGCCCGCCTTCACGCTGGGGAGGAACAGCGCCCCGCCGGGCTGGTTCCAGCAGCCCAGAAGCGTGTTGAACAGGCAGAGCGCTCGCGCCGTCTCGCCCGAGTTCGCGTACGAGCACCCGAAGGCACCGCGCCAGCTCGGCTCGATGGAGGCCGCAGGGGCCGCCTCGGCGAACTCGAGCGCCAGCCGTTCGATATCGGCAGCGGGAATGCCCGTGATGCCCTCGGCCCATTCCGGCGTGTAGCCCGCAATGGCGCTCGCCCACTCGTCGAATCCGACACTGTTGGCCGCCACGTACTCGGCATCGTAGAGATCGCGATTAATAAGCACGTTGGACATGGCCAAGATGAGCGCCAGGTCGGTGCCAGGGTTGATGGGCACCCACTCGTCAGCGAAAGCGATGCTGTTGTTCAGGCGCGGATCCACCAGCACGATGTGCGCGCCGTTCTCGTGCGCCTGCTGCAGCGCGGCCACCGAGCTGGGCCGGATGGCGTCGGCATAGCTGCGGCCGATGAACATCGTCATCTTCGAGTTGGCCACATCCGATTCGAAGTTGGCCGCCCCGATGGCCTGCGTGAACCCGGACTCCTTGGAGAGGTTGCAGGCGGCGCCGTGCGTGTACACGTTGGGGCTGCCGAGCGCGTTCATGAAGCGCTTCGTGTAGTACTTGCCCGACGGGCGCGGATCCTGCACCATGGCAAGCGCCTCGGGGCCGTACTGCGCGATGATATCGTTCACCTTCTGGCCGATCTCGCTGAGCGCCTGATCCCATCCTATTACTTCGAATTCGCCGTTTTCGTTCTTCTTCATCGGGTCGGTGAGTCGATCGGGCGAATAGGCGATCTGGGAATAGCCGTACCCGCGCGCGCACAACTTGCCCTGCGCGTTCGGATGGGCCTCATCCCCAATGAGCTTCGTGAGCTCGCCGTCTACGACGTAGGCGTAATAACCGCACTTGCTCGAGCAGGAATTGCACAGCGAGTGCACCACTTCGGTTCGCTTATCCGTCTCGGCATCAGCATCGGCTTCGCCGCGAACCGACAAGCTCACAAGGCCCGCGCCGGCGGCCACGGCAGCCACCCCGGCGCTTCCAACTAAAAAGCTGCGCCGTGTTAAAGCGTGTCCTGACATAATGGTCCTTCTCTCTATCGTTTAAGCCTCGACGATGGTGACCGTGGAAACCACGCCCTCGTCGATGGCCTTCTGGGCAATATCCTCCCAATCGATGAACTTGATGGCGCCGTTGGGGCACTGCTCGGCACAGCGACCGCAGGAGATGCACTTGGTCGACGTGCCGGTCTGGGCGTTGATGTGGGGCATGTTCCAAGGGCAGGCGGCAGAGCACATGCCACAGCCGATGCACACGTCCTCGTCGACAACGCGAGCGCCGGTCTCCTCATCGGAGTGGATGGCATGGACGGGGCAGTACTTGGCGCACTGCGGATCGACGCACTGCTTGCAGGAGGCGACCGTGAACTGGCAGTTGCCGAAGATGCCGTCGTTGGTATCGACGCCGGAACCGAAATTGTAGTTGTCCCACACGCGCACGCGGGCGATGGACTGCTGGGTCGCGCCGTCGTTCTTCAGGGTGCACATCATCTCGCAGCGCTGGCAGCCGGAGCAGCGAGCGCGGTCGGTGACGATCATTTTCGTAGGAGTGGTGCGCAGCTCGATGCGGCCCGAGGCAATGGAGGCGGTGGTCACGCCCCAGGAGGCGAGCACGCCGCCGACCACCAGGCCGGCAACGCCGCAACCGGTCATGGCGAGCACGGTGCGACGGGTAAAGAAGGGCTGCTTCTTCTCGGAGGCCGGCGCAGAGCCGGGCTCGGTAGCGGACACCGGGGCCGCGGGCGGCTGCTCGGTGGCCACGGTTTCATTTTTCTGGGTGTCAGACATTTGAACTCCCCCTTGTAACTTCATGCTTGTCTCAGAGAGAACTCAAGATCGCGACGCCACGCAACAGAGGGCATCATAGTCATGAATGAAGAAGCTGTGTACCCTCTTTGAGGGGGATTACCGAACGTTTGATTTCTCCTCATCCGTCCGTAGAGGAGCCGTCATGTTTCCGTTGAAAAAGATCCCCTCATTGAGGGGAGGGGGATAAAATTGCCCTCCCTTATACTCGTACGCGACGATTACTCCAGATCGACGACCTAGTACCACGCAACATGAGTACACGAAGAGATTTGGAGCTTCATCATGGCTGATTCAAAATTGGATCCCAACAAGTCCTATGGCTGGACCGGTAAGATCCTCCGCGTCAACCTGACCGACAAAACCGTTTCCGTCTCGCCCACCGACCCTTATAAAGAGTATTTGGGCGGTATGGGAATAGCCAACAAGATCATGTACGACGAAGTGCCCGCCGGCACCGATCCGCTCTCCCCGGAGAACAAGATCGTGTTCGCCGTCGGCCCTCTGACCGCCACCGGTGTTCCCCTGGCGGGCCGCACCACCATCGCCTCCCTTTCCACCTATACCACCGATCATCAAGTTGTTGACGCCCACACCGGCGGCATGATCGGTGCGGCCATCAAGAAGGCCGGCTGGGATGCCATCGTCATCGAGGGCGCTTCCGACGAACCGGTTTACCTGAAGATCGACGATGACGACATTGAGATCAAGCCCGCCGATCAAGTGTGGGGCCAGGGCACCCGCGCCACCACCGAGGCGCTCTCGCGCAAGGAGGGCACCGACTTCTGCGTGGCCACCATCGGCCCTGCCGGCGAGAACCTGCTGCCCTACGCCTGCATCATCAATTCCCGCAACCATTCCGCCGGCGCTGGAGCCGCCGCCGTCATGGGCTCGAAGAAATTGAAGGCGCTCGTCGTGCGCGGTAGCCAGCCCATCTACGTGGCCGACCCGCAAGAGGTGGCCGACCTGTCCGACTACATGCTGCGCGAGATCGTCGGCTCCAACAACAACCACGTCGTACCTTCCACCCAGCAGGAGTGGGCCGAGTACTTCGACAAGGGCAGCCGCTGGACGGCCCAGAAGGGACTGACCTGGGCGCTGGCCGAAGGCGGCCCCATCGACACCGGCGAGCCGAAGCCCGGCGAGATCAACACCGTGGGCTACCGCTGCATGAAGGCCTTCAAAGACGAAGGCCCAGAGGCCGAGAAGTACACCATCAAGATGGACGGCTGCCACAGTTGCCCCATCCATTGCTACTCCGACTTGCGCGTGCCGGCCTCGGCGGCCAACGGCGGCTACGAGATCACGGGCAACACCTGCGTGCCGAACTTCCCGTTCACCAACTACATGATCAAGATTTTAGGCGACAACACTTCCGTTGAAGCCGGCAGTGAAGACGCCCTCATCTGGGATCAGGTATTCGGCTCCACCATGGACGATTTGGGCCTGTGGTGCAACTACGGGCAGATCTACCGCGACATCGCCCACTGCTATGCTACGGGCCTGCTCCAGAAGGTGCTGCCCCCCGAGGAGTACGCGGAAATCAATTGGGAGGGCTTCAAGAATAACGACCCCTCCATGGTGCCGCCCCTTCTGGCGAAGATCGCCGCCAACGACTCGGAGATCGCCTACATCGGCCACGGCCCCATCGTCTGGACCGAGCGTTGGAACGATCCAGACTGGTGGAACACCCCCGCTTCCACGCTCATCAACGTGCGCGGCTGGCCGGTGCACCATGCCCATGAGTGCTTCGGACAGGTGGGCCTGCTCTATAACATGGTCTTCAACCGCGACGACATGATCCACTCTGCCGTGAACTTCCAGGGCTGCGGCTTGCCCTTCGAGCTTAAGCAGCAGATCGCGGCCGAAGTGTGGGGCGACGCGAGCGCCATCGATCCGGACAAGAACTACACCCCCATGAATGAGTATAAAGCGAACTTCGCCTGGTGGTCCATCGTCACCGACGTGCTGCACGACTCGCTCACGCTGTGCAACTGGGTATGGCCCATGACGATGAGCCCCACGAAGGCTCGCGACTATCGCGGCGACCTGGATCTGGAGGCCAAATTCATGAAGGCCGTCACCGGCGAAGACGTGACGACGGAAGACCTGTACAAGATGGGTGCGAAAATCACCACGCTGCAGAGAGCCAACACCGCGCGCGGCATGGTGGGTGCCAACGGGCAAATGGGTACCAATGACTTCCGCAACGTGCACGACGTCGTTACCGAGTGGCCCTTCACCATGGATCCGGACATCGAGGTGTTCACCGAGGGCACCAACAAGATGGACAAAGAGGATTTCCAAACGGCCCTCACCATGATGTACGAATGCTTTGGCTGGGATCCCGAGCTGGGCTGCCCGACGGCCGAGTGCCTGGACTACTACGACATGCCCGACGTGAAGGAAGACCTCGCCGCCCTCGGCCTGCTTCCCGACGCCTAGGGAGATGCGCAGAGCGAAACCAATCTGCGCTGAAGGCTGATCCGTAGGGGGCGACCTCGGTCGCCCCTCCCAAGCGGCATCACCTCACCTGATAGCCGACCCCTTCTAACGCGAGCTCCGAAGGAGCTCCCCCTTCGTGAAAGGAGCCCCCGCAAACCGGTTGCGGGGGCTCCTTTTTTGCACGCACCCGTAGCACGAGGCGTGTTTTTGCCATCAGAGAAGAGCGCCTACGACATTTTTGCCTCTCGGGCTGCGGGTCGTCTTCGCCCGAACAACAAGCCCGATGCCCTGAACAGGTATTTCTTGTTCTTTTGGAAAGTTAGTCGCCTAAAACACCGCAGCCCGACCCACAAAAATGTCCAACTCATCTGAAAAGCGCGACAAAAATACGGGTCGAGCTACGGTTTCGACAGCGCAGCTCACAGACTGAACCGCCGAGGCTTGGGCAGGCAAGTCTTACACGTTGCGAATGCGCTCGACGGCGTCCCACTCGGCGAGGGCCTGGGCGCGGCGAGGAGTCAAATACGTCGTGGAATAGAAGTAGACGTCGCCGTTGGAAGCCTCCACGCGCTCGATGTCGTCGGCGCGACCCTGCGCGCGGGCCTCAGCGAAGGCCGCCTCCACCGCTTCGGCCTTCATGCGAAACGGGTCGTTGGCCAAGCTCTCCCGCGCCATGGGGCGGGGGTAGACCGACGACTCCTCGCGCACGCATTCGATGAAGGTGGCCACGGGGTCGTCCTCAGCGGCGAGGAACGCCCAGCGGGCGTAGGCGTCGGTCATGGCCGAATCGTCGTAGAGGTAGTAGCTCTCGGCACCCATGAGCAGGCGGATGTGCGCGAACTCGGGATGCGGGTCTTCCTCGGGAATCTGGTTGGAAGTCTCCTGGGGCGGGGCTGGCGGGTACCCTGATTCGCTCAAACAGTCCTCGCTCTGCGAAACAGCCCACTGGGCTGTTTCGTTCGCTGCGGAACTCGCTCGGTCAGGGCACCCGCCAGCCCCTCGGACGTCTTCTTCTGTCGCGGAGCTCGCCCGATCGACGCACTCAGCCTCTCCGCTCGGCTTCGCCTTCGCCGATCGCTCCGTCCCAACCTCTGCCGCATCCGCTGAGACGGCTTTGCGTTTGAAGGGGGATGCGCCCACGGGGCGGCCGTTGGAGGAGGAGAAGGCGGACTTCACGTGCTTGTTGGCGGCGCGGCGAGGTGCGCCTCCGGCATCGGGGCCCTCCACGTCGCCCGCATCGCGCGAGCCGTTGGGATCGCCGAATTCCATAAGCGCATCGTAGACGGCCATTTCCAAGTCTTCGGGCATCATCGACGGGGGCACCAGACCGGCAGCCTCCCATTCGCAGGGACACGATAGGAGGCTTTCCCGCGAGGCCGCGCGCACCACGTCAAGCACTGCCAGAATGGCCTCCCGACGCGCCTGCTCGGGGTCGAGGGCGTCATCTGCGACCTCACCATCGGCCGCTGCACCCGCAGTGGCCAGAGCCTCGCCATGGGGCAGCGCGTCGGCGATGTCCTCGCCGGCCGCCTGGGCGCGGGCCAACTCAATCACCGCAGCGCGGATCTCGTCTTCCTCGCGCACGGCTACTCACCGTCCATGGCCGCCACAAACAGGTCGGTGCGCGTATCGCGCAGCGAGCAGTGCTCGCACATCAGGCAGGCGACACTGTAGGAGTCGCAGGGCACCACCGCATCAAGCTCGGCCAGACCGGCCCCCTCCCGTGCGAGGAAGTCGCCGATGAGCGCTCGCACCGCCTCCACGGAGAACGTCAGTGTGTTCGCCTTTCCAGCGGGAACGCCGCCCACGGCCTCCCGCACATCCTCGATCGTGAGAGCCAGCGCCTCGTCGAAGGTGCGCCCCTCGATCATCGAGCAGGTGGCGCTCGCACACCCCGTCATCGCCAGGCATCCGCGCGTCTTGAAGCCGGCGGCCTCGATGACGCGCGTCTCGGGATTGATGCGTCCGAACAAGCGGAACGCCACCTCGCCGCGCTTCGACTTACCGACCATCGCCTGGGCGTTCATCCCCTCGGGGCGACCGCCGTTGTGGTAGTCGGCCACAATGGCCAGAAGCTTGTCCGAGTATCCGGCCACTTCGTCGTCCACTTCGGTTTGGTACACATCGGCCGTGCGCAGCAGCACTTTCTGCTTCGGCTCGTGGTATATGTCGCGACCCTCGCTCATGGGCTCCTCCTCTTCTTCGATTGTCCACCTGCAAGATTACCAGAACCTCCGCTGCGCCCCTCCCCTTTTTCAGGCGATGTCAGATTGCGGAAACGTAACGGCTCCCTCGGCAGATTCGCCGCAGCCAAGATTCCCCGCGCACAAGTCGGAAAAAGAGCTATGATGGGGAATCGCGGGAAAGCCATGATGGAACATGCATCGGGCGAAAGGGGGATTCATGAGCGTTGTCGTGAGCGGACTTCTAAGCCGCGCGAAGGCCTTTTGGCCCATGCTCGCAGGCATCATCTGCGCACGCACGGCTCTCATCGTGGCGTGCTACGGCAGCTACGCCTCCACTGACGACGGCATCTTCACCGACGGCTCCATGTTTGTCACCTGCGCGCTCTTCATCGTAGCGTTGCTCATCTTCTCGCGGTCTCGCCGCGAGCTCGGTGCTACCGCCGTGCAGTGGATCATGGTGGGAAGCATCATCGTCGCCGCCGGAGCCTCCATGGCGCTCTCCCTGCTCGACAGCACCGACCAAACTCTTGCGGCCACGGCTTTCGCCCTCAGCATTGCCAGCACCCTGGCCCTGTCGCTGTGCATGTTCTACTGGCTGCGCTGCCTGCGCGGCACCGACGAAGTGACGGCCGCCCTGTTCGTGTTCTCGGCCTTCTTTATCAGCGTCGGCATCGTTTACCTGCTCTCATTTCTGCCCACCCGGGCGCAGAACATCATCGGCATGGCGCTCATCGTGGCTCAGTTCGCCTTCCTCGGCCCGGCCGGCCTGCGCGCCGAGCACCCCACGGAGCGGCCGCACCGCCGGGCCCGTACCTTCTTCACCTTCGCCCGCAGCAACATCCAGGACTCCCGATTCCTCGCCGCCTGCGCCGTCGGCATGGCGCTTCTGGGATTCGTCGACGGCTTTCTCCGTGGCTACCCCGACGGGCTGCCCATCTCCTTCACCTGGGGCTCGCGACTGGCCTACGCCCTGTGCTCCATGCTGATATGCGCCCTGCTCATGTTCCTCGTCGTGCGCCGCCGCGAGCGCGTCATGACCGTGGACGCGTTTATCACCATGGCACTTCTGGCCTCTCTCAGCCTCGTTCTGTTCGGTGCTTTCCCTTATCGCTGGGAAATCGGAGCCGTGACCGTCAACACGTTGAACATCGTCATTTGCGCCTACTGCTGGTACGTCATCATCGCCTTCACCAGCTTCGGAACCCGCGACCCCTACGTATACGCCATGGGCGGCTGGGTGATCTGTTTCGGCTCGCGTTCCCTCGCCCGCATGCTGCTGTACTTCACTTACCCGTTGGCCGGCAACGATTTGCTCATCAACTCGCTGCTTGGGGCTCTTGTCCTCATTTCCACCCAAGTGGTTCTCGTGCAGTTCATGCACGCCGAGCGCGGCGAGTCGTCCGCAGAGAACGATCGTCTGGAAGCCGAGAACGAGCGGGTCACGCGCCAAGCCGAAGCCGATGCGGCCGAGTCGGCAGCGGCGCTGGCCAAAGCTGAGCAAACGCTGCAGAGCGTCGTGTTCAACGCCGCGAAGCGCGAGGCTTCCGCCCAGCAAACAGCCTCCGAGGCTCTGAAAGCCGCCGAAGCACGCCAGTGCATCCGTTGCAACGAGGAATGCGCCGCTATCCGGGAGCAGCTTCTCCGGATCGACCCCTCCTCGATCTCTCTCGCCTCCGCCCCTTCGTCTTCCCCCTCGGCGACGATGCCATCGCCTCTCGCCTCTTCAGCCTCGGCCGCCTTGGAGCCATCCCCTATCCCTTCCCCGCTCTCCATGGGCGAGCTGTCCGATTCCATGCGCCGCAACGTTGAGCGCATGGGCGAGCACTTCCTGCTCACCAGCCGCGAGATGGACGTGCTCACCCTTTACGCGCTGGGTCACACACAGAAGAAAGTGGCCGAAGAGCTGTTCATCACCCCCGCCACCGCGCACAGCCACATCAAGCGCATCTACAGCAAGTGCGGCATGCACTCGCGCCAGGAAATCCTCGAGTACCTCAATTCTTACGGAAACTGAGGCCGAACGTTGGAAGAGAAACGACCCCAAGCCCCGAATCGTACCGGCGAGCCGATCGCGCCGCAACGCTCGAGCGCCCCACAGGAAGCCGCTCTCTACCTGCGCTGGCTCGGCATTCTCTGCGCCATCATGGCCGCCTTCTGCCTCGGCGTCTTCGCCATCGGCTACAAAGACCCCAGCGTAGGCCGCGTGGCGACCCTCGCCGGTCTCATCGTCGCCAGCGCCGGCTTCTTCTGGCTCGCCCACCGCAAATCGGGCAAGTAGTTTTACCTCGAGAGATGGCGAAAGGCGTCTAGAGCGTCGCTCCCACTTCCCTGAGCACCTTTAGAATGCGCTGGAAATGATGTCAGCAGAAAACGCACCTCCGAAACAGCTGCCCAGCGCGCTGGCGTGAACTGCGTTAGCGAAGTGAAACTCGATTAAACCTCGTAGCTCTCCTTCAGGGCTTTGAATGCGGGCATCGAGCGTTCGATGGTGTCGCGGGCGATGCAGTAGGACAGCCGCACCCAGCCGCCGACGCCGAAGCTGTCCGAGGGAACGATGAGCAGCTCGTACTCCTTCGCGCGATCCGAGAACGCCTGGGCGTCCTCTTCCAGGGCGCGCACCCACAGGTAGAAGGCGCCGTCCGGCTCCACGTACTCGTAGCCGAGCGCGGAGAGTCCCTCGGTCAGGGCCGTACGGTTCTCCGCGTAGGCGGCCACGTCCGACGGCTCCCCCACGCAGCGGGCCGCCACGCGCTGCAGCAGCACCGGCGCGCACACGTAGCCGAGCGCCCGTCCCGCGCCCGCCACGGCCACCGCCACCGCATCGCCGTCGTCGGCGCTATCCGAAACGTATACCCATCCGATGCGTTCGCCGGGCAGCGAGAGCGCCTTGGAGTAGGAGTAGCACACGATAGTGCGGGCATAAAGCGACGGCACCCAGGGCACTTCGATGCCGTAGGTGATCTCGCGGTAGGGCTCGTCGCTGATGAGGTACAGCGGACGTCCCAGCGCTTCCTCACGCTCGCGCAGCATGACCGCCAGGGCCTCAAGGCTCTCGCGGGTGTACACGGCGCCCACCGGGTTGTTCGGCGTGTTGATAATCACGGCACTCGTCTTCGGCCCGATGGCCGCGCGCAGCGCCTCGATGTCGGGCTGGAAGCTCGGAACCGCCGCCGGCACTTCCACGATGGTACAGCCGGCCGCCTCGATCCAGGTGCGGTACTCGGGGAAGTACGGCGACACCACGACCACCTCGTCGCCAGGTTGGGTCACAGCGGCAATGGATGAAGCCAAGGCCGCCGCGGCACCGGCCGTCAGGTAAAGATGGCCCGGCGTCGCCGTCGTGTCGTAGCGATTGGACAGATACGCCGCGATGGCCTCCTTCACCTCGGGCAGACCCGCCGCGGGCGAATAGGCGTGAAGGGTCACCGGATCCATGTCCAGAAGCTCCAGCATGGTTTCGCGCACCAAATCGGGCGCCGGCACCGAAGGGTTGCCGATCGAGAAATCGAACACGTTCTCGGCGCCGATCTCGGCCTTGCGCGCCATCCCGTAGGCAAACAGCTCGCGGATGGCACTCGGCTCATCGCCCAGCCCGTACATCTTCTCGTTGATCATGGCAGTCCTTTCGCACACTCTCGCCAGCCGCCGCGCGCGGGGACTGGCCCTCATTGGCCCTAAGCCCAGTCGGATTCTCAGTTCCCCCTCAGGATACTACAACGGCGCCCTCCCCCAGGCTCGCTTCCGCCGAGCCGACCACAGCGGCCCCCAGCTGGACGATCTTCTCCTGCAAGCCAGGATGAGCGCGGAACGCGAAGGCGCGTCCTTCCTGTTCTCGCACCAAATACCCCTCGCGCTCCAGCCCCAGAAAATCGGCCCGGGCGGTGCCGTAGGCGATGCGGAAGCTGCGCTGATGCGGCGCGATGCGCAAAAGAGCCCCGGGTTCGCGGCACAGCGCCACCAGGATGGATTTCTGGCGCGCATTGATATGGGACTCGAAGATGCGCTCGATCTGCTCGTTGAGCTGCTCGAGATAGGTGATGGAAACCGCCAGCCGCTCCAGCTCGCGCAGGTACAGACACACATTCAACTCGAAATAGGGCGTGAAATCGAAGCCGAAACCGTAGTCGGTCGACCACGACTCGAACACCGCCTCGTAGCGGGCCGCATCCACCGGCGCCTCCGCCAAGGTCGGATCGAAGCCCTCCGGTATCCAGCTGAGCACGGGAAAACCCCACTTCAACGCCAGGATATTCCGCAAAAGCAGTCCCACGAGCACGTTCAGGCGCGGCAGCACGTTGAAGTAGCGGAAGAACCAGCTGATGTTGAGCAGCCGCAATACGGGACCGAAACGCATGTCGTCCCCTGCGGCACAGGCCCGCTGGCACACCAGATCCATCAGCACCTGGGACTCCGGGGGCGCCAAGCGCGGATCCAACGGCGCGAGCACCCGCTCGGGCAGCTCGGACAAATCCACCCCCTCGGAAAGCTCGTAGTACAGCGTCTCGATGAGCCCGTGGGTCACCGCGCGCCGCGCCAAGCTGTCGCAATCGCTCGAAAGACGAAAGTAGTTGGCCACCAACTGATCGAGAGACGTCAGCGGGGGCGCCCCCGCGAACAGCTCGTGCACCCGCTCCTCGTCCACCGCGATGCCCTCGTCCGCCAGGCCGCGCACCAGCGTGCGCTCGATGAAGCGCGTCACGAACGGCGACCCTTGCATGTCCTTGAGCGATCGCGCCAGCGAGGAGTCCTCCTTCGAGCGCACCTCCAGCATCTCGGTGTTGAACGACAGCGAACTGGTCGTGACCATCCACATGTCGGCCGTGCGCTCCGGATCCTCAGGGATGAACACGGCGGCCTGCTTGCGCACGGCGAGCAGGATGCGCCAGATATCCTCCTTCGAGTAGCCCTCGGGAAGATCGTAGTCGTCCAAGTCGTCGAAGAGCAGAATGCCCACGTCCACCGCCGTGCGCAGCTCGTGGAAAATGGGCAGGCTCATAAAGGCCACCAGCTCATCCACGGAGAGTCGCTTCGGCATCGCCTCCGTCTTTCCCCGCATCGCAGACTTTCCCGCCATCGCGCCGCCTTTCCTTGAGCTTGCCCTCTCGCTCCCATTCTATCAGCTTCGGAATCTCCTATTATCAGAAGTTGATCTTAAAGATAGTTATAATTGAGAATGTTATTATTATTTTGTACCAAAGTTATTATCAGAAATTTAGATATTGATAATTGAAGAGCGGGCCTTTATAGTGAGGTCAGCGAATACGCGAGCGACCAGAGGAGGCCCATTATGGGAGACTGGCCCATCATCATCCGCTAATTCCAGGGCGCAAACCGCCCGAATTCCCTGCGGCTGCCCTCCGCAGGACTCTCTGAGGTGAGAACCCCGCTGCGAAAGCCCTTGAAACGCAGCGGGGTTTCTTGCGTCTTGACACTTGTCAGAGCTTAAAGCCCTCGACAACGTCTATAAGCTCCTGTTGAGAATGAACCCCCAACTTCACGTAGATATTCTTGGTGTGAAAGCGAGCCGTGTTCAGCGATATGACGAGCTTCTCACGAATGACACCCACCGTGCGCCCCTGGGCCAAAAGCGCAAACACCTCTCCCTCCCTCGGCGTGAGTCCATACTCGGCGCCCACCGCTGCGCACTTCTCCTCGATCGAGGCCACCCCAGCAAACATCCCGGACGACATCTCCCTACCAGGTCGTGTCGCTTCCGCACCTTCGCCGCAAGTTCCATCGCGGCGCCCACGCACCTCCATCACGGCCGGAGGTCGCAGAGGCTCCGGCGACCGGATGGCCCCGATAGCCTCGACGAAGCTCACATTCTTCAAAACGATGAAGCAGAACGCCACGAACACCATAGCGCTCGCGAAGCTCGTCCACACGAGCGCCTCCTCGGTCCAGCCGAGCAGCGTCATGGCGCTGTTGCCAAGCACAGCACCGACGCCCACCCCCGACCAGTACAACGCCAGCATGAGCGCCGCCGTGGGCAGCGCCGTCACGCGGTTGCGCCCGGCGATGCTCCCCACGAGCAGGACGAGCAGCAGGTTGAAACAGGAGGCCCCTGCGTCAATGAGCGTGTTCGAAGCCGAGGCGACACCCCCCGACACCACCCGATCGCTCGGCTGCAGAAACATGCCGGCGATGATGAGCAAAGCGCACAGGGCAAACAGGCCGTCGGCGTTGGGCATACGCCCCCGCGCCAGGTACATCACGAGAATCACCGCGAGCGGTATGAAGGCCACCGGCAGGGCCGGCGCGTCGTTGAAGGGGCCGGGCAGTGCTATCACGAGACCTTGGGCGATGCTGAACACGAAGATGGTCACGAACAGCAAATGGCCCGTCGGCAGAAACGACTGGGGATTCGCCACGGCCATCTCGGCCTGCGGCTCAGAACGCGCGGCCTCCTGCAGCGGACGGGCGACAAGCGGCCGCACGCAGAGGAAGAGCACCACGAAGCAGCCGGCGTTGGCCGCCACGGCGGCCGTCGGCCCAAGCGCGCTCGCCCAGGGCTGCAGCAGGTAGGCGCACAGGCACGCCGTCATGGCCACCACGGGCCGCCGCGCCGCCTCCAGCTGCGCGAAGGCCACATAGGCCAGCACGAACAGCCACGCCTCGGCAAGGGAATCCAGCAACGAGCCGACCAGCAGTAGACCGGGGCTCGCCCAGGCGAAGCCGCAGCTGTCCAGCACAAGATAGCCCGTCACCGACACCAGGGCGATGCCGTTGAACAAGCGCGGATGCAGACATCCGGGGCGATGGCGCGCCACGACCACGAGGGCCGCGAGCACCACGACCCCGAACAGGGTCGCCCATTCGCGCACCCACGGATCAATGGACACCAAGCCCGGGTAAATGCTGCCATTGGTAGCCAGGAAGCTGAACAGGGCACAGGCGATGGCCGCGGCCACCCGCACTGAAGCCGCCATTCGGGCGCTCTCGCCCGATCTTGCGGAGGAAACCCCCGCCTCGCCTGCCGGCCGCACCTCGTCTACCATAACACCCCTCTTTGTCGCGCGCGCTAATCTGGCCGGCCCATCCTACCACGGAAGCCCCATCTGCGCCCCGCATTCTGAATGTGGGATGTCCCACCCTGCACCTTTTCCGACGAATTGCGAAAAACCGCCCCGACGATGTGGGGCGCCATCGATGCTTGAGCTCTAAGGTAGTAGCCAGAGAGACATCCACCATGCGGTCGGCGCCCGTCGCGGGACCGGCCCCGAACGAAGGAGGGTTCACCATGACCGATTCATCCGGACTTTCCCGCCGCGGCTTTCTGCAGGCCGGCATGCTGGCCGGGGCCGGGGCGCTTGCCGCCGGGGCGCTTGCCGGCTGCGCGCCGCGCCCCCAGGAAACCCCGCACCCCGAAACCGCCTCGCAAGAGGCCCACACCTACTGGCTCGGCGAAGAACCCGCTGTGGCCGATGCCGACATTGTGGACACCCGCGACACCGACTTCCTCATCATCGGCGCCGGCAACGCCGGTATGATGGCCGCCGGCACCGCGAGCGACCTCGGCCTCGACTTCATTGTAGCCGAGAAGGGCACGAGCGTGGGCGACACCCGCGAGTACGTGGGCGCCATCAACTCCAAGTACGCCCTGGAAGTGGCCGATCCAGTCGATGAGATGAGGGTGCTCAACGAGCTGACGCGCTATGCTTCGGGCCGCGTGGACCAGCGCGTCATCAAGACCTGGCTTCGCGAGGGCAAGGAGATGATCGAGTGGATCACCCCCATCATGGAGGCCAACGGAAAGACCCTCGGCGTCACCCCCATGGAGGCCGATCATCCCGCTGGCGGCACCTACTACTTCGCCCCCACCATCGAGCACTTCTTCAACCCCACTTACGAATACCCCATGCGCAACGACATCCTGGAGTGGCACATCCAGGAGGCCGGGCACGAGATCAGCTACAACTACGACCTCGTGAAGCTCGACCACGACGGCAACCGCGTCACCGGCGCCGTGTTCGCCACGCCCGAGGGCCTCGTGCGCGTAAACGCCGCCAAGGGCACGCTGCTGGCCACCGGCGGCTACGCAGCCAACCCCGAGATGATCCGCGCGAACTTGCCGCTCGTCCCCGCCTGCTGTACCGCCGCTAGCTACTCGCCGCGCTGCGACGGTTACGGCCTGCGGGCAGGACTTTGGGCCGGTGGCATAAAGGACGTGAACGGCGCGCCAGTCATCTTCGATCGCGGCGCCGTGCCCGCCGGCGTGGACTGCGGCTATGTGACCGACGCCGATGGGCGCGAGCACTTCCCCGCCACCCACTACCAGCTTAACATCGGCAGCCAGCCCTTCCTGAAGGTGAACCGCAAGGGCGAGCGCTTCGTGAACGAAAGCCTGCCCTATGACACCCTGTGCAATGCGGCCAGCTACCAGCCCGGCGGCGTATGGTGCCAGATCTTCGACGGCAACGCCGTAGACGACATCCTGCGCTTCGGCACCACGGGCTGCGCCGCCTACACCACCGCCTTCATGCAGATGGGCATGCCGCTCGACGACTTCATCGCCATGGATGGCGGCACAGGTCTCATGCAGAAGGCCGACAGCCTGGACGAGCTGGCCGTGCTGCTCGGCTTTGAAGGCGAAGCGAAACAGCGCCTCATGGACACCATCGCTCACTACAACGACATCGTGGAGTCGGGCGTCGATACCGACTACGGCAAGGAGCCCCACCGCCTCTCGAAGATTATCGAGCCGCCCTTCTACGGCTGCTGGTTCGGGGGTGCGTTGCTTACTACCTTGGACGGCCTGCGCATCAACGAGGACATGCAGGTGCTCACCGCTGACGGCTCGGTGATCGAGGGATTCTATGCCGCCGGCGACGTGTCTGGCTGCTTCTACTCCGACAACTACCCCGAGTACATCGTGGCCTGCGCTTGCGGCCGCACCTGCACCGAGGGCCGTCATGTGGCCCGTCTGCTGGCCGGCGACCTCGCCTAGCCCCTAGCCCACCTGCTGAAAGGAGCGATTACCATGAGCGAAGAGAAGAACCCCACGACGGCCTCGGCCACCGAGCACGACCCCGTTATCGCCGGCACACCCGAGGCCGCCGGCGCCTCCCCTGCCCCCAAGCGCCGTGGACGGCGCACCGCCGTGGTGGCGGCCGTGGTGGCGGCCATCCTCGTGGTGGCTGGGGTCGGCATGTGGGTCTGGCACGAGCAGCCCAGCTTCTGCGGCGCCATCTGCCACACCCCCATGGACAACTACTTGACCACCTACGAATCCGACCTAAACAGCCCCGCCACCGACAAGTGGGGCAACGAGGTGGCCGATCCGCGCACCATGCTCGCCGCCTATCACGGCAAGCTCGGCAACGACTGCATGGACTGCCACGTGCCCACGCTCAGCGAGCAGATCGGCGAGGGCGCAGCCTGGGTCGCCGGCAACTACAACTTCCCGCTCGTCGAGCGTACCGCCAGCGAGCTGACGAAGGCATCGGGCCGCGACGCCGACGAGCTGTGCCTGAACGAGGCCTGCCACAACCTCACCCGCGACGATCTGTATGAGAAGACCGCTGACATGGGCACCTACAACCCCCATTGGGCCCATCACGAAGAGCTGGAATGCACCACCTGTCACAAGGCCCATCGCGCTTCGGTCATGTACTGCACTCAGTGCCACGCCCAGGCCGAGGTGCCTGAAGGGTGGCTCTCCATGAGGGAGTCCAATGAGCTTAGCGGCGTGAAAGCTCCCGTCGCGGATTAGGGGCGAAGCCATCTAAAACAAGCAATTCCGGCACTGCGTTTTATCTGGGGAAATGCTGCATATTCCCAGGTAGAAGAACCGCTTGCGCAGTGCCCGAAAACCGTGTTTTAGCCGCATCGGTTCCCGAAACGCGAGTTTTATTCACGCCGGATCCGGAAAGCACGTCTCAGCGGCACAGCGGCACGGCTGCGCAGCCGCACGGCATCCACGGCCACAAACGAAGGGCCTCCCGCAGGAGGCCCTTCGTTTGTCGCTGCAAGGCAGCACAAGCTTACTTCACGTCGTCCAGCTTCTTGCCGGAATGGTCGTGGGTCATGCACATGGCGATGAACGCGACAACTGCGATGGCCACCATGTACCAGGCCGGCGCGATGGCGTTGCCCGTGAGGTCGATCAACCAGAACGAGATGAACGAGGCCGAGCCGCCGAAGATGGCGTTCGCCAGATTGAACGAGAGGGCAAAGCCGGAGTAGCGCACATCGGTCGGGAACGTCTCGGTGAGATAGCTGGCCAGCGTGCCGTCGTTGATGGTGAGCAGAAGGCACATGAACAGCTCGACGATCAGAATGATCCAGAAATTCATCGTGCCGAGCAGCATGAACGCCGGAACCGTGAACACGATGAAGCCCACGCAGGCGCCGATGAGCATCTTCTTGCGGCCCACCTTGTCGGAGATGCGGCCGGATAGGAAGATGAAGGCGATGTAGACGACGAGCACGATGGTGGTGATGGTCGACGCGTCGCTCGGCGGGTAGTTCAGCGTCGTCTCCAAGTAGTTCGGGAGGTACGTGAGCACCGCATAGAATCCCACGGCATTCAGCACGCAGGCGCCGAACGAGATGAGCAGCACCTTGAGATGCTTGGTGAACAGCGTGCGGATGGGATGCTCCACCTTCTCGCCCATTTCCTTCATGCGCTCCTGCATTTGGGCATATACCGGGGAATCCTCGAGATGGGTACGGATGTAATGGGTGATGTAGCCCAAGGGAAGCGCCAGCCAGAACGGGATGCGCCAGCCCCAATCGACGACGAAGGCCGAGTCGGCTCCCCAGACGGAGAACATGAACGTGGCCAGAAGCGAGCCCACGAGCAGGCCTGTTGCCGTGGAGGCGGGCACCATCGAGCAGTAGAACCCGCGATGATTGTGCGGCGCGTACTCCGCGATGAAGGTGGCAGCGCCAGCGTACTCGCCTGCCGCCGAGAACGACTGCACCATGCGCAGCAGCAGAAGCAGCAGCGGCGCGCCCACGCCGATAACGGCATAGCCGGGCAAGCATCCGATCAGGAACGTAGCGCCGCTCATGAGGAGAATAGATACCGACAGGGCCCACTTGCGACCCTTCTTGTCGCCCATGTTGCCCCAGAAAATCGCGCCGATGGGGCGCACGAGGAACGAGAGCGCGAACACGCCGAACGTGCTCATCACTGCCACCGCGTGGTCTTCCGCGGGGAAGAACACCATGGCGATAACCGTGGCCAGATACGAATAACTTGCGTAGTCGAACCATTCGATGAAGTTACCGAGGAAGGAAGACCCCGTCACCTTGCGCAGGACGGCATGTTTCTCTGCTTCGGTCGCCTCAGCGTACGTCGTTGCCGGCCGTACCGCTTCCTTAGTGCTAGATGCCATGGTAATCACCCAACCCCAAGCGCTCCGTTGTAAAAGTTCCGGTCATGGCTTCTCCTTTCAATAAGGCCCTGACTTAAGCGTTTACCTTACCATAGGAATCAATTTATGCAGGCGGGATTAGCAAAATAGTTAGTCGCACAAATCCGCTTTTTCCATTTTGACCTGGAATCTTGCCGAAAAAGAAGGGAGCTTGATCCAACTTATGACAACGAGGACGCGCAAAAAAGGAGCCCGCACGATGCGGGCTCCTTGCACAGATGCCGTAGGCTGATGCGAAATGCTTACTTCCACATCTCGGGGCGCACGAGGGTGGGATCCTCGACGCGGTTCGGGAAGTAGTCGAGGCACTCGCCCTCGCGGTAGACGTCGGCGGTGGAGCAGTGCAGGCCGCCGCCGAACGGGTAGGCGTCGCGCAGGTCGCAGGGGATGACGTTCATGCCCAGCTTGTCCATCTGCTCCTGCTGGTAGACCTCGGAGGCCTCCACGATGACGGTCTTCGGGTCGAGGACCAGGCAGTTCATGGACAGCCACACGGAGGAGTAGCACAGCGCCGGCGGCTCGGTGTGCGCGGGCTGGGCGGCCTCGACGATCTGCCAGTCGTTGGCCTCGAAGATGGCGCGCTGCGGCTCGGGCAGCGGGCGGTGCGGGTTGTTGATGATCAGGCCCGGGCGCAGCGGCACGAAGGTCGCGTCGATGTGGATCGGGTAGGGGTCGCCGGGGAAGTTCACGGCGTGCACGCGGTACTCGGGGTAGTAGCGCTGGAACCAGTCCATGGCGGCGCGGTTGGTGGTCAGGCCGTGCTGGATGAACAGGTCCTTGCCCATGCGCATCACGTCGGCGGCGTCCCACATCGGCTCGACCTCGGTGGTCACGAAGTCCTTAGCAGCCGTACGCTCGAGACGCTCCTCCAGGGAGATCTTCTCGTCGTAGTAGTTGTGCTTGTAGGAGCGGTCGGTCAGGCGCGGGCGGGGGGCCTGGGTCCACTTGAAGTCGGGATCCTGCTCGAAGTACTCCTCCATGAGCGGCCAGTAGGCGAGATACTCATAGTAGCGGCAGCGGAAGGAGTTGGCGGCGGCCATGATCTCGTTGCCGATGGTCAGCAGGATGTCGCGCGGAGGCATGCAGGTCATCATGGAGTCGTTGCGGAAGTCCGGGGTGCCGATGGCCTGGTTCCACTGCAGAGGCGTCGGGCGGTCGACGACGACGCCGCGGTCCTCGAGGATCTTCACGAGGTTCTCGAGGCACTCGTTGCCGCGAGCCACGGTGTCGGAGGGACGCAGGCCCCACATGCCGCGCATCTCGGAGTCAACCGGCACCTTCTCAGAGGTGGCGGGCTCCTCCGGCGGGATGACGGAGTTGTCGCAGCGGCCGACGATGACGCGCTTCAGCGGATCCCAGTCGTTCCAAGAGCTGACGATCTTTGCCATAACATGTGCTCCTATCTCATAGGCACTCTTCCGTCTCTTTTGAGACTAGGGGCACTATATCATTTTTTGCACGTGCACAAAACCCTTTTACCGAAGAAAGTTTTCAATTTCCCAAAAAATCATTGTCATCTCGTCAATCACTGGGTTAAGGCCTTTTTGTGCAAGTGCTTCGGTCATCAAGAAATAGGGATGCTGCTCTAGCCGAGCGGAGTTGCTGCCGTAGCTGAGCGCGAGACGCTGTTCTTGCCGAGCGGAAGATGCCGCCCTAGCCGAGCGCGACGGCGGAATCCAGCAGCATGCGCGCGATCTCGCGCACGTCGTACCCTTCGGAAATGGCCTTGACCGCTCCCCCGTCCACCAGGGCGACCACTAGCGACGGCGTCAGACTGACACCGGCGCGAACAAGAATGCGGTTCACGGCCGCGTCCAGCGCCTCGCGACCCTTGCGGTAGGCCTCGGTAACGACGGGGGCCTCGGAGGCGGCGATGAGCTGAGCGTAATGGGCGGGCATGGAAACCGTGTCATCGGGAAGGCAGGCCTCCAGCAGAAGGTCGACCAAGCGCTCGCGGCATTCCTCGGGATCGAGGGCGTCAGCCGCCTGGGCCACCTTCTCGGCGCGCGCGATCCACAGTTCAATGTTGTAGCAGCCGGCCTCGTAGAGAAGCTCGGTAACGGAATCGAAGTAGTAACCGACCGAAGAAGAGGCCGCACCGGCCCATTCTGCCACTTTGCGGTAGGTAACGGCCTCGGGACCACGCTCGCGAAGCAGGGCGGCCGCAGCCAGCACCAGCGAGGTTCGCGTAATCTGAGCTTTCAGGGATTTGGGCTTGGACAACGGCTTAGTCATGAGAGACTCGCTTCCTTATTGATTACTTGGCGTGACTCTATCAGAAAATGCCCAACAATGAAACCCCAGATGAGAGTTATTTTCTGGAAATATTTGGAGTGCCATCAAAGTTTCGCTTCATTGTGCAAGTGCACAAGCAAGCGGCAGCCAGGCGACCCTCCCCGATCGCCCGGCTGCCGCAGAAATTGTCGCTTCCCGACTACTGGATCTCGGTCAGCTTCTTCTTGGAGTTGTCGTGGGTCATGCACATGGCGGTGAACGCGACTACAGAGATGGCCACCATGTACCAGGCCGGCGCAATGGCGTTGCCCGTCGCCTCGATGAGGGCGATGGAGATAAACGACGCCGAGCCGCCGAAGATGGCGTTGGCGAAGTTAAAGGACAGCGCGAACCCGGAGTAGCGCACCTCGGTGGGGAACGTCTCGGACAGATAGCTCGACAACGTGCCGTCGTTGATGGTGAGCAGAAGGCACATGACGAGCTCCACGATCAGGATGATCGCGAAGTTCTGCGAGTTCAACAGGTAGAACGCCGGCACCGTAAACACGATGAAACCCACGCAGGCGATGATGAGCATCTTCTTGCGGCCCACCTTGTCGGAGATGCGGCCCGAAAGGAAGATGAAGGCGATGTAGGCCACCAGGCAGATCGTCGTGATGAGCGACGAGGAGCCGGCGTCGTAGCCCACGGTGTCCTGCAGGTAGTTGGGCAGGTAGGTGAGCACGGCGTAGAAACCCACGGCGTTCAGCATGCAAGCGCCGAAGGACACGAGCAGAGGCCGCAGGTGCTTGGTGAGCAGAAGCTTGATGGGTTTGTCGTCGGACTCGCCCTTCGCCTCCAGCTTCTCCTGCATCTCCTGGTACACCGGCGAGTCGGACACGCGAGTACGAATGTAGTGCGTGATGAGTCCGAGGGGACCCGCCAGAAGGAACGGGATGCGCCAGCCCCACTCGGTCACGAAGGACGAGTCGTGGCCCCAGGTCATGAACATGAACGTGGCGAGCGCGGAGCCGATGAGCAGGCCCGTGGCCGTCGAGGCGGGCACGAGCGAGCAGTACAGGCCGCGGTGGTTGGACGGCGCGTACTCGGCCAGGAAGGTGGCCGCGCCGGCGTACTCACCGGAAGCCGAGAACGACTGCACCATGCGCAGGCACAGAAGCAGGATCGGCGCCAGGATGCCCACGGCCTCGAAGGTGGGCAGAAGGCCGATCACGAAAGTGGCCGCCGACATCATGAGGATAGAGGTGGCCAGCGCCCACTTGCGGCCCTTCTTGTCGCCCATGTGCCCCCAGAAGAAGGCACCCACCGGACGCATGAGGAAGGACAACGCGAACACGCCGAAGGTCTCCAGCAGCGCCACCGTGGGATCGCCCGGAGGCATGAGCACGAGCGCGATGACCGTCGCGAAGTAGGAATAGGACGCGTAGTCGAACCATTCAATGAAGTTCCCGAGGAAGGAGGAGACCGCCACGCGCCTCAGTGTCGCGTGTTCCTCGCTATCGCGCTGGACTGCAACCACTGTTTCGCTAGACGCCATGGAAATCACCCAGATCCTTTCCGAACCCCTTTTTATTTTGTGTTTTCCGCATCGGGAAACACCCCCTTTAGAAACGAGGGAGGCCCGGCATCCGTGTCTCGCAGATGCGCGAACCTCCCCATCTTCGTGCAAGCTGGCACATCCCGGGGTCGGGAGGTTACACCTCGTGCCAGCCAGCACACGTGCCGCACCTTTTGGGCCGTGCGCGCCCTTAATGCGCCGAGGCCGCGCGAGAGCTTCGCACGGCCCCAGTTACATCCTAGTAGTCGCCCATGTAGTCAACTTGGGCCTTGCTGGCACGCAGCACGAACGCCTTCTCGGCCTTCTTGCCGCCGGCAGCCAGCTTGGAGAGCACCACGCGCTTCAGACGCGGATACGGATTCATGCCATACCACGCGAAGGCGGTGCCCCCGGTGTAGCACTCCACGATGCTGTGCACGGGAAGCGAGGCATCGCGCTCGGCATCGAGCTTGAGGTACTCGGCGATCTCGTCGGCGCACACATCGCGGATTACTTCCACGCTGATCTCGAGGTCGCGGGCCAGCTGCTTGAGCTGGTACTCCACCTCGGCCTCGTCGGCATGGGGGAAATAGGTCACGTCGTAGGTGACGGCAGAGAGCCCGGACGCCTTGGCGAAGGCGATGAACTTCTCCAGCGACACCATCTGCACATGCTCCTCGGTGCGCTCGGCGATGTCGAGCTCAGCGGGGAAGCCGGCCACGCCGTTCTGAGCGAACACGGCCTCCAGCTGCTCTTCGGTCATCGCGGGCTCGAACTCCACCGACGAGGCGATGTGCGTCAGGTTCTTAGTCATCTTCATAAGAAGCCTCTTCCTATACGGCAGTCATTTCTGACGCGCTGCTTACAGACCCTCGATGTCCTCTTGCTCGGCAATGCGGGCGGTGAGGTTCTCGGCGATCTCCTGCTGCTGCTTCGCTTTGCGCTCGGCCACCATGCCCTTGACGGACGGGATGGCGCCACCGGCGATGATCATGAGACCACCGATGATGGTGTTCACGGTCAGCGCCTCGCCGAAGACGACCAGGCCCACGAAGATGGCCACGGGCACCTCCCAGTAGGCGATGGTACCGTAGTCAGCAGCCGGCAGGTTGCGGCCGGCGACCAAGAGAAAGCCCAGAGCGATAGGACCGCAGATGATCCACAGCAGCACCGCACCGATCCAGTTGAAGGTGGTGAAGTGCACGGACAGCGCCCAGTTCTCCATGCCGGGCTGAGAGCCCAGGGAGTTCAGGATGATGGTGATGAGGCCGGCGCCCAGCACGGCGAAGATGAAGTTCCACACGCCGCGGGCCGTGGTGTCGGCGTCCTTGCGGTAGCCGTTGAAGAACATCGACAGGCCGTAGAACAGGCCAGACAGAAGGCCGAAGGCGTCGCCCACGCCCTTCTGCGGGAACTCGGGCGTCGAGGTCTCGAGGCTGAAATCAAGGCCAAAGACCTGACCGCCCACGCCGAAGCCGAGCAGACCCTCGCCGAACAACATGCCGATGAACACGACGAGCAGGCAGATCCACTGCAGGCCGCTCATGGGCTCCTTGCGGAAGATGCGGGCCGCCAACACGCAGATCACCGGGCCGGTGTAGATGAACAGTACGGCATTGGCAACGGTCGTGAGCAGCGTCGAGGTCACGTAGCATGCCAAGGACATACCAATCATCAAACCGCCGAGAGCGATGGCGGGAGTGAGCTTGAGCTCCTTGAAGGTCTTCACCTTGTGGGTGGCGACCATCAGGATGACGAAGAACAGCACGCCCATGCCCATGCGGCCGCAGGCCATGAGAGCGCCAATGGAGTCGCCGGCGTTCAGGCCCATGGTGCCATCGAACATATCCGTTCGCGTGGCCCAGCGGCTGAACAGGGGCACGAGGCCCATGCCGGTTGCAGAGATGAGCATGGCAATGGTACCCCACCCGGTCTTCATCTGATAGCCCTCGGTGGCGTTGGTGTTTTCCTGTGCCATAATCCCTCCTTTTTCTTTCCTCTGAGGTGAGATAGGTTGAATGGAACGTCCCCTCGCCCTTAAGAGAGGCGCCCCGGACACGGAACATGCCCTTAGTTCCGTGAAACAAAGAAAGGGAACAGGCCGCGCCTTTGCGTTGAAACCTGTTCCCCTTTCTTTTCTAACTTGTGCTTCTCAGGCAGCTGCCCTTAGCTGCTGATCGGCGATTCTAGCTCTCAGGCTGCTTTTCGAGCCCAGGAGCCCACGATAAGCGTCGTGCTTACTTCCACATCTCGGGGCGCACGAGGGTGGGATCCTCGACGCGGTTCGGGAAGTAGTCGAGGCACTCGCCCTCGCGGTAGACGTCGGCGGTGGAGCAGTGCAGGCCGCCGCCGAACGGGTAGGCGTCGCGCAGGTCGCAGGGGATGACGTTCATGCCCAGCTTGTCCATCTGCTCCTGCTGATGCACCTCGGAGGCCTCCACGATGACGGTCTTCGGGTCGAGGACCAGGCAGTTCATGGACAGCCACACGGAGGAGTAGCACAGCGCCGGCGGCTCGGTGTGCGCGGGCTGGGCGGCCTCGACGATCTGCCAGTCGTTGGCCTCGAAGATGGCGCGCTGCGGCTCGGGCAGCGGGCGGTGCGGGTTGTTGATGATCAGGCCCGGGCGCAGCGGCACGAAGGTCGCGTCGATGTGGATCGGGTAGGGGTCGCCGGGGAAGTTCACGGCGTGCACGCGGTACTCGGGGTAGTAGCGCTGGAACCAGTCCATGGCGGCGCGGTTGGTGGTCAGGCCGTGCTGGATGAACAGGTCCTTGCCCATGCGCATCACGTCGGCGGCGTCCCACATCGGCTCGACCTCGGTGGTCACGAAGTCCTTGTTGGCGGTGCGCACCAGGCGCTCCTCAAGGGTGATCTTCTCGTCGTAGTAGTTGTGCTTGTAGGAGCGGTCGGTCAGGCGGGGACGGGGGGCCTGGGTCCACTTGAAGTCGGGATCCTGCTCGAAGTACTCCTCCATGAGGGGCCAGTAGGCCAGGTACTCAAAGTAGCGGCAGCGGAAGGAGTTGGCGGCGGCCATGATCTCGTTGCCGATGGTCAGCAGGATGTCGCGCGGAGGCATGCAGGTCATCATGGAGTCGTTGCGGAAGTCCGGCGTGCCGATGGCCTGGTTCCACTGCAGCGGGGTCGGGCGGTCAACGACGACGCCGCGGTCCTCGAGGATCTTCACGAGGTTCTCGAGGCACTCGTTGCCGCGCTCGACGGTCTCCAGCGGACGGAGGCCCCACATGCCGCGCATCTCGGAATCGACGGGCACCTTCTCAGAGGTGGCGGGCTCCTCCGGCGGGATGACGGAGTTGTCGCAGCGGCCGACGATGACGCGCTTCAGCGGATCCCAGTCGTTCCAAGAGCTGACGATTTTAGCCATGGTTCATTCCTTTCTTGAGCACGCCCTAACCGTGCTCGCGACGATGAGGAATAATTACTATCGACAAAACCGATGAGCTGATCGGTCGGCTTTATCGATGGGTTCAATATAGCACCATTTTTGTTCACCTGCAAGAAAAAATTTCCCAGTTGAGCAACTATTTTTTTTGTTGACCTGTTGTGCATACGAGCAGAATAGGAAGAGCGCGTTCTCCACCTTCGCGGAGAACGCGCTCTTTTAATACATTAAGTTAATGTCAAGGGGCGCCTATCGCACTCCCCCTGACAGGTTGCGCATCGGTGCCTAGTCGGCGACGATGACGGTGCCCGTCTCGCCGCGCAGGCCGGCGGCCGCGCACTCGAGCGACGTGATGAGCGCCTTGCCCTCGGGGTAGTTCTCGACGTACTCGATGCAGGCCTCCACCTTCGGCAGCATGGAGCCCGGGGCGAACTGGCCCTGCTCGATGTACTCGCGGGCCTCTTCCACGGTCATCTCGGAGATCTGCTCCTGCTCGGGCGTGTTGAAGTTGATGCACACCTTCTCCACGGCGGTGAGGATCACGAGCATGTCGGCGCCGAGCTCGGAGGCCATGAGGGCGCTGGAGCGGTCCTTGTCGATGACCGCGGGGGTCCCGACGTAGCCGTTCTCGGTCTCGAAGACCGGCACCCCGCCGCCGCCGGTGGACACGACCACGTAGCCGTCCTCCACCAGGTCGCGCACGGCGTCGAACTCCACGATGCGCTTGGGGATCGGGGAGGCGACCACCTGGCGCCAGCCGCGGCCGGCGTCCTCCTTGACGGTGATGCCCATGGCCTCGGCCTTGGCCTTGGCGGTCTCCTCGTCCATGAACGCGCCCACGGGCTTGGTGGGGTTCTGGAACGCGGGGTCGTCCTCGTCGACGACGGTCTGGGTCACGATGCAGGCGGTCGAGCGCATGATGTCGCGGGACTTCAGGTCGTTCAGGATGGCCTGGGACAGCTGGTAGCCGATGTAGCCCTGGGACATGGCGCCGGCCTCGGGGAAGGGCATGTCCGGGGTCTTGTCGTCGTTGGCCGCCGCGTAGGCGAAGGCGTTGTTGATCATGCCGACCTGCGGGCCGTTGCCGTGGGAGACGACGACGTTGGTGCCGTCCTGGATCATGTCCACGATGTGCTTGGCGGTGTTCCGCACGAGCTCGAGCTGCTCCTGCGGGGTGTTGCCGAGGGCGTTGCCGCCCAGGGCGATGACAGCGGTCTTGCCGTTGCCCTTTTCGTAAGCCATAGATTTCACCTCAATCTTTCGGTGAACCAGCCAATCTCGCTTCTAGGTTGCATGTAAGAGAGACGAGACTGCGGTTCCAAACGGAACATAACATGCAACGGATGTGATTCTAGGTTTCAGGGCGATGACGACGCCGCGCAGAAGCATTCCGTTGTCAAATCGTAGGGGCGGAGCGCTTGTCCCCGCCCACTACTTCCAGCAGGGGCGAGCGCTCTCACTCGCCCCGATAAAGCATGTTCTGGGCAGATTAGCCGCAGAGGGTGGCGTACATGACGGCCTTGATGGTGTGCATGCGGTTCTCGGCCTCATCGAACACCTTGGAAGCGCGGGACTCGAACACCTCGTCCTCGACCTCCATCTCGGTGACGCCGAAGCGCTCGGCGATGTCGGCGCCGATGGTGGTGTTGGTGTCGTGGAAGGCCGGCAGGCAGTGCAGGAAGATGGCGCCCTCGTTGGCCATGGCCATGACTTCCTTGGTCACGCGGAACTTCTCGAGATGCTTGATGCGCTCGGCCCACACCTCGTCGGGCTCGCCCATGGACACCCACACGTCGGTGTAGATGACGTCGGCGCCGGTGCAGGCGTCCTTCACGTCGTCGGTGCACTTCACGGTGCAGCCGTTCTCGGCGGCGATGGCCTCGCAGGTCTTCACGAGCTCGGCGTCGGGCATGTTCTCCTTCGGGCCGCAGGCCACGAAGTTCATGCCGAGCTTGGAGCACACGACCATCAGCGAGCGGGCCACGTTGTTGGCGGCGTCGCCCATGAACACGAGGGTCTTGCCCTTGATGTCGTAGTTGAAGTTCTCCTGCACGGTGAGGATGTCGGCGAGCATCTGGGTGGGATGCCACTCGGTGGTCAGGCCGTTCCACACGGGCACGCCGGCGTTCTCGGCCAGATCCTCCACGTCGGTCTGGGCGAAGCCGCGGAACTCGATGCCGTCGTAGAAGCGGCCGAGCACGCGGGCGGTGTCCTCGATGGACTCCTTCTTGCCCATCTGGGAGCTGCCCGGATCAAGGTAGGTCACGCCCATGCCGAGATCCATGGCGCCGACCTCGAAGGCGCAGCGGGTGCGCGTGGAGGTCTTCTGGAACAGCAGCACGATGTTCTTGCCCTCGAGGTAGCGGTGCGGGGTGCCGGTGCGCTTGAGATCCTTGAAGTTCTTGGAGAGCTTCAGCAGGTACTCGATCTCCTCGGTGGAGAAGTCGAGCAGGCGGAGGAACGGACGACCGCTGAGATTGATAGGCATGTTCTGTTTCCTTTCCCTTGAAAGAGACATTTGTATCGCGCGGGGCCCCCGAGAACCGGGGAACCCGCGCCTCTTTTACGGCCCAGCGCTGGCTGGCTAGACTGGGCCGGAAAAGACGGACGTAAGAGTGCTCCTTGACGGAGCGGGCGCCTTGCGGCTTACAGAGCCTCGCGCCAGGCCGGCATGGACATGCAGCGCGGGCCGCCACGGCCGCGGGAGAGCTCGGCCGAGGGCATCTCCAGGCAGTTGATGCCCTGCTTGTACAGCACGTCGTTGGTGACGTTGTTGCGCTGGTACACCACCACGGTGCCGGGGCGGACGCAGAGCGTGTTGGAGCCGTCGTTCCACTGCTCGCGCTCGGCCGCGATGCGGTCGCCGCCGCCGCAGGGGATGAGCTTCACCGGCTGGCCGACGTACTCGGAGAGCACCTTCTCGAGATCCTCGTTGCGCTCGCGGATCTTCGTGCCGCCCTTGCCGTCCGGGGTGATCTCGAACACCGTGAGCGGGCCCATGATGCCGGGATGGATGGTGAACTTGTCGTAGTCGATCTGGGTGAACACCGTGTCCAGGTGCATGAAGGCGCGGGAGGACGGGATGTTGAAGGCCAGAATCGTGTCGATGGTCGAGGTCTCATCGTTGAACACGTTGTGGGCGATGGCGTCGATGGCGTCGGGCTCGGTGCGCTGGGAGATGCCGATGGCCAGCACGTGCTCGTTGATGTTCAGGATGTCGCCGCCCTCGATGTGGAAGGTGTCGTTGCGATCGTAGTAGGTCGGCGTGCCGGCGAAGTCCGGATGGTACTTGAAGATGTAATCGCCGTAGATGGTCTCGCGGTTGCGCGTCACCGAGTACATGCGGTTGATGGACACGCCGTTGCCGATCATCGCGAACGGGTCGCGGGTGAAGTACAGGTTCGGCATCGGGGCGCACACGAGCTTGCAGCGGTCGGACACCATGTCCACCAAAAGGTGGGTGTCCTTCTGGGGCAGCTCCTGCAGGTTGATGCCGGCCATGGTCTTCATGACCATCTCCTTGGTGCCCGCGTAATTGGAGTTGATGTAGTCGGTGATGATGTCGTGGTACATGTCGGTGCGGATGCCGGCCTCGTAGATCCACTGATCGAGGAACTGCTGGCGCAGCTCGGGCTTGGCGTCCAGAACCTCGGCCATGAGGTCCTCTAGGTAAACCACTTCCACGCCCTCGCCGCGAAGGATGTTCGCGAAGGCGTCATGCTCCTCCTGGGCCACCGGGAGGAACGGGATGTCGTCGAACAAGAGCTCCTCAAGCGTATTGGGGGTGAGGTTCAGCAGCTCGTCGCCGGGGCGGTGAAGGATGACCTTCTTGAGGTTGCCGATTTCGCTCTTGACGTTTACTCCTTGCATGTGACTCTCCAATCCGGCGGCTTGAGGTCCGCCATCATAGTTGAGAAGCTGCGGGCGAATGCCACCCTCAGCCCATCGCGGTCGGCGCGATGGATGCATCTAATGTCTCAGAATCCGGGCCAGGGGGAAGAGGTAAAGTGGTATTAGATGAGGGTTTAACTTGTCATTACCAACCCTCTGCCAGCCTTACACCCTTAGTAAACGCCCCTTGCTACGTCTCCTTCGCCCCAGGTCAAGCGTGCGACCCGAAGCTTTTGCATCGGATGCCTTCCTTGCGCATCGACGGTGCTTTGCTTTTCGGCCCCCTAACAATTACAGCCGAGGTCGCAATTCGTCGATGAACCTAAAGTATCATCATTTTTGTTCACATGCAATAAAAAAGTTCCAATCGTTTAGGGATTCAATCAAATTTCACGAATGCATAAGATAGCACAGCCTCTCCCTTGGTCGCGCTTGAGCCTGGAAGGCGGCTTATCTGAGGTGTTTTACCAGCTAAAAGTCATGTTTTTCTCATTTGGCCATGTTTAATGCACTCTTATTGGCTCCATAATCTACTTTGTCAATTAGTAGAGCGTGCATCATTCGGCCTCTTCTGCCCTCATCTTTTTTCAGTTCAAACCCTCATTTTTCGTAGTGCAGATGAACAATTTTACTTCAAGGCGTATACTGCACCTGAGAAACCGAGTCGCCCTTGCGAGTCGCTCGGCCACCCCACACGCTCGCCTTCGGAAGGAGACGCACCATGGCAACTCCCCGCCCCGCTGATCGAATCCTCGTTACCTCTGCCTTGTTTACCGGTGCCGACGACGAGCCCGCGCCCGGAGCCGTGGCCATCGGGGGCGACCGCGTTTTGTGGGCCGGCCCTCTTGAAGTCCTGCCCGAGCATCTGCGCGGCACCGATACCGAAGTCGTCGACTACGGAAACGCTCTCGTGATGCCGGGCTTCCACGACGCCCATCTTCATTACTTCCACTCCGCGCTGTACCTCTCCCCTCTGGCTGAGCGCTTCGTGGGCGAGAACGAGGCCGACGCGGTAGCGCGCCTGGCGCCCTTGGCCGCACGGCGACCGGCCGGCTCGTGGCTGCTCACCCAGGGCTGGCGCGACTACTTGTGGAACCCGGCCGGCATGCCGAGCCGCGCGTCACTTGACGCTGTCTACCCCGACCGACCCGTGGCCATGTACTCCGGCGACGCCCACACCCTGTGGCTGAATAGCTGCGCGCTGGAACGCTTGGGCATCACGGAGGAAAGCGAGCCGCCCGCAGGCGGGAGCTACGACAAAGACACTGACGGGCACCTTACGGGCATTGTGCGCGAGGCGGCAGCCATGGAGCTCATGCCGCGCATCGTGGCGGAATTCTCGCGCGAGGAGCTGCTGGACGCCTACCGCTCCTTCGAGCGTTATCTGAACGAGCACGGCATCACGGGCGTGTGCGACGTGTCGCTCATGGCGATGCCGGGCCTCGATTTCGTGCGCGACGACCTGTTCGGCGCCTTGGAAGAGGCCAGCGAGCTCACCGTGCGCGTGTCCATGTTCCCCACGCTTTTGGAAGACCGCAGCCGTCTGGCCGCCCTGCAGGCCGCCCACACGGGCCCGCTCCTTTCGGCTCAGGGCTTCAAGCAGTTCTTCGACGGCGTTTCCAGCCAGCACACCGCCTGGGTTCACGACCCCTACACCAACGCTCGCTTCGAGGGCGACTGCGGGCGCCCCACCGTGGCGGCTGAGGTGATGGAGGCGCTGGTGGCCCCGGCGGCGGCCGAGGGCTCGCCCGTGCGCATCCACGCCATCGGCGACGAGGCCATCCACCGCTGCCTCGATATCTTCGAAGCCCACCCGGTGGCCTCCCCCGCCCATCACACCATCGAGCATTTGGAGAACTTCCAGCCCGACGACATCGCGCGCATCGCGCGGGCGGACGTCATCGCCAGCGTGCAGCCACGCCACATCACCCTGGATCCCGGCGGCCCGGAGCGTGATTTGGGCCCCGAGCGCGTCCCTTATATGTGGCCCTTCCGCACCCTGCTCGATTCCGGCGCCACGCTGGCCTTCGGCACCGACTCCCCCGTTACCGACATCGACCCCATCGACGCCGTCTACACCGCTGTCACTCGCCGCGATGCCGACACCCACGAACCGCTTGGAGGCTGGCTGCCCGAGGAGCGCATCACCCTGGCCGAGGCCCTGCGCGCCTACACCGCCGGCAGCGCCGCCGCCGCCCAGCGCGAGGGCGAGCTAGGGCAGCTGGCCCCGGGCATGTTCGCCGATATCGTCGTGCTGGACCCGAACCCCTTCGAGCTGGCCCCCGAGGACATCCAGCAAGCAAAGGTGCAAGCCACCTACGTCGCCGGCAAGAAGGTGTACGAGCGATGAGATTGGGCCTCTTTAGGCTAAAATGCGCCGATTCCGTATTTTAGCCTAGGCCATCGCCCTCAAGCACTTTCGAAAGCTGCCAGAGCTCTTCCATCTCCTCCATGGAGAGGTCTTCCACGCGACGCCCCTGGCCGGCGGCCGCACCTTCCATGAAGGCCCAACGAGCGCGGAACTTGCCGCAAGTGGCGCGCAGGGCCTCCTCAGCCTGGACGCCCATCTTGCGGGCCACGTTCACCAGGGAAAACAGCACGTCTCCCATCTCCAGCTCCACCGCTGCGACAGCCGCAGGGTCGGCCGCGGCATCCACCTTGCCGTTCGCGGACTTCGGCGCGGCGGCGTAGGCGGCCTTAAGCTCGGCGACCTCCTCGTCCACCTTGACCCACACGTCGTCCACCGTTTCCCACTCGAAACCGGCCGAGGCCGCCTTCCGCGAGATCTTCTGCGCCTGCTTCAACGCCGGGAAGCTCTTCGGCACGCCGTCGAGCAGCCCCTGGGGCACGTCGGCCGCGGCATCGGCGGACTCCTTCTCGGCCATCTTTATCTGATCCCACACGTCCAGCACCTCGTTGGCGTCGCCGGCCACCACGTCACCGAACACATGGGGATGTCGCCGCACGATCTTCGCGTTCACGTCGCGGCACACGTCGTCGATGGTGAACTCGCCGGCATCCGCGGCAATTTGCGACTGCAGCACCACCTGAAGCAGCACGTCGCCGAGCTCCTCGCGCATATGCGCCACGTCATCGGCCTCGATGGCGTCCACGGCCTCATAGGCCTCTTCCACCATGTTGCCGGAGATGCTCTTGTGGGTCTGCTCCTTGTCCCAGGGGCACCCGTCCGGCGAGCGCAGCGCCTCGATGGTGGCCACGAACTCGTTGAAGGCCGGGTGCTCGGTCGGCTGCACCTCGGCTACCAGCTTCTCAGTCACAGTGTTGCTCCCTTCGATTGCGGTTTTCCGCAGCATTATAGCGCTCCTGCTTTCGTGCACCCCTCCGACGTCTTCGAGCAACGCCTTTCCGCCCTTTTTCGCGGTTTCCCAAGAAGCTCGACCGGCCTCATCCGAGCTATTTCGTCATCAAATCCCCATTTCGGAGCCTTAAAAGCGCACATTTTTCTGCAAAAACGCGACATTAGCGGGAAAAGGGGTGTACAACCTGCGGTTTTCTATTATGATCGTGTAGCTAAAAACGGAGAAACGCTGGTACCGAAGCCTTCTGGTACCAGCGTTCTTCGAGTGAAGGCCCTGTTAGAAGGGCACCGACTAGAGAAAGAGAAGTGATATGCCCGCACCTACCATGACCCCTGAGCAGCGCGCCGCCGCCCTCGAGAAGGCTCGCGTCGTTCGCGCCAAGCGCTCCGAGATCACCAACAAGCTCGCCATGGGTCTCACCACCCCGGCCGAGGTTCTCGATCAGATCGACGACCCGATCATCGGCCGCATGAAGGTCAAGGCTTTCGTGAACGCCCTGCCCGGCTTCGGCAAGGTGAAGACCGAGAAGCTCATGGAGGAGCTGGGCATTCCGGCCGAGCGTCGTCTGCAGGGCCTCGGCTCCAACCAGATGGCCGCTCTGAAGGCCGCCCTTTCCTAAGTCTCAACCGAGGCAATCTTGCAAGCGCCCGCCTATAATAGACGGGCGCTTTTGTTTTGGAAGGAACCGGCATGCCCCTTATCTATGTAGACACATTGGAAGACCCACGGCTCGATGCGTTCGCGCGGCTGACCGAGGCTCAGCTGCGCAGTAAGCTGGAGCCGGAGCGTGCGCTGTTCATCGCCGAGTCGCAGAAGGTGATCGAACGGGCCTTCGAGGGCGGCATGGAACCGATCTCACTGCTCATGGAAGAGAAGTGGCTACCCTCTATGGCTCCGCTCATCGAGCGCATGGAGGCGCGCCGGCAAGCACGGGCACGTGAGCTCGAAACGACGCAAACAGGGGCGCAAGGCGCTGCACCTGCACCGACCGGCGAACCCGAAACGCCCCTCGCGCAGTTGCCCTCCGGCCCCGACAGCCTGCCCGTGTTCGTGGCACCCCACGACGAGCTTGCGCGCCTAACGGGCTTCGAGCTAACGCGCGGCGCCTTGGGTGCTTTCCGCCGCTCCGCCCTGCCCACCGTGGCCGACGTGCTGCGCGACGCGCGTCTGGTGGCCGTCCTCGAAGATATCACGAACCACACCAACGTCGGGGCTATCTTCCGCAGCGCGGCGGCCCTCGGAGTAGATGCCGTGCTCGTAAGTCCCGCCTGTTACGACCCGCTATACCGACGGGCCGTGCGCGTGTCTATGGGTGCCGTCTTCCAGGTGCCTTGGACGCGCATTGGCGATGAGGACGTGCCGAACCGTCCCGGCTGCGGCACCTGGAGCGAGCAGGGCATCGCCGAGCTGCACGAGCACGGCTTCACCTGCGCCGCCATGGCGCTCTCCGACGACTCGGTGACCCCCGACGAGCTGAATGCGCTGCTGGCCGAGCGCGAGGCCGCAACCGGCACTCCGGCGAAGCTGGCGCTGCTGTTCGGCACCGAAGGCGAGGGGCTCTCCCCCGCCACCATCGCTCGCTGCGACTGCACCGTGCGCATCCCCATGGCCCATGGCGTCGATTCCCTGAACGTCGCCGCCTCCAGCGCCGTGGCCTTCTACGCCTTCCGCCGTTTGAGCCAGCTGGGGAGGAGACCGCAGTGAGTTCCTTCGACTTCGGTCTTGCGACCTCCGCCCAGGATGGCACCGGAAAGAAGAACGAGAGCGCCGCTCAGAACGAGGCGGGGCCAAGTAGCCATACGAGCATGACGGGTCCGCGGAAGGCCCCTCGAAGCGTCAAGATCGCGACCTGGGCCGTACGGCTTTGCTTCGCCTTCGTATTCGTCGTGAACGTGCAGTGCGCGTTGGGCTTCGCGTTCGCGCCCGAGGTTTACATGGGCGCTTACGAGCTTTCCGGGGTGCCAGGCCGCGTGGGCATCCAGGGCATCGGCATCGCCTTCCTCATGTGGAACTGCACCTACCCGCTGGTCATTTGGCGCCCAGAACGCCATCGGGCCTTAGCCGGCGTCGTTCTGATCCAGCAGATCGTAGGCCTGGCCGGTGAGTCCGCCATTCGCGCCACCCTGCCCACCGGCCACGACCTCCTCGCCAGCAGCATCGATCTGTTCATCACCTTCGACGCTGTGGGCCTGCTTCTGATGGGCGCCTCGTGGGGCATCCTTCTCCTGCTCGAAAAGCACGCCAGACAATCCGATGGCCAAAATGGAGGCAAAATTTCGAGTTGTTAGGTGTTCCGCGAGGCGCCTTTGCCTATAAGTCCGCAATGTCTGAAGCATATGTATTGCTATTCATTATTTTTTATCATATTTAGAGAAATTGGTCTTCTGGAGAAGCCAGTAGGGCAAGAGCCAACACCTAACAACTCGAAATTTCGCATCCGCTCGCTCGAATTTCCTGTCCCGAAAACGGGAAAGGATCGCGCGGGGCGATCCTTTCCAGGAGAGAGAAGGGGTTCTCGGGTTTGCTTAGTTCGCCGACACGGCGGCACGAGAGCGCGTCCGCGCCGGCAACCGCCGCTGATTGGCGGCTGGGCCTACTTCATCAGCTCAGCGACAGCCTGGGCGAAGGCGAGCGGGTTGTCGGGCAGAATGCCCTCCACGAGGAGTGCCTGGTCGAACAGAAGGCCCGCGTAGGTGCGCACCTTTTCGTCGTCGCCGGCCTCATGAGCCGCTTGCAGCGTGGCGAACACCGGGTGCTTGGCGTTCACTTCCAGCACCAGGTGCATCTCGGGCAACTCGTCAGTGCCCGGCTGGCTCTTCAGCACCTGCACCATGGCCAGCGACATGCCGCCCTCGCTCGTGACCACGGCCGGCGCATCGGTGAGGCGGGTGGAAACGACGACGCGCTCCACCTTGCCGTCAAGCGCCTCCTGCATAATGCCGAACAGCTCGGCATTGGACTCGGTGGCCTCCTCGGCCTCCTTCTTCTCCTCATCGGTGGTAAGGCCCAGGTCCTCGGAGCCCACGTTCTTGATGAAGTAGGGCTGCTTGTTCTCCTCGTCGCCGTCCACCGCGTGCTCGCCGTAGGTGCCCATGGCCATCATGCAGAACTCGTCCACGTCCTGGTCGCACAGCAGCACGTCGTAGCCCTTGGCCAAAACCGTGGTCACGAGCGGCATGGCGGCCAGGCGCTCCAGCGAGTCGCCCGCGGCGTAGAAGATGGAGTCGGCACCGGCGGGAGCCGCGGCCAGATACTCGTCCAGGGTGATCATCTTCTGCTCCTTGGCGGAGTAGAACAGAAGCAGGTCGGCAAGCGTGTCCTTCGCCATGCCGTAGCTCTGGTAGATACCGAACTTCAGCGTACGGCCGAACTGCTTGAAGAACTCCTCGTAGGCCTCACGATCGTCGTCGCGCATATTCGCCAAGTCGGCCTTGATCTTCTTCTCGAGGCGCCGGGCGATGGCGCGCAGCTGACCGTTGTGCTGCAGCGTCTCGCGGGAGATGTTCAGCGTGAGGTCGGAGGAATCAACCACGCCGCGCACGAAGCCGAAGTAGTCGGGCAGAAGCTCCTCGCACTTGTCCATGATGAGCACGTTGGAGGAGTACAGGGCGAGCCCGCGCTTGTAGTCCTTCGAGTACATGTCCCACGGCGCGCGGCTCGGCACGAACATGAGCGCGTCATAGTTGAGCGACCCTTCCGCGTGCACGGAGATAGTGCGGGCCGGGTTTTCGAAGTCGTGGAAGTCGGTCTTGTAGAACTCGTCGTACTCCTCCTGGGAGACCTCGGACTTCTTGCGCTTCCAGATGGGGACCATGGAGTTGATGGTCTCCACCTCGGTGTAGCTCTCCCACTGCGGCGCGGCCGGCTGGTCGCCCTCGGCCGGCTCGGGGGCCTCCACCTTGCGGCTCTTCGTCACTTCCATCTTGATAGGATAGCGCACGTAGTTGCTGTAGCGCTTGATGAGCTGCGTGAGCCCGTGCTCGCTGGCGAAGGTGCCGAAGGACTCGTCGGCGGTGTCGTCCTTCAGGTACACGATGACGTCGGTGCCATGCTCGGCGCGCTCGGCCGGCTTGATGTCGTAGCCGTCGATGCCGTCGGACTCCCAGGCCCAGGCCTCATCCGAGCCGATGGCGCGGGAGACGACGCGCACCTTCTTGCCCACCATGAAGGCGGAATAGAAGCCGACGCCGAACTGGCCGATGATGTCCACATCGGTGAGGTCGTCGAGTCCCTTCGCCTCGCCGGGCTCGCTTTCAGCAGCAGCCTCGGCCTGGGCGGCCTTGAATTCGAAAGAGTCGGAATGGGCGATGGTGCCGAGGTTCTTGTCCAGCTCGTCTTTGGTCATGCCGATGCCGTTGTCGGACACCGTGACCGTGCGTTCGTCGGCGGAAAAGCCCACCGTGATGGCCAAGTCGTCGCGGCCCACGGCCACAGACGGATCGGTAAGGCTGCGGAAGTACAACTTGTCCACCGCGTCCGACGCATTGGAGATAAGCTCGCGTAGGAAGATCTCGCGATTGGTGTAGATGGAATTGATCATGAGGTCGAGCAGTTTCTTGCTCTCTGTCTTGAACTTGCGCATAGGTTCTTGTCCTTCTTTCCTTGGGGCGGAAGACGCATAACGTTCCTAGTGTAGGTCGCGCGCCGGCAGTCATCTCGCGGTGCATTCGGTCTGTACGGCAGTCGTTGACCGGCGGCGACAAAGGCGTTAGCAGTCTCCCTTATCGAGTGCTAACACCACATTCTACGCAGAAGGAAACCTAAGTCAATACCTATCAAGTTTTCTTTAAGTTTGGACGAGGGAAGCCTCTCAAAATGAGGTTTCAATTTTGAGAGGAAAGACAAGGGAGCATCCTATCAAAATTGAAACCTCATTTTGATAGTGACGTTCGCCTCCTACAAGCGCTTCGAGCAAACAGGGGAGATCACCTTCCGCTCCCTGTGCAACATCGCTATCAGTTCCCCCTAAATCCGGGCCACCAAGTCCTCGGGCGACGGGAGCACACTGGCGTAGGCCGCAGGCAGCTCGTCGCCTAAACGGTACTCGCTCACGCCAATGGGCGCGCCCCCCGACCAGCTCAATTTTTGCACACAGTGTGTGCAAAAATTGCTTCGTCGATTACAGCCCCCTCCGCCCTAAAGCTGAACCTCACCGTAGTCGAGGCTGTGCTCTTCGCGCATGACGTTAAGCCACGCATCCGGGGACACCGCCGGAACCGTTGAGCGTGCGAATCCCTTGGCGTCGCGAGTGATGAGATAGTCGGCCCCCACCCTCTCGGCAGCAAGGGCAATCAGGCAATCCTCGAAGTCGTCCCAGCCGAGACGCGCCGCTCTCTCAAGGGAGGCGCCCGTAAGATCTACCGGCTCAATCACTGTGAGAGCTTTCAGGATCGCCGCCTGCAGCCGCGCCGAATCAACATAGCGGCTCAGGACGTAGAAGGCATCGACGACAGACTGGGAAGGAACCCACAGCCGAGCATCACCAAAGAATCCGGCGATGACTACTTTCTGAGCTGAGAGGAAAAACGGCTCCTTGCGGCCCAGGTAGTCGATGAGCACATTGGTATCAAGCAAGAGATTCATAGCGCCCTCGCTTTCCGTCCCTCACGAGGGAGCGATAATCGCCATCGGGCGCCTCTCCCCTCCAATCGACATCGAGTGTCGAAGCGGCCAGAAAGGCATCCAACTCCTCCCGACTCGGCCGAGAAGCAGGAGCAGTCGTCGGCAGCTCCCGTCTCTCGAGAAGATAGTCGAAGGCACTGTTGATAAGATCGGACGTGTTCGCCCCCAGAGAGGCCAGCACGCCCTTCGAAGCATCTTTCTTCGCCTGCGGAACCCGCGCACTCACAAGAACACTTTCTGCCATAACAACCTCCCATCGAATATGTTATACGTATAACATATTCGATGGGAGATGGTCAAGGGCATAGGGGATCTAATCGCAAGCTCCCTAAGGCCCAGCATCTAGCGCTCGCGGTCGATGAGGTCGATGAGCTCCTGGCGAGAGTGGACGTCGGCTTTCACGTAGATATGGCGAATGTGGGACTTCGCCGTGTTGAAGGAGATGGTGAGGTTCTGGGCGATGTAGTCGATGGAGCGGCCGCGCACGAGAAGATCGAACACGTCGCGCTCCCGGGGCGAGAGCCCGTAGCGCTCGGCCACCGCATCGCAGCGCATCCGGTAGTGACCTGGCCGACGCTCTCCCAGCGCAACATCGCCCGGGCCGCTATCGGGAAGAGCAACGCCAGCCCCGCCGGCTCCTCTAGGCTCTACCGCATCATCTCCGTCGCCTTCGCCGCCATCCGCCGCGTCGCTGCAATTGTGAGCCGTCCCACATCCGACGGAGCCCACTCCTTCTGCAGACACCCCCTCGGCAGACGCCCCCAGTGTTGACAGGCCCTCAGCCGCCATTCCGGCCGCCCTACCCGACGGGCGCTCCTCCGGACGCAACGCGTCGCCGATCAGGCGGTCGTTCAGCACCAGCATGGAGACTACCAGGAGCGCGAAGACCATGGCCACCGAGATAACCTCCAAGGACAAGCTGCCGTCGCCCTGGCTGCGCACAATTTCCAAACCCGCCAGCCAACCGAAGGTCGTCCCCAAAGCCGAGGCCCCGCGGCCCAAGCCGAACACCAATATCGGGGAAAGCCGCGACGAGTAGGCCACATAGGCCAGCAGACACCAGATCACCAGCACGAAGCAGTTGTAGGCCACCGTAATGAACTGGCTGCCGAAACCCGTTCCGCCCAAGAGGGGCGTCACGAGAATGCCGGCTGCCACGGCAATGATGATGGGATAGTACAGGCGGCTCACATCGAACTGGCGGCGCAGCAGTCCCACCACCACGAACAGCACCCCGGCCACTACCGCGGTGCTGAAGATGATGAGCGCGCCGTCGGCGTTCAGCGAGCTGATGGAGGAATGGGGCACGGAAAACCCGCGCGAGACGCCCACCACGACGGAGAAGACCGCCACGGCCACGAGCAGCCTCACGAAGAACCTTCGCAGGGGAACCGGGCCCTCGGGGCGTCCGCCCTCGCCCTCATCCGACCATTCGGGATTAGTCAGCGTGGAGACCACGGCCAGAACGGGAAGAAGGGCCGTGAACACCATGCCCACCGGATCAGGCAGCCCTACGGCCATGAAGTAGATCATGGCGGCGAACACGAAGGACGCCGCCGTGTACATGGCAGCCTCGCGCGCCGGCGCCTTCGAGTAGACGACGCCGAACCTCAGCACGATGACCGACGTGCCCGCGCCGGTCAGTGCAGCGCTCACGATAAGGTAGAGGTTCGCATCGGCGCCCAGGCTGGACGATGCGTAGGTGCCCACCGTGGCCGCGCCCACCACCACCGCCACCGCAATGAGGAGCAGGTTGCTGCCCACGAGCCGCCGCGTGAGAGGACGCACGAGCGAGAGCAGGACGAGGGCGACGCCCAGGGCAAGCGTCGAGACCAGATAGGTGAGGGAAATGGTGTCAGGGGGCAAGTCGGAGGCGGCGGAGGGGAACACGAGCACGTTGCTGTTGTACGACACCCAGATCCACGCGTAGTAAAAGCCGAAGCCCACCAGCTTAAGGGCGGGCCACTGCTCCTCTATGGTCATGCCGAGGCGGGTCGGCGCCAACTCGCTGTTGGACGCGAACGCCTCCTGATTATCACCGAACCGCTTGAGCATGCGCTTCCCCCATAATCGGCGGCCCGCCGTCCCCAAGGCCGCACTGTCAACTGAAGAACGGGCGTCGCCGTCCCATTCGTTCCACGGCTCATATCGTATACCCTCGGCTATTGGCACAACATTCCCCCTGTTCGAATTCTCACGGCGGCTGAATCGGCTCCCTCCGCCCCTCTCCTAGCCCTCAGCGCCCACGGCATCCTCATCGGCCTCTTGCGCCGCCGAGGCGACGGGCAGCCCGGCCTTCTCCGTGCGTGCCAAGAGCGGGAAGCTGATGGCATGGGCCGGGCAGGCGTCCCTGCACTCGCCGCACTTGGTGCACTCCGCCAGGGAAACCGACGCTTCGGGATGATGCAGGTCAATCCCCTCGGGGCACACGTCGGCGCACCGCGAGCAGCTGGCGCCCGAGCAATGCAGGCAGGACTCGGCGGCCACCGTCGGACGGAACGTGCGGTTCAACCGCGCCATGAGGCCCAGCAGGGCGCCCAGGGGGCAGAAGCGGTGGCACCATTTTCGCAAGAGCACGATCTCCGCCACGAGGATGACGGGGAACACCACGAGCGACAGCGTCGCCTCGCTGAACTGGAGCAGGCGCCAAAGGGCGATGAAGGTGGCCACGGAAAGGCCCACGGGGCAGATGAGGCAGAACACCGGGAACCCGAAGGCGGCCGTGGTGAGCACCGTGGCCCCGAGCACCCAGTTGCGCGAGTCGTTGGCCCCGTCGCGCTCGGCCGGCGTCGGCTTGTCGGCCTTCCGCTCCTTGATGCCGAAGACCCGGCGCAGCAAGGGCACGGGACAGCCCCAAGCGCAGAAGGCACGACCCGCCAGGGCCACGAGAACCGCAACGATGACCAGGCCGATCAGCAGCGGCGGCACGATGGTGCGCGAGGCGATGGCAGCCTCAACGGCCCCCAACGGGCAGATGGCGGCGATGTCGCCAATGCCCCAGGCCGACGGCGTTCCCGTGCCCGTATGCACGGCGAGTCCCACGCCGACCAGGCCCAAAAGGCCGACGGCGGCTATAGTGCGCTTCGTCTTCAACTTCATGGGCCTACACCCCCATCTCGCTGCCGTCTTCCACCACCGTGCGCCCGAGCTGGCCGGCTGCCTCGGGAGGCACCACCACGATGCCCCGCCGCGTACCGCCGGCAAAGGTCCCGTACACGAGCGCCGTGCACTCGAACTCGCACTGGCCGCAGCCGTTGCACGCGTCGCCGTCCACCACCGGATGGCCGTCGACGAAGGCCAGCGCGTCGAAGGCGCAGGAGTCCTCGCAGACCGTGCAGCCCTGGAAATAGGACAGGCAGCGGTCCTTCTGCACCACCGCCACGCCCAGCTTCTCGGCCGTCTCGTCGAAGGATCTCAGCGCGCCGGTGGGGCACACCTCGATGCACTTGCCGCAAAAATCGCAGTAGCCCTTGTGGAAGTCGAGCACCGGCGTGCGCGCCCGCAGAAAGCCGTCGCCCACCGAGGCCACGGCCACTGCTCCCGTGGGGCAAGCGCTGCGGCAGCGATCGCACTTGAGGCAGGCGGCCGCAAGGGCGCGCTCGTCCTGGCCGCCCGGCGGACGCAACAGCTCGCCCTCCCCCGCAAAGGCCACGCCGGCCCCGCCCACGCCCGCGCCCACGGCGCAGACCGCTGCCAGGCCGACGAAGCTGCGGCGCGTCATGGCGGTCATGACGCCACCGCGCCTTCCGCGGCGGATGGAGTGCCCTCGCAGGCGCCATCCCAGGCCGGGCGAATCTCATCCACTGCGGCACCGAGGGAGAGCGCCGCGGCGACCTCGTCGAAGAAGGCCGCCTCCGACTCCACGTACCCGCGCGTCATCTGGGCGACGCCGCGGTAGAAATCGGTCTCGGCGAACTCGTCCACGGCCTCGCACAGAGCCGGCAGCCAGTTCTGCTGATGGTGCACGAAGAAGCTGCGGGCCAGCGACACCGCGTCCGCCAGCGACACCGCGTCCGCCAGCGACACCGCGTCATCCCCGTCAAGGGCCTCGTTCGCGCGGTCCGCGAGGACTGCGGCGAACTGCAGCTCGAAGCCGAGATGGTCTTCGGGGGTCGTGTTGTCGGCAGGCAGATCGAGGCCGCCCCGCCGGTAGTAGGTCACCGCGCCGTCGCGGGCATCCTGCATGAGGATGCGCTCCTCGCTCGTGAACACCGACTCGTAGGGCGGCGCCAGAATGCGGTCGTAGCTGCCGGCGCCGAGGAACACGCGCGCGTAGTCGACGGCCAGCTCCTGGCGGGTGCCGCCGTGGCGATGGCGAAGATACTCCTTGATGGCGCGCAGCCCCTCGTCGATGGCCGTGCCATCGCCGGCAATCTCGATATGGGCGAATGCCTCGATCTGCTCGTCGGTGAGCTCGTACAGGTACAAGCTGGCAAGGAATCGGCAGAAGGCGGCGCGCGTCTCATTGGCCTCGCGCATTTCCTGGATGGCAGCCCCGTCGAGGGCGATGCGGTTGGTCTGGTCCATAGGGCAACTCCTTGGGAAGGGCCGCCCGGCCGGGAGGGGAAGACCGGGCGGCGGGAACAGTGAGGCTAGATGCTCACACCGAACAGCGACATCAGCGCGATGGACGCGGTCCACATGAGCACGCGGTAGGCGACCGCCCCGATGAACGCGCCGACGACGGCCACGATGGCCAAAGACAGCGCGCCCTCGGTCTTCTTCATGCCGGCCACGCCGCAGGCCGCGGGCACAACGCCGCCGCAGACAACGACGCCGACCCAGAACAAGATCGCGGAGTCCCCGCCCACGATGCCGGCCAGAAGGCCGTAGGCCAGGGAGGTCACCAACGCCGCGGCCGCGCCGACGAGCGTCTCGGTGGCCGCGAAGGACAGGGCAGCGCCCTCTTCCCTACGGGCGGCGCACAGGAGGTACCACAGGGCCGTGCCCGCAGCGAGCGCCGTGCCCAGGTAGCCCAAGGGCAGCGCAACAGTGTTCCAGGCCAGCTGCGAGGACATCATGTAGGAGGAACCGCACGCATAACTGAAGACGGCGGCCATGGCCACGGCGACGACACCGAGGCCCTTGAGCACCCCTTCGGAGGCGCCGCGCCGATACAGCACGAGGAACGCGACGGCAACCACGACGTCGATGCCGAGGAGCACGGCCTCCAGGAAAATGCCCGGAGCCGGGTGCGCCAGCACGGCCATGATGCGATCGACGTGGGACAGATGGGTCGCCGAGGCGATGCCGCCCACGATGATGAGGACGATGCCCGTGACGACCGCCGGCACAACCGTTTTCTTGGCCAGGCCCTTAAAGGCGTCGAGGCCGGCGCAGGCGACAAGCCACGCCCCCGCCCCCGACAGGGCGGTGAACAGAACGAGGGACCATTGAATTTCCATGGGTGCTCCTTACTCGGCCACCGGGTAGGCAGCCGTATGCGGATGATCGGCCGGCGCGATGCGATCCTGCCATTGGCCGATCATGCTCGTCATGATGTAACGGGTCGCAGGGTGGTTGCCCACGTCCTGCAGGGTGTGGATGTCGCCTTCGGAATACTTGGCCAGCTCCTTGGAGGCGTCGGAGTCAGGGTCGTCCAAATCGCCATAGAAGCGGGCGCCGGCCGCGCAGCTCTTCACGCAGGCAGGCAGCTTGTCCTGGGAGGTGAGATGCCCGCACAGCGTGCACTTCTCGGCGCACTTCTCAGCCGCGTTCCACGAGCGCACGCCGTAGGGGCAGGCCATCATGCAGTACTTGCAGCCGATGCACTTCTCCTTGTCCACCAACACGACGTTGTTCCCGTCGCGGTAGCTGGCGCCCGTGGGGCACACCGACACGCACGGGGCGTTCTCGCACTGCTGGCACATGGTCGGCAGCGCGTAGCGGGTCATGTCGGGATACTCCCCCACCGGGCCCACGGTGAACACCTTCGACCAGCGCTCGCCCAAGGCGACGCCATTCTCCATCTTGCATGCCACCTCGCACCCGAAGCATCCGGTGCAGCGGTCCAGGTTCACAACAATGCAATTACGCGCCATAGTCAAACACATCCTCGGTCTTGTCGCTGGGAGCGGGCATCCAGGGCTGGAACTGCTCGGGTTCGATCCACACGCTCTTCAGGATCTCGTCGTCGCTCGGACTTACCTTCACCTGGAAGCCGCGCAGGGTGTAGGTGCCGTACTCGGGGTTGTAGGGCGGGTCGTTCTTGGTGAGCACGTTGATGTTCATCACCTTGTAGGCCTGGGCCGGGTCGTCGGAATCCAGCAGCTCGGGAGCCCAGAAGCGTTCCTGGTACACGACGCCCTTGGCGATGGCGGTGGTGACGCGGGCCTTGCCGTGGGTCTTGCCGCGGCGGCTCTCGATGTTCACCCACTGGCCGTCGGCGATGCCGTACTTCTCGGCGTCCTCGGGGTGGATCCACATCTCCGGCACCGGGTAGATCTCGCGCAGATAGGGAATGTTGCGCAGGGTGCCGTGGTGGTACATGGGCAGTCGGCCCTCGGTGAGCACGAGCGGGTACTCGGTGTCGGTCAGGGGCGACTCGGCCGGCTCCACGTAGTAGCACAGAGGCTCGTAGTCGGCGCTGGCCGGCGGCAGCACGAGCGGCGCCTCCTCGGCGCACTGGGACCACGGGGCACCGGTGCGGCCCAAGATGATGTTGGACTCGCAGTACACTTCCAGCTTCTTCGACGGCGTGCCGAAGCCCTTGGGCTTGCCGGGATTCTCCTCGTCGTCGGCGAGGTAGGTCTGGTAGGTGCGGTACTCCTCGGGCGTGGCCCACTCGATGACGCCCTTCTCGCAGGCCTCGTCCCAGGTCATATCCAGCTTGTTCAGATGCTGCAGCTGCTTTTCGTACTCGTTCTTGTAGAACGGCGTGGTCATGCAGGCCACCTCGTCGAAGGCCTTGGGGCAGTGGGTGTTGCCGAGCTCGGCGCACTTCTGCACGATCTGGGTCCAGATGATGCCCTCTTCCACGGTCTCGAACAAGTGCGTGACCGCCTGGCGCATGACGATGGTGTTCAGCTGCGGAATGGTGAGGTTCGTCTCCAGCCACTCGGTGGTGGGCAGAAGCAGGTCGGCGCAGAGCACCGAGAACGCCGTCGGGTACATGAAGCACTGCACGATGTAGTCGAGGTTCGGCACGATCTCATCGAGGCAGGAGGAGTTGCCGAGCACCACGTGCTTGTTGCCGGAGCGCTCGATCCACATGTGGATCTGGTAGGGGTCGCCGTCCTTCATGGCCTTGAACACCGAGGGGATGTGCGCCATGTCCCAGCACAAGATGCCCTTGTGCTCGATGGTGCCGCAGCGCTTCATGACCTTCTCCTTGGAGAGCAGGCGGGGCGTGTTGCCCAGCTGGTCCTTGCAGGGGGCCGGCGCGAACTTCTGCAGCATGGTGCCGGGCTTCTCCACATTGCCCATGAGGAACTCGAGGTTCAGGGCACCCAGGGCGCACTGCTGGGACTGCACATACTGGTCGATGCACACGCCCTGCATGATGCCGGACTGGCCATTCGGGTCGGTGTAGATCTCAAGGGCGCGCTCGATCTGCTCGGGATCGAGCCAGCAGATCTCAGCGCCCTTCTCAAGCGTCCACTCCTCGCAGGACTCCTTCAGAAGCTGGCCGCCCGTGGCGCACTGCATGCCGTTGACTTCGTAGGTGCCGAACAGCGCCGGGGAGAGTCCCTCGTTCATGGGGAACTCCACGACCACCGGGGCGTTCTTCTCGGGATCCCATACCACGTAGTCGGCATCGGTGCCGGGCAGGCCCGCCTCGGTCGCCTTCAGCGTGAGGCGCGTCTCGGGGTTGATGAGGTAGGGCATGTTCGTCCAGGTGCGGCAGAATTCCGCATCGTACTTCTCGTTCTCGAGGATCCAGCGGGTCCAGGTGAGCAAGAGGGCCGCATCGGTGCCGGGGCGGATGGGCAGCCACACCTCGGCCTTGGCGGCGTCCAGGGTGTAGCGGGGGTCGATGACCACGGTGCGCAGGCCCTCCGGGCGATTGCGCAGCTCGGCCAGGGCGCGGCCGCCGGTGGCCACCGAGGAGTTGGACGGGTCGGTGCCCCAGAGCACGAGCGAGGTCACCGGGCTGTCGGTGTAGTAGTAGTCCCAGCCGTTGGAGTCGGAGAACGACAGGTTGTTGGGCTTGCCGGCGCCGTAGGCCAGAAGCGAGGCGCCCATGCGGGGCAGGTAGCACTGCGAGCAGCCCGGCTCCCACACGTTGGGGGTGTTGATGGCCTCGCCGAAGCGCTTCACGTTCGAGAAGTGCGGGTTTCCGCCGCCGCCCGTGGAAACGGAGATGGCCTCGGAGCCGTACTTGTCGGACACTTCGTTGATCTTGGTCGCGACCTCGGTGAGCGCCTCCTCCCACGAGATGCGCTCCCACTGGTTGCTTCCGCGCTCGCCCACGCGGCGCATGGGGTACTTGTTGCGGTTCGGGTGATAGAGCGCCTGGATGCCGGCGAGGCCCTTGGCACACACGCCGCCCTGGGACATGGGGCTTTCCGGATTCCCCTCGATCTTCACGACGCGGCCGTCCCGCACATGGGCCAGCACCGCGCAGCTGGCGATGCACGCGCGGCAGGACGTCTTGATGATCTTCACGTCCGACGCCTCGTCGGCATGGGCCGGATCAACTGCCGTGAGGCTGTCGGCCGCACTGATGCCCAGTGCCGTCACCGCTCCCATGGCCGCCGTGGATTTCAGGAATCCGCGACGCGTCATAGTGGCTCGACTCATAAGCCTTCTCCTTCTTTCCTCTTGATTGGCTTGCATGTCCCTGGAACAGGTGGCGTGGCGGCGCTAGGCCAGCAGTGCGCGCATGCGCTGGCCCGCTTCCGTCGTGCGCCAGGCACCGTCCCATGAGATACCGTCTACGGTCTCCAGCTTGGAGATGAAATAGCCGGGATAGATCTGCTTGGGGAAGCTCAGGGCCGGATGTCCCGCCAGGGCCTCCTCTATGGCGGCCTTGGAGGCCCCCGTCTCGCAGAGGGCGAGCACGCGCCCGTAGGCATCGCCGTAGCCGTCGGGCTCGGCGGCCAGAAGCTCGCTGAAACGCTTGGCGGGCTCGAACTCATCCAGGGCCGCGCGGCCCGCCTCAGTGGTATGCAGCAGATAGTCCACGGGCTGATCGGGAAGTTCGGCGGCGGGGGAATCAGCCACCGCGACGTCTGCGCCGCCATCGGCGCCCGCGGCATCGGCAGCGTCGGCGCTCCCGGCGCCGTCGGAGGGCAGGCTGCCAGCATGGGCGCCTTGCTCTTCAGACACCTCGATGGCCTCCACCGCCCCGCACTTCAACAGCATGGCGTAGAGCGCATGGGGCGTCTGCGTGGTGAGGGCCATGGCCCGCGACCCCGCAAGCGCGTCTTCCGCCTCGCGGAAGGGCCTCTCCTCCAAGGTCTCGCGCAGGCAGCCGAGCAGCGCCAAGGTGTTCGCGCGATTGGCCAGAAGGGCCTTGCGCACCGCTTCGTAGTTCTCCATCGTCTCTCCTCGCTCTCTTCGGCGATGGGAGCACTCTACCGAGAAGGGGCGTGGGGCCGAAACGTCCGCAATTGATGAAAAACCTGGAGCTCGTTGGTGAAATAGCTCCAAGAAGGGCCATCACCCATGGTTGGTGATGGCCCTATGAGATGCCCGTTCAGACGGAAAATTGTGGGTGAGGTTATCGCCGGGAACCTACTTCTCCAAAAGGTCGATGGCCTCCACCAGGGAGCGCATGATGTTGCGGCGGGACAGGGCGCCGACGAGCTTGCCGTTCTCCACCACCGGCACCTTCTTGATGCGCTTGGCGGCGAACAGGGCGCACACCTCGTCCACCGGCGTCGTGGCCTCTACGGAGATCACGCGGCGGGTGGCCACGGCCATGACGTTGAGGCCCATGAGCTCGCGCAGGCGCGTGGCGGCGTCCTCGTCGTCGATGTAGCGGTAGCCATTCAGCAGCGTGGAATCGACGAGCGCGATCTCGGTCTTGCCGAGGTAGCTCGCCACGTCGCCGTCGGACACGAAGCCCACCAAGTCGCCAGTGCCGTTCACCACGGGAAGCCCGCTCGTCTGGTTGGCGTCCATAAGGCGGATGACCTCGGCCATGGTAGCGGTGTCGGCCGCGCACACCGGCTCGCGGTTCATCACGTCGGCTGCCGTGTAGGTGCGCTCAGCATCCCATGACTCACCCAGGGTGCCGTCCACGGTCACGCCGTCGAAACCGGCCGCGTAGTCCACGGGCTCCGCACCGCGCTCGGCCGCCGTCACGGCCGCAGCGCCGGGCATCTTCGCCTTGTCGCGCACAAAGAACAGAATGACGAGCGCCGCTACGCCCATCAAAATGAAGGTGGTCATGAAGGCCATGTGATCGCCGAGGTAGGCCTGCTCGAGCGGGGCGGCGTCGGGAGCCACGGAAGGCGCCAGCGCCGAGATGGACACCAGCACCGCCGTGCCAAGGGAGGCCGCCACCTGGTTCAACGTATTTGACACACCCTGAGCGTGCTGGATGACGCTGTTGTCGAGCGAGTTCACGCCCCAGGTGTTCAGCGGCGTCATAGTGAACTGCAGGCCCACCACGAGCACCGTATAGGTGATCGTCAGGTTGATGAAGCTGCTGTCGATGCCCAGCCGCGCCAAGCCCGACGCCCCCAGCACCGCCACGATAACGCCAGGAATCACCACGCGGCGCACGCCGAAACGGTCGAACAGACGCCCCGACACAAGACCCATGAACGCGCCGATAAGCGCGCCCGGCAGCATGGCCACGCCCGACATAGTTGCGGAGAATCCAAGCACGCCCTGAATGTAGAGCGGCGTGATGACGCCCGTGCCCATAAGCGCCGCCTGCACGATGACGATAATGACGACCGCTGTGGCGTACTTGCGCGTACGCAGAATGCCCACCTGCAGCATAGGCTCGGGCAATGTCAGCTGGCGCCGCACGTACAGGGCGCACAGCACCAACCCCGCCGCGATGAGCCCCGCAGTGACCGCCATGTTATCGGAGGAGGCGAAGGTAGACAGCCCATACAGCACGCAGACGAGCCCTACCGTGGACAGAACCACCGAAAGCTTGTCAAAGGGGGCGCGCGCGAAGTTGCCGTAGTTTCTCAGCACCACCACAGCCAGCACGATCACCACTACCGACAGCACGGTCACGATAGCGAACAGCGCCCGCCAGCCCACCGAATCCACCAAAAGGCCCGCCACCGAAGGGCCCACGGCCGGAGCAAAGCCAATGATGAGCCCGATGACGCCCATGGCCGTGCCGCGCTTCTCGCGGGGGAACACGAGCAGGATCACCGTGAACACCATGGGCATGGACATGCCGGTGCAGGCGGCCTGCAGCACGCGACCGAGCAGCAGCACCCAGAAGCTCGGCGCCACAGCTGCCGCCAAGCTGCCCGCCGTGAACAGCGCGAAAGCCGAGATGAACAGCTGGCGCGTGGAGAAGCGCCCGATAAGATAAGCCGAAAGCGGAATGACGACCGCTTCCACCAGCGAATAGCCGCTCGTCAGCCACTGCACCGTGGTGGCGTCCACTTGCAAGTCGCCCATGATGGCCGGCAGTGCCGGCGACAACAACGTCTGGTTCAGCACGGCCAAAAGCACGCCCACCAGAAGCACGCCCACCATCACCAGTTCTTTTCTTCCAACACCCAATGCCATTCCGCATCTACCTCGCTCTCGCATCTCGTCCGTGAAAAAAGTGAATGTTCTGATGCTATGGGTTCAGCGGAAAAAGAAAAGAGGCCGCTCGGTAAGCGGCGAGGAGGCTCCTGCCATCTTTGCAATACTGCAAAGATGGCTAATCCCCCAATTCGCGCAGCATATCGAGAAGCTCTTGGCGGCGATGAATGTCCAATTTGGTGTAAATATGCTTAGCGTGAGTACGCACAGTATTCTCGCTGATAACAAGCCGCTCGGCGATGGCCGCCATGGAGTTGCCGCGGGCGATGAGCTCCATCACCTCTGTCTCGCGCATGGAAAGACCGTGGCGTTCCTGCAGTACCAGGCACTGCTTGGAAAGCCGGTCGCGAATGGCACCGGCGTCCTCCGAAGCCGAAGGCCGACGTCGACGACGTTTGGCTGGCGTGGCCGGTTTATCGTCGGCAGTAGATCTTACGCGGGAATCGCCATCCTCCAAAGACTCCGCTGACGCTCTGCCCAGTTCCGCTCCTAAGCCGCAGTTCGCCTTTCGAGTATCCTCGCCAAAGACCGAGCCGCTTCCTCTCCCCACTGACACGGCGGGCACGGCGGCAAGAGAATAGAACTCGATGGGGTCGGCGGTTACGGTGCCTTTCGACACCATCGGCCTGAAAAGGGTTCCCGTAGAGACCAGGAGCGTGATCCCCAGTCCGCAGCTAGAGATAAGCGCCACGAAATACAACCACTGGGAGCCCGCGGGCACCGTCAATTCGCTCGCCCAGCCAAAAAGGAAGCCGACGCTTTGCAAAATATAGACGATAGCCCCAAAGAACCCGTAGATGAACACAGGATTGATACCACGATCGCGGGAGACCTGGGCGCACTGCATCATCATGAGCATCTGCACAAGGGAAAAGACCATGTAGGCGACCGCCGCGAAGGCGTTCAGATACACCAAGCCACAAAACGGCATGAGAAGAAATCCCAGCGTGAGCAGCGGATATACCACGCGGAACACAGAGATGAGGCCGAAGCGAAAGCTCATGCGGTGCCACAGGACTAAAAGCACCGCAGCCGCAATAAACGAACCAAGCATGGACGCGCTGTTGACAAGCGAGCTAATTTCCTCATGTAGCAGAGCGATTCCGCGAATGACGCCGGCTACCAGAGCAAGCGACCCCACGCATAAAGCACTGCGCCAATAGTCGGCCACCACTTGACGGTAGACGCGCGGGTGCTGACGCGGGACGTCCTCGAACATGGGCTGCTCGAAGTTCATCTCGCGCACCGAAAGTGCCACGCACAGACCGCACAGAGGCACGAAGATCAGGGGGACGAGAAAAGCCGTTAGCGCAATGGGCACTAAATACAGGGCAAGGTAGATGAAGGGAGCGATAGCCGTGCCCACAATAAGGCGGAAATTGCCGGTTCTCGCATCGAGGGAAGCAAAATACCGCTGCCAGAGCATGAACATGCCGGCGCACCCGATTCCGAGAAGCACCCCGCCAGCTCCCACAAATGCAATGGCAGCCGATGCCACGTACATGGCCGTAATCAGACAGGCCGACCCAAGGAATAGCAGGACAGCGGAAAGCGAGACGAGCATGCGCCGAGCACCGTAGGGAAAGAAATACGATCCCAGCATACTCGCCAGGAAGGCGCCGCCAAAAGCCACAGCCTGAGTCAAAAAGAACGTGAGAGTCACTTCCACCGTCTGAAACTCAAGGGGAAGAAACGGGAAGATGCCGCCCCATACCGAGGTGGCATTCACCGTGAGGAAACAAGCATAGCCCCAACTTGACGCATGGCCGATTGCGCTGGCACTCTCGGTCGCCATAGCTTGACCTCCTCTCTTATCTCGGTGGCACGCATGGTAGCATAGGAGGACGCGCCTGTTAGGCAAATGACCGCACTTCGGTATCACCCGAAAACGCGCGAACTGGGGCTTTGTCCTTAAATCACACTTGTCGTGTGATTCGGCACTTCCCCTTTTCCGGTACTTTTGAAAGCGGCGAGAAGGCAATTCAACTAGAGGAGGGACTATGACTGAAACCCAATCCACCCTGTCGCGCCGCACCTTCGTCAAAGGCTCGCTCGCGGGCCTGGCTGCCACGGGAGCCGCGGGTACCGCACTCTTCGGATGCGCACCCCAATCTGGCACCGGAGCCGGGGAGGAGCCCATGGCCGCCACCGGAGAGGAGACTGCGCCCGACGAGATCCACTGGAGTCAGTGCAACGTCAACTGCGGCGGCAACTGCGTCTTCCAGTGGCACTCCCGCGATGGCAAAGTGCTCTACATGGAGACCGATAACACAGGAGATACCGACTTGCAGGCCCGCGCCTGTCTACGCGGCCGCTCCATGCGACGCTGGCTCAACAGCCCCGACCGTCTGCTGTACCCCATGAAGCGTGCGGGCAAACGCGGCGAAGGAAAGTTCGAGCAGATTACCTGGGACGAGGCTATCGACACCATCGCCAGCGAGCTGAAACGCGTCATCGACACCTATGGCAATGAGGCCATCTACGTCAACTATGCCACAGGCATGTACTCGAAAACAGGCAACCCCACCGCCCGATTGCTCAACCTGCTCGGCGGCTACCTAAACCGTTCCTATGACTATTCGGCCCACATGATCGAGGCCGTCGCGCCCTACATGTACGGTACGTCGCTCGACGGCTCTTCTCTGACTGAGGCAACCGAGCATTCTGATCTCATCGTCATGTTCGGCAACAGCCCCGCCGAAACTCGCATGGGCGGTGCCAATGCCTCATGGGATTTCGCCCGCCTTCGCGAAGCCATTCAGAACCGCGGCGGCAAAATTATCTCTATCGACCCGCGCATGAACGAGACGGTCTCCGGCCACCCTGACGAATGGCTTCCCATTCGCCCTGGTACCGACGCGGCCCTCTGCGCGGCCATCGCTCATGAATGGATCGTCGAAGGCAAAGTGGACAAGGAATCCCTCGATACTTACTGCCTCGGCTACGACGAGGACACCATGCCCGAATCCGCCAAAGGTCAGAACAAATCCTACAAGGATTACATTATGGGCACTGGCTGGGACATGGTGGAGAAGACGCCCGAGTGGGCCGCCCCCATCACTCAGATTCCTGCCTCCAGCATCCGCGAACTAGCCAACACCATCGCTGCTGCTAAGGCACCCTTCATCACCCAGGGATGGGGCCCCCAGCGCCACACAAATGGCGAGGACGCCTGCCGCTCTATTTACATGCTGCCGCTCCTCCTAGGCAAGTGGGGACTTCCGGGCACCAACAACGGGGAGCGTGAATCCATGGCGCTCACAAGTCTCGTTCCCGGCTTGCCAGCAGGCGAAAACCCCGTCACGCTTTCCATTCCCGCTTATCAGTGGGTTAACGCCGTGGATCACGGCCATACCATGACCGCCACAAATTCCGGTCTTGTCGGAGGCGATGAACTTGGTACCGATATCAAGTTCATCTGGAACTACGCCGGCAACTGTCTGACCAACCAGCATGGCGATATCAACATGACCCATGAGATTCTCGTCGACGAATCGAAATGCGAGTTCATCCTCGTCTGGGACACGGTCATGACCGACTCGGCGAAATACGCTGACATTCTGCTGCCCGATGCCATGCGCTCAGAACAAATGAACCTGCAGACCCAGGGATACACCGAATGGTACGCGGGCGTAGTTCTGGGTACTCCCGCTCAAGAAGCACCCGGCGAGTGTCGCTCGAGCTATGACGTCATGGCCGACATTGCCGATAAGTTCGGCGTGCGTGATGCGTTCACCGAAGGCCGCACTCATGACGAATGGGTAAAGTTCCTCTATGAGCAGGGGGCCGAAGAAGATGGCTCCATGCCGACCTGGGAGGAAATGCTCGAGCAGGGCGTATACAAGCGACCCGTTGAACCCTACATCGCCTTCGAGGCGTTCCGCAACGATCCCTCCGCCAACCCACTGGGCACCCCCTCCGGAAAAATCGAGATCTTCTCCGAAGCGCTGGACGAGATGTCACGTACCTGGGATCTTGAAGAGGGCGAGGTAATTTACCCCATCCCCGTCTTCCAAGCAGGATTTCACGGATACGGTTCCGTCACCGAGGAATTCCCCCTCTACTGCTGCGGTTTCCATCACAAGAGCCGCACCCATTCATCGTTCGGCTTCATCCCCGAGCTTGAAGCCGTGGCCCGTCAGCAGCTGTGGGTAAACCCCGCTGATGCCGAGAGCCGCTCAATTGAAGACGGCGACCTGATTGCCGTGACAAGTCCGGTTGGCGAGATTCGCATCGAGGCGAAGGTGACGCCCCGCGTCATCCCCGGAACTGTAATGATTCCGCAGGGCGCCTGGCACAAGGCCAACATGAATGGCGACAAGGTGGACGAGGGCGGCTGCGTGAACACGCTCACGCAGTACAAACCAACGCCGATGGCCAAGGGCAACGGCACTCACTCCATGATCGTCCAGATTGCGAAGGCCTAAGGGAGGTACGAAGATGACTCAGTACGGATTCTATTTCGACAGCACCCGCTGCACCGGCTGCCGCACCTGCGAGATGGCCTGCAAAGACTACAACGACCTGCCCGCCAACTACGCTTTCCGCCGCGTGTTCGACTACGAGGGTGGCGATTGGAAAGACAACGGTGACGGTACCTTTGAGCCGACGAGCTGGGCCTACCACGTGTCCATGGCCTGCAACCACTGTGCAATGCCGGCCTGCGTGGCCAATTGCCCCCAAGGCGCCTTGGAAAAGGATGCCGATACCGGGCTCGTGTCCCGCGACGAGGAGAAGTGCATTGGCTGCGGCACTTGCGTGAAAAGCTGTCCCTACGAGGTGCCCGTAGTGGACACCGAGACCATGAAATCCGCGAAATGCGACGGCTGCGCCTCCCGCGTGGCCGAGGGCAAGATGCCGATCTGCGTGGACGCCTGTCCGCTTCGGGCCCTCGAGTTCGGGGACATCGAAAAGCTGCGAGCGGCGCACCCCGGCACCGTGGACGGCATTGCCCCCATGGCTCCTCCGGATGCGACGAAGCCCTCTGTGGCCATTCTGGCCTGCCCGGCCGCCAAAGACTGCGGTGACACCACCGGCGCCATCGCGAATCCGAAGGAAGTGGAAAACGCCTAAGGAGCATTCAGGGCCGCCGCGACCCCTCCCTCATAGGCGGCGGCGCGCTTCCGATATGATTGAGGCGTAGCACGGATTCGCCCGATCTACGCCGTTTGAAGGGACTTGGAGACCATGCCGAAGGGATTTTTCTTCGATAACGCGCGCTGCACTGGATGCAGGACCTGCGTCATGGCCTGCAAGGACTACCACGACCATGGGCCCGACGAAGGATTTCGCCGCGTGCTCGACTACGAGGGCGGCGACTGGAACGTAGCAGAGGACGGAACCGTTTCCCAAGACGCCTTCGCCTATCACATTTCTCTGGCCTGCAACCATTGCGCCAGCCCCGCCTGCACCCAGGTATGCCCCACAGGGGCCATGCATCGCGATGAGACGGGGCTTATCTGGCCCGACATCACCAAATGCATCGGTTGCGGCTACTGTACCATGGCCTGCCCCTACCATGCGCCCGTCATCGATAAAGAGCTCAAGCGCTCGAGCAAGTGCGATGGCTGCCGCGAGCGTCTGGCCGCGGGGCAGGCCCCTATCTGCGTGGAGGCCTGCCCCTTGCGCGCCTTGGATTTCGGGGAGAAGGGCGACATCTTCGAGCGCCATGCCGAATGGTGGGACGAGGTGCGCGGCGACATCCTTCCTTTGCCTTCGGAAACGGAGACCGGGCCCAATTTATTCATCCGGCCCTGCCCCGCTGCTGCCCAAGGTCGCAAGGGCGCGCTGGTCAACCGCAAGGAAATCGGCTTATGACAAGCGGCCTCGACAATCTTTCCCTTGCGCTGTTCACCGCCTTGGCCCCTGCAGGCGTCGTAGCTTTCATCATCATGGCTCTGGCGCGCCTATTTGCTATCGACCACGAGCGCGCGGTTCGCATCGACCGCATGATCGCGCTGCCTTTCGCCGTTGCGCTCGTTGGCTTCATCGCCTCGGCAACGCATCTGGGTACGCCGGCCAACGCGCTTCACGTGTTCTCAGGCGTGGGAACCTCTCCGCTTTCCAACGAGGTGCTGGCCGCCGTGATGTTCTTATTCCTGGCTGGATCCTATTGGATGGTCGCCTTCAAGGTGAACTTTCCCGATGCTGCTGCGAAGCCATGGCTGCTCGTCGCTTGCCTTGCAGGAATCGCCCTGCTAGCGTGCACCTCCCAAGCCTACGCCGTGCGCACCGTGCCCACCTGGAACACACCTTATTCACCGGCGAACCTTTTGCTCACGGGCTTATTCGAGGGGACCGTGCTAAGCCAGCTGTTTCTTGCCGCTGCGAAAGTACCCCTATCACGATGGAGTTTTCTCCTTGTGGGCCTGGGGGCGGCGAGCCTTGCTGCCGGCGTCGTCTCCATGCTCGCCCAGAACGCCTATCTGGCCTCAATCGCCAACAATGAGATATCCGCAGCCTCGCTTGCGCCGGGCTACCCCCTTGTCATCGGCATCTTCGCCCTTGTCGGGGCTGGCGCGCTCCTCCTCGACGGCTGGGCCCTGCGACCCCGAGCAACCGAGTGTGCGCGCCTCATCCTGCGTATCGCCGCCGCCATCCTCGCCTTCGCCGCCGTCTTTGCAACACGCATTGTGTTCTACAATCTGCATATGACCGTCGGATTCTAGCCCGCCGAAATCACTGACTTGCTCAGGAGGCTTTCCTTGACCCCATCCGTAGATGTCCTGAACAGCCTGTCATTTGCAGGCGCCACACTATCTCCCCTGTTTCTGCAGGATCCACGCACTGGTAGCGCAGGAGCGCTTTTCGAAGCATTGAGCTTGCTTAACGCCGACGAGGCTACGGCAGAATGGCCTTTGGCCGACAAAACCGAGGCGCAAGAAGGCCTCGATCTTATCGTTGCGGGGCTGAAAGCGAGCCGCGCCACCGAAGCCGACGGGGCTTTCTGCGCCGAAGACAAGCTTGTGGACGAGTACCGAAGACTGTTCATCGGCCCTGCGCAAAAACCGGCGCCGCCTTGGGGCTCCGTCTATACCGACCGGGAGCAAGTCATCTTCGGGGAAAGCACACTGCGTCTGCGGAGCTGGATGCGCCAACACGGCATCGCTCGCCTCGCAGACGACCGCATGCCTGACGACCATATCGGCCTTATGCTCTCGCTGCTCGCCACTTTGACTGAAGAACGCCCCGAGCTGGTAGAAGAGTACTTGTCTGAGCATCTTCTCCCTTGGGCCCCCCATTATCTGGGCCTTCTGGAAGTCTGCGCCGAGCATCCTTTCTATAAAGGGCTCGCCCTTCTCACCAAAGCCACGCTGAAGGGAGCGCAGGACGAGCTGTCGCTTGTCGTGATCGAACCTCGCTTTTATCGCTAAGCGTCGACGGGTAATGTTGCCGTACGAAAAAGGGGCCGCCAAAGCAGCCCCATGCCATCAACAAAATCTCCTGCACCACGGCGAAAGAGTCCCTACGCTGTGGTCTTCACGGCGCCCTTGTCACAGCGGTTGCCCCAGGAGTCGATGATGTCCCTGTCGCGGTAGACGCAGATGACCTCGCAGTGGTTGGCGCACTTCTGGCATTCGATCTCGCGGGTCTTGAAGTCGAAGTCGAGCATCGCCTCGAAGTCGAAGGTGCCGCTTACGAACGGACCCGACTCGGCTCCCGTAATAGGGCCGGCATCGGCGGCAAGCAGCGCCACGCCGAAAGCGCCCATGAGGTGCCCGTCCGGATCCACCGCCACGGGCATCCCCAGCTGCTCCTCGAAGGCGTGCACCACCCCAGCGTTCTTGGAAACGCCGCCCTGGAACACCACGGGCGCGGCGATCTTCTTGCCCTTGCCCACGTTGTTCAGGTAGTTCGACGCCACAGCGTTGCACAAGCCGGCGATGATGTCCTCGCGCGCGTAGCCCACCTGGATCTTGTGCACGAGATCGCTCTCGGCGAACACGGTGCAGCGGGCGGCGATGTTGGCCGGCTTGGTGGAAGTGAGCGCGATGTCGCCGAACTCCTCTACCTCCACGCCCAAGCGGTGCGCCTGCGACGACAGAAACGAGCCGGTGCCCGCGGCGCACAAGGTGTTCATGGCGTAGTCCACCGCGATGCCGTCGGACACGCAGATGATCTTGGAATCCTGGCCGCCGATCTCCAGAATGGTGCGCACGTCCGGGTGCAGATGGGTGGTGCCCACGGCATGGGCGGTGATCTCGTTCTTGATCACGGAAGCCCCCAGCATGGCCCCCACGAGACGCCGCGCGCTGCCCGTCGTGCCAGCGCCGACGATATCCACCCCCGCGCCTTCCACCTGGCGCTCCAGCTCGCGCACGACATTCTTCGACGCCTCGGTCGGGTTGCCCTCGGTCCACAAATACGAACGCGCGATGATGGCGCGGTTCTCGTCGATGATCACGCCCTTCGTGGAAATGGAGCCGATGTCGATGCCGAGATAACCCTTTGTCATTTGCTCTTCTCCTTCTTCATGGAAAGCATGTCGTAGAACGCCTCGAGGCGCGTGTCCAGGCCGGTGTCGGAGGTCTGGGAGTCGTAGGTAAGGTACAGCACGGGCACCGAGTAGTCCTCGCTCACCTTCTGCAGCACGGGGATGCAGTCGATCTCCGGCGTGCACCCGGCGCTCTTCGCGTGGATGAGGCCGTCGAAGCCCCCCGCAGCGTACTTCTTCGCCGCCGCCACGGTGAGCGTGGAGGTGGGCCCCATGTCATAGGTCAGGTAGTCTTTCGCCCCCACGCGCAGGTTCGGCTCGTTGTAGCGAAGGTAGCGGTTCGTGAAGTTCAACATGCGGTGCACTTCCACGCCCATGGCGACGAGCTTGTGGTCGAGCCCTAGGTTGCTGCGCTCGTCGATGGCCGTAAACATCTCGCCGACGATGCCGATGCGGATGGGATCGGCGGGCTTGTCCAGCGGAATGGCGCGGAAGGCGGCCATGGCCTCGCGGTACGCCTCATTGATGTCGCGCTCGTCCAGGCAGGTGCGCATGGCGTCCATCGCCGACACCCAGGCGGCGTCGAAGGCCCCGCGCTCCATCTCGAAACCGGCGTTGGCCAGGTAGAAGTCGCGCAGGGAGTCCAAGTGCTCGATCATCTTCGCCACGGCCTTCAGCTTCACCACGCCGTGGGGAACGTCGATGTTCGGGTTCACCGTCTTCAGCACTTCCTTGGCCCAGCCGATGTACCCCAGTTCGATGCCCCGGGCAAAGTTCATCATGATGAACTCGTAGCCCATGTCCCGCAAGATGGACTCCTGCAGCTCGCCGTAATAGCCCAGCCGGCACGGGCCGCCGAACTGGATGAGGATGTCGGCGCCCAAATCGAGCGCCTCGGCGAAATCGCCCAGGATGTGCTTGAAAGGCGTGCACACGTAATCGCTCGAGTTCTGGACGCCCACCTCGCTGGCGGCGCGGGTGGCCTCGGGCAGGGGCAGGTAGTCCACGTCGAGCACCTGCTCGCAGAAGAACTTGAACGCCGGATCGTAGTAGCAGTAGCGGAAGAACGCCGCCTTGGTGTACTTATGGTGCTTGGCCTTGTGCTTGGCGGCTTTGGCGGCCTTGCGGTCGGCCAGAAGCGTCGGGGCATGGCGCCGCTCCAGCTCAACAGCCACCGAGGAGCGCACCTGCTCGATGAGGGCCTGGGGCTTACTCATGGACATAGCCTCCCTTCTGCTGGAAGCGCAGGATGTCGACGAAGCTCTCTACGCGAGTCTCCACGCCGGCGGTGCCGGACTGCGCATCGATCATCAGGTTCAGAATCGGCGTGCCCTGGATGCAGCGCATGATGGCGTCGTCGGTCATGGAGTCGGGGCCGCAGGGGAAGGCGCTGATGAGCACGATGCCGTCGATGTCATCCTGCGCCAGGAGGATAGAGCCTATGAGCTCGCGGTTGATGAGCCACGGCATGGTGCCGGAGAACTCGAAGCTCTTCTTGTAGGCGCGCTCGTGATCCATGGCGTCGGCGTAGACGACCGTGGCGCCCATCTCCTCGAGCGAATCGATGACCGCGCCGGAGAGGTACGGATCGTGGGAAATGTAGGGGTGGGCCACCACGAGGATGCCAAGCGGGCGCGCGACCGCATCGTCGCCGGCCGCGGCGGCGGCATCGGCGGCCCGGCGCTCGTCGACCAGGCGGCGCAGCGTGCGCTCCTGGGCGGTGGCCAGCGCCTCGTCGTGGGCGCGCTGGGCGTCCCAGGCGGCCTTGAAGGCAGCGCGGGCGTCCTTGGGCGCGACGCCCATGCGGGCGGCCATGTCGCAGAAGGCGCGGCGCACGTCCTTCGCCTTCCGGGCATTTTGCACCTCGCAGGAGATGACGCGCAGCTTGTCGTCGCGGAAGGTGTTGCGCACCATATCGGTGGCCGACTGGAACTTCGTGCAGAACCCGCTGCGGTGGTCGCTCGTCGGATAGCAGGGCACGAAGACGGCGTCGCAGCGGCCCGCAAGGCTTTCCACGTGCCCGATGAACACCTTCGAGGCCAGGCAGCACTCGTCCACGGAAAGACGATCGCCCCCATCGGCGATGGCCTTGTCCGTCGGGTCGCTCACCACCACGGTGCGCCCGATGGATTCGAAGAACGTGGTCCACAGCACGCCGAAGCGATAGAACAGAAGCGCGCGGGGAATGCCCACCACCTGCACATCGGCCCAATCTGTCGTTTGGGGCACGGGCAACCTCCTCAGGTATCGAGGCGCCGGCCGAGCGGCCCGGCGCGAATAAGCAGTACCGGCAATCATAGCACAGCGCCCCTTGAACCTTCGTCCAAGGGGCGCTGTCTGCACATTTCGAAATGCTGTCCGCTATTCCACGTGGATCTCGAGGGCCTTCACGCCCGCCGGCGACTAGGACGTGGCGAACGACTCCTCCAGGGGACCCTTCACATCGGCCTTGCGGCCAATGAGGCTCTTGCCGTTGTCGTCGAGGCCCGAGGTGGCCACGGCGATGGTGGTCAGCCGGTACTGGGTGCCGTTCAGATTCATGTCGAGCGGCCGGGTGAGCTTCAGCACCAGCTGCACGCTGCCGTTGGCGTTGTCCGTCGTGCCCTTATTGGTGTAGTTGTTGCCGGAGGAAAGGCCCGCAGCGTCTTCCACCGCCTGAAGTGTCCCCGACAGCGACACCGAGTCTCCGAACTTGACGTTGCCGATGTTCTCGGGCTCGGTGTTGGCGGGATCGACCGATGCCGGCGAATCCGTGCCCTCGGCCGGAGCGACGGGAATCTGGTTCGTCTGCGTGTCGATCTGCCCCGCATCGGCCACCGTGACAAGCCAGCCCTCGGTGTTGGACCAGGCCACGTTCAGCGTCACCGTGGAGGTGCGCAGCTCGCTCGTCTTCACGCCGTCGGCCTCGCTTTCCACGGTCTTCGAAAGATCCACGGTGATAGGGCCGCCGTCGATGGTGAGATCGGAGGTGGTCTTCACGATGGACGCATCAACCATGGCCTCCCCGTAGGTGGGGTCGTTGGTCGCGAGGATGTCGTTCAGATTGGCCAAGATGTCGTTGGCGTTGGCGCTGGCCAAAGGCACCGCCGCCGCCTCTCCCACCACCAAGTCGCCGGGAACCCACGTCTCGCCGGCATCGGAGTACTCGAAGGGCAGCGTCACGGGCACGTTGATCTCGACGCCCTTGTTCTTGAAGGTGGCCGTGGCAGTGGCCTCGCAGGTGACGATCTGGTTGCCCGGCGTGCCCAAGTTCGTGGGCTCGTTCAGCACGATGTCGCTGAACTTCGGGCCGATGAGCGCGTCTTGGGAGACATAGGCGTACTGCGAGATGTCCGGCGCGTCCATGGCCACCTCGTCGAAGGCGGCGATGACGCGGGCGTCGGACAGCGGCACCCGCTGGGTCTCCTCGGCGACCGGCTGCTTGTTGAAGAAGCCGGAGGTGAACAGATAGGTGAGCACGCCGGCGGCTACGAGCACGCAGATGATAAGACCAACGATGACGGCCGTGCGCTGGCCCTTCTTCACGTCGCGGGGCTGAGCGGCCTCGACGTTGCCGTAATCGTCCCCGGCACTCTGGATGAACGCCGCAGCGGCGGCTTTCGCGGCGGCGGCCTTCTTGGCCTCGGCGGCCGCGCGGGGGGAAAGACCCTCGTCGGGGGCGGAATCGGCCGGAGAGGCGCTGCGCGGATCGAGTTCAGTCATAATTCCTCCTGAGAAAGCAGACCGCCATTATGCGGCCTTAGCCTCGCAGTATACTGTATTTGACTCGATGTCGGCTAGAGCAGCGAAAGAACTATTGGACAGATTTCCCCAGGTTGCCGGCGATGACGACGCAAATCGCCATGAGCAACAGGTTGAAGATGAGCGACGTGGGAAGCTGACCGCCCGTGGCATAGCACAGTCCCAACCCGAACACCGAGGCGACCACGCCGGCCAAAGCGAGGCTGCGCAGGGCCGCCACGCGCCCCGGGTTGCGCGAGGCCGCGCGCCCGAGAACCCCCGCCGCAATGGTAATGCCGTTGGCCACCGCAGCGGCAATGCCCAGCACAAAGGCAGAAAGCGGAAGCCCCGTCGTAGCGCCCGCCCCGTCGGCAAGAGCCCCGTAGATCACCACGCCGCCCACGGCGAGTCCGAACAGGCCGCAAATCATCAGCAGGTACGAGAACATGCGCAGATACCATGAAATGGTGCTTGTCTGTTCGACTGCCACCAGCGCTCCTTTCAGCCTGCTGCCCTGCGGGCAATGTGACGGACGCCCCTCAAGCTTGCGGGCTTGTTGTGGGCTTGCCGCCTGAAGATGGGGGTCATGATACCATAGGCCCATGGATCCGACGGTTCTTCAACAAACCCCCTTGCAGCCCTCGCCCGGCATCGGAGACGGCAGCAAAAGCGAGCGCACTCCCCTGGCGCTTCGCGTGTTCGGCGCCCTGCTCATGGCCGGGGGCGTGGCCGTCGTGCCCGAAGTGATCCACACGCTCGCCCAAATGGGAACCATCTTCGTCGAGAAGACCTACACCGACGACTCGCTGCTCACCATCATCCTGTACGTCACGCTCGCGCTGTCCGCCTGCTTCTGCGCCCTGGCCTCCGGTGTTCTCGGCTTCCGCCTCCTGCGCGGCAACCGCCGGCGCGCCCGCCTCATCGCCGAGGCCGTGGCTATAGGGCTCGTCGTCGCCTTCTCCGCCGATCTGCTGCTGTTCGGCGTGAACCCGGGCCTGTGGTTCCTCGGCGCCTGCGCCCTCATCCTCATCGCGGCCCACGTCTGGGTGGACCCGTCGCTGTCCGGCGAGCGCGAGCTGCAGCGGCGGCTGCGACTCATGCAAACGCGCGAGGAGGCCGAGGACGGCACCCTCGGTCTGGACAAGACCGGCCGCGGCTATATCGAGCTGGACTTCTTCAACCTGTTCTGGATCTTCGTCATCGCCTCGGTGGCCGGGGTGGTCATCGAGTCCATCTACCACGTGCTCGTGGTCGACTTCGGCCACTACGAGGATCGCGCCGGCCTTCTGTGGGGGCCCTTCTCCCCCATTTACGGCTTCGGCGCCGTGCTCATGACGCTGGCGCTCAACCGCTTCCACAACGCGCCCATCCCCGTGGTGTTCCTCGTTAGCGCCGTCATCGGGGGCGCCTTTGAGTACTTCGTCAGCTGGTTCATGGAATACGCCTTCGGCGCCATCGCCTGGGACTATACCGGCACCTTTCTCAACATCAACGGTCGCACCAACTTCATGTTCATGTGCATGTGGGGGGCCCTTGGCGTGGTGTGGGTGAAGCTGGCCCTGCCGGCACTTTTGCACACGGTGAACCTCATCCCGTGGCGCTGGCGCTACTCGATTACGGCGCTGTGCGCGGCGCTCATGATCTTCGACGGCGCCATGACGCTCGTGGCCCTCGACTGCTGGTACTCGCGCTTGGCAGGCGCAGCGCCCGACAACGCGCTCGAGCAGTTCTGCGCCGAGCAGTTCGACAACCAGTGGATGGAAAACCGCTTCGAATCGATGAGCATCCACCCCGATGCCGCCCATCGCTCATCCTAGGAGATTTTCGTGACTGAAGACCCGTACGACATCCTCGGCGTTCCCCGCACGGCCACGTCCGACGAGATAAAGAAGGCCTATCGCAAGAAGGCGCGGGAGAACCACCCGGATTTGAACCCGGACGACCCCGAGGCCGAGGAGCGCCTGAAGAAGATCAACGAGGCCTACGACCGCATCACGAACCCGGAGAAGTACGCCCGCGAGGATGCCCGGCGCTACCGGTCGCCCTACAACCCCACCTACACCGGCTACGGCACGCCGGGCGGCAATCCCTTCGGCAGCTCCGGCCCTGGCAATCCCTACGGCGGCGGCTCGGCGCCCGGCGGCGGGTACCAGTACCAGTGGGTGGAAATCAACTGGGAGGACTTGTTCAACACCTGGAACCAGGCCTCCTCGGTGCCGCGGCCGGAGGTATCGACCACCGATTCGGCCGAGCTGCGCCAAGCGGTGCTGTTCATCGACGGCGGCAACTACAAAGCGGCCCTCACGGTGCTCGCGGCCCTGCCCATCAAGGAGCGCACGGCCCGCTGGCACTATCTGGCGGCGCTGGCCAACTACGGCGCCGGCAACACCGTGGCCGCCGTGGACCAGATCCGCACCGCCCGCAAGGCCGATCCCACCAACGGCGACTACCGCCAGGCCGAGGCCGTCATCGGCGCCCGCGCCCGCACCTACCAGCAGGAAAGCGAGAGCCGCGGCTTCGGCGGCTGCGTGGACCCGAGCTCGCTGTGCTGCTGCCTCATGTGCGGGCCGGCCCTCTGCCAACCGTTCCTGTTCTGCCTGTAGTTTATTAGTAGCGCGGAACGTCGAGCGTCGTCCACTCGGGGGCGTAGCGGGCGACCCAGTGGGCCACGCCGCGGATGGCCACGGCCTCGGCGAAGGTTTCCGCCACCGACAGCACCACGTACAGGATGAGCGTGCAGAAAATCATCGGGCCGGCCAGGGCGGCGATGAGCGACATGATCTGCGCGAAGGAGGGATCGGCCGCACCGCCGATGGCGGCGATCGTGGGCGCGGCACCCATGATGCAGAGGAACATGATCGAGAACACCACGATGCTCAGCACGAGCGAGATGCCGATGACAATGGCCATGGGGATGAGCGTCACCGCGAACAGCTGGCCCCAGTTGCGGCGCGCCTTCTCCCAGATGTCCTTCACGTTGAAGCCATCGCCCAGGCTCTGCCCCATGATCATGCGCATCTGCATGATGATGCCGGCCACATAGGTGGCGAGGGAAACGGCGATGGAGACAACCCAGCCGATGAAGGGAATCCAGCCGAAGATGCCGCCGATGATGCCGCCAATCAGGCCCACCACCAGCGTCAGTACGAAGGCGTAGAAGCCGTATTCGAAGTTCTTGCCCGTCACGATTTTTTGGGGCAAGAGGCTGCGGCCGCCGAAGGGCACCTCGCGGGACCAGAACAGAAGGTAGCCGGCCACGACGAAGTTCAGAATCGGCACGCACATGATGAGGCCGAGCACCAACAGCCGGCTCACGTAGTTCGGCGTCGCCTTCACGTCTTCCCAGGCGGCCTTCAGGCAGCTGGTGGCGTAGGCGGGCGCGGGCTGGGTCGGGGGCGTGTAGTTCATCGGATCCATGGGAACCTCCTCTTTCCGGAGTCGAAACGCCTGCACCTTGCGGCGGCCAAAGCGCGGCGCAAACCAGAGGCACTCCGACTCGAATGGCGTTGGGGCTATTGTGACACCATTCCCCTTTTGACACCGAATCAGTGGGAAAATTGTCACCTAATTCCGCAAGAATTAAGCAAGCTTGAAGGAGTCCCTGAAGAGCAGACTTCTACATCTCGCGCTTCTCCACCACCGTGTAGACAGGAAGGATGCTCGCCTTCACCACGCGATAGCAGAGAATGGCAGTAATGGGCATCCCCAAGCACAGAAGCGTGCCCACCTTGAAGGAGGCCATGGTGCCGAAGGTGTCAATGAGGGCGCCGGCCACGGTGGGCCCGAAGGCGGCCCCGCAGGTATAGCCAGCATTGAGCCACGTGATGGCCTCGGTGAGGCGCGCGTCGGGCACGGCGCGCTCGCAAACGCCGTTGGCCACGATGAGCAGAGGCGCGTAGGTGCACGCGCCCAGCAGCGCCACCACCATCAGCGTGGGCGCCGAATCGATAAGGAACATGGTGCCGAAGGACAGGCCGACGGCGCAGGCGGCCACCACGAGCTGCTTGGGCAGAGGCGCCCGCAGACGCACCATGCCGAACAGAAAGCCCGCCGTCATGGACACCGCCCCCGAGGCCATAAGGACCGCACCGGCGAAATCGGGGCTGTTCAAGTCCTCGGAAAGCGACACTGTGGCCGTATCGAACAGGCCGAGGAACGACCCGGCGAAGGCGTAGATCACGAACAGCACGCGCACCGCCTCGGAGGTGGCAAGCAGGCTCTTCGAAGGCACGGAGGCTGCCGAAGCGACGGCAGCCGCCCCCTCGGCGAGCGCGCCCTTCGAAGCGGCCGCACCGTCTCCCGCCACATCGGCGACGGCATCGGCGGCATCAGCGACATCGACGATATCGGCATCGTTCCCCGCAGCCCCAGCCTGCGACCAACCGGGATGCGGCTCGGTGCTCTTGGCCGTGCACAAAAGCACAACCCCGACGGCAAAGGCGACACCGCCGCACACCATGCCCGCCACCGGGGCGATGGCGGCAGCGAGCGCGATGGAGATGGACGGGCTGAAGATGAACGCCATGTCGTCCAGCACGCTCTCGTAGGAGAACATCGTACGCAAATCGGGGGCCGCCTCGCCCAAACGGCCAGAGCGGATGAGGTAGGTCCACCGGGCGCGGGCCATGGCCTGGGGGCTTGGGAAGAACCCCACCAGCAGCGCCCCTACGAACAGGGGCCATACCGGCCCGTGCAGCGCCACGTTCGCAATCAGAACAACAAGGCCCAGAAGCGACACGGCCGCGGCCTTGGGCACCACGGCCGACTGGCCGCGCTCGTCGATGCGCTTCGACACCCGAGGCGTCACCACGAAGATGGACAACGCAATGAGCGAGGAGGACAGCCCTGCCGTGAGAAAAGAGTAACCCGACAGCGTGATCATCGTGACCACGCCGATATTCAGCATGCTGCCGAAAAAGCGCATGAGCAAACACGCGATATCGAAGGGGTACGCCTCGCGCACGCTCAGCACTTTCTTGTAGACCCCCGGACTGACCGCCGCCACGTTCCACCTCCTTCATCGTCCCGTAGTCACGTCGTACTGCCTAGAGTAGCACGGCGCCGCAGGTGACGGAAGGGGCGGCTCCAAGAAACCGAAGGCCCCCTTGGACGCGCCCACAAGCCCGGCGCAGCCTTTCGCCCCTCTCGGTGCCCGAAACGCGCAAACGGCCCCACAGCCAGGGCAGGCTGCGGGGCCTAAAAGAGGCGGCCGCCGGGCAAGCGGCCGATCCGCCGGAACGAGGCGGCAGCTGGCACCTCAGAGGGAGCTGGCCCGAAAGAAGGGGCACGAGCCAGCGTCAACCAACCAGCTACCGAATCTCGTCCAGGGGTATGCCATTATAATCGTGGGCCGTGAAGAACAGGATAACGCCGGCCACCGCGCTGATGGCCATCATATAAAAAGCTGGCATGAGCCCGTTGCCCGTGGCGTCGATGAGCGCCGTGGCCACAAACGACGCCGTGCCGCCGAACACCACGTAGGCGATGTTCGAACCTAAGGCCGCGCCGGTGTAGCGCACTTCCGTGGGGAACATCTCCGCCTGATAGCAGGCGATGTTCGCATCGTTGAGCGATAGCGTCACGCACATGATGAGCTCGGCCACAATCACGATGGGCAGCGACGCCGTCCCCAGCATGAGGAAGCAGGGAATGGAAAGCACGATGAAGGCGACGCATGCGGTGAGCAGCATACGCCGACGCCCCACTTTATCGGACAGCGTGCCCGAGCCGAAGATGATGAGCAGATATGCAATGAGCGCGATGTCGGTGGCCAGCTGCGCCTGGGACGCCTCCATTGAGGTGTAGCTCGTCAGGTACGTCGGCAGATAGGTGAGCACCAGGTAAAATCCCACCGCGTTCACCATAGTAGCGGCAACGGAGGACAGCAGGCGCTTGCGGTACTTCTTGAACACCAAGTGCGTCGGATGCTCCGCCTCCTTGTTCCCCTCTTCCATCTTCACGAAAGCCGGAGAGTCTTCCAGCTTGGTGCGGATGTAGTGGGCGATGAAGCCGAGTGGGCCAGCCAGAAGAAACGGAATGCGCCAGCCCCACTCAATAATGGCGGCCTCGGGCAGAACCATTTTCAGCACAAGGGCCATCGTGGAGCCCGCCAGCAGGCCCGTGGCCGTCGATGCGGGGACGAGCGAGCAATAGCGGCCGCGCTTCTCAGGCGGGGCGTACTCGGCCAGAAACACGGCGGCACCCGAGTACTCGCCAGCCACTGAAAACCCTTGCACGCTGCGCAGCACGAGCAACAGGATGGGAGAGGCCAGGCCAATGGCCTGGTAGGACGGCAGACAGCCGATGAGGAAAGCGGCACCGGACATCAGCAGAACCGAGATGGCCAGCGACTGTTTGCGACCTTTTTTGTCGCCCATGCTTCCCCAGAACATGGCGCCGAGCGGGCGGAAGATAAAGGCCAGGGCGAAGATGGCGAAGGCCATCAAAGTGGAGTTCACCTCGGAGCCGGGAAAGAAGACCTGGCCAATCGTAATGGCGAAGTACGTGTAGGTGGCATAATCGAACCACTCGATGAAGTTTCCCAGAAACGACGAGGCGGCAACGCGCTTCAAATCGCTGTGGGGCTCGTGAGCAACAGGGGCGACCTCAGCCGCGGCATCGTTAGTCCTCATGGAAATCACCTGCTCCGCTGAATTCATCCTCGATGGCGATGACCATATTGGCCACGGCAACGTCACGCAGGATGATGCCCTTTTCGCGCGTAGAGGCACCAGGATGCGACAGGCAGCCCGAAGGGGGCGTGTAGTCGGCCACAATGGGCAGCACATCGTAATTGGGAAGCTCGGCGGGCAACCCCGTGTACAGCGCGGGATCGATGCGGTCCATGTCCACCAAATCGGGATAGAACAAGAGCATGAGGGACGTCTCCATCACGCCAGCATGTTCCAAATCCCAACCCGTGAAACCATCGGGGTACAACTCCTGGATGGTGGCATCGTCAACGAAATCCCAGTAGGACAAAAGCTGGATTTTCACGTTCTTGATGCCCTCGGCCGACGCCTTCTCGAGAGCCAGCTCGGCGCCTTCGAAGATAAACTGGTAGTTCTCGTAATGGCCGTTCATGAACACGATCTTGCGAGCGCCGTCCTCGATGAGGCTATAGCAGATATCGCGGGCCAAAGAGATGATCGTAGTACCCGACAGCGAAGTCGTGCCCGACAGGTGGAACCCGCCGCCGCTGCGCTGCTGGGAACGATAGCCGAAATTGATGGCCGAGCACACGATACCCTCGAGCGCGCCGTCCGTATCGGCCGTGAGCGCCTCAGCGGTCGCGCCGGCCATGGCCTTGGTAAGAGCGGCGTCCACGCACATGGCCATATGGCTGCCATGCTGTTCGAGCGCACCAACGGGGATGAAGACGACGGCATCCTTCGCGAGCTTCTCGCGGTAGGTAAAGGCGTCCATCTCTTCCATGAATACAGAGTTTTTCATAGTCACTCCTTGAAAGCAGGGGCCTTCTCTCCCAAAAAGACCCATTTGGCAAGTGCGTAAGCGGAGGGCCGGACTCTCACTTCCCCAGCCAGACCCTCCGCGAAAGCAGGGGACTTAGCGGTCGTCGGCGTCGGGATGGTCCCGATCGTAAGCGTCGGCAGCTTTCTGGGCGCCGTCGGCCATAGCAGCCAGCTTCGGATCCATTCCATCCGGGTTCGCATCGATGAAGCCCGCACCGCCGGCTCCCACTTGGGCCGCCAGGGCCACTTCGCCATCAACAGCGGCATCGTCGACTTCTTTGTTCGCCGCACTGGTGGTGAAGACGATCTGGCTCACGCCGCCGATAACGATGAGCGCGCCGCCAATAAGCTGGAAGGCGGTCAGGGTCTCGCCGAACAGGCACAGGCCCAGAAGCGACGCCATGATGGTCTCTTGATAGGAGATGGCAGCCAGCTCGCCGGCCTTCAGGCGCTTGGTGGCATGGGTGAGCAGATAGAACGCGCCGAAGCCGGTGATGAGAGCGGCGGCAATCAGCCACAGCCAGGAATCGAGCGGCATGGTGAACAGGTTCCAGGGGTGCGTGATGATCTGGCCAGCGGCGTCGACCTGCGTTACGCCATTCACTTTCTCGGTATAGGACAGCGGCTGCAGGCAGAAGTTGTGCCACAGAAGCAGCACGAGAATGGCCAGCGATGCGAACAGGAAGTTCCACCAGGAGCGCACGTTCGAGTCGCAATCCTCGCGATAGCGCGAGAAGAACAAATAGAGGCCGTAGGCGACACCCGATGCGAAGGCAATGGCGTTGCCGAAGGTATAGGTGGGATCGAGATCGAGCGTCAGGCCCTCGGGAGTGACGATGCCCACGATGAACAGCATGCCGACTACCACGGCGATGATGCAAAGAATGCCACGCCAATCAATCTTTTCCTTGAGGAAGATCGCCGCAAGGATCGTCGAGTAAATGGGGCCGGTGTAAATGAGGAACGACGCGTTCGCCAACGTCGTGTACTGGGTGGACAGGCAGTACAGGCCGGAAAGCAGCCCCAAGAAGATGCCCGAGAGCAACATCATGCCCGAGAACCGCGTGGCCTTCACCTTCTTGAAGCCGCCGATAAACAAGAAGATGATCGTGAGCGCAATAAGGCCCGCGAAGTTGCGCCAGAACGACACGAAGTCGCCTGGGGCGTCAATGAAGCGCGTGAACGCTCCGATGCCGCCCATCAAAGATGACGAGCAGAACATCATGATAAATCCGATGAGCTTGTACTTCGCCCTTTCGTTCATAGGAACCCTCTTCCCATTCGATTTCGAAGACGCCTCATTGGAAGCACCTTCCCCTATGAGAAGAATTGTGCGGCCCAGTCGTAGGCGAGCGCAAAGGTCGAGTCGCAAACCCTGTTCCTCGAAACAGAATGTCAGCGGGTTTTTGTTTGAAGCGGAGGACAAATTGGCAATAATGTCGCAAAATTGCGACAAGGGGGAAACCGCATCATGGTTCTCTTGACGTTCACCTTCAGTTGTCATCAATACAGCCACAGCGATCAGGTACTATGCGTTTAAGGAGGACATGACCAACCCCCGGATGCATACCCGAAACGAGCAGAAGGCGGCGCTCCTATGATCACTGACCTCACCCTGGGCGAGAACATCTTCAATTCCCCCGATTTGAGCATCAAGATGAAAATTCTTCATGCGGTGAACAAATCTCTCGATCAGATTACCGTGGCCGAGATCTGCCGCAACGCCGGCATCTCGCGACAGACCTTCTACCGGCACTTCGAGAGCAAGTATGACATCCCCTGGTGGTACTCCATCTTCTGCCGCCAGTTCTATTTGAACGAGATCGGCCGCACCATCGATTGGAAAACGGGCTACTACCACCATCTGCGGCTCATCGCCCAGGAGCGCGATTTCTTCCGTGAGTCCATCCAGTATTCGATCAACACGCCCTTCGGGCAGACCATCATGCCAGAAAACCGCAAGGCCGTGCTTCTCGACACCTTGGAGAACTACCGCCATGTCGAGGTGAACGACAACCTGCGCTTCATCGTGGAGGTGTTCTCGAAGCTGGAATGCGAGGTCATGAACGACTGGTTCCGCTCCGATGAGCCCACCGATCTTGCGCGCTGGACCGACGATTTGGTGAGCCTCGTGCCCGACCGCCTCTACCGCGCCCTGGAGATACCCGCAACCGATCGATAGAGTCGCGCAAGCCCTTCATCCCGTCTCGCAATGAACCCGCCGAGGCAAACCAGCAGGTTCGCTTCGGCGAACTTGTAGTACCATGGGAACGCGAACGTCAAGGCGCCCGCGGGCGCACACGATAAAGGAGCGAGTCTCAATGTACGACGGTCTTCAGAGCCCGGGGCGCAACGACGAGTGCTGGTGCGGCAGCGGCAAGAAATACAAGAAATGCCACCTCGATTTCGACGAGCGCCTGGAAGAGCTCGCCGAGGCCGGCGAGGAGGTTCCCCCGCGCGATTTGCTGAAGACCCCGGCCGAGATCGAGGGCATCAAGCGCAGCGCCGAGGTGAACATCGGCGTGCTGGATTACGTGGCCGAGCGCATCGCGCCGGGCATTACCACCGAGCAGATTGACCAGTGGGTGCACGACTACACCGTGGAGCACGGCGCCATTCCCGCGCCGCTCGATTATGAGGGCTTCCCGAAGTCGGTGTGCACCTCGGTCAACGAGGTGGTCTGCCACGGCATCCCCTCCCCTGACGAGGTGCTGCGCGAGGGCGACATCGTCAACATCGACTGCTCCACCATCAAGGACGACTTTTTCTCGGATTCTTCTCGCATGTTCTGCATCGGCGAGGCGTCGCCGGAGGCGGCCGATCTCGTGCGCGTCACGAAAGAGGCCGTGCAGGTGGGGCTGGACGCTATCAAGCCCTGGGGGCATCTGGGCGACATCGGCGCGGCCGTGAACGCCTATGCGCGCGAGCACGGCTACACCGTCGTTCGCGAGTTCGGCGGCCACGGCATCGGCCTGGAGTTTCACGAGGATCCCTTCGTGAGCTTCGTCACGGAAGCAGGCACCGGGCCCATTCTCGTGCCGGGGCTCTGCTTCACCATCGAGCCCATGATCAACGCCGGCGCCCAGGAGATCGACATGACCGACCCCAACGGCTGGACAGTCCGCACCGCCGATCGGTCGCTCACGGCCCAATGGGAGGTCCAACTCGTCATCACCGAGGACGGTTACGAACTGCTCAGCTGGTAGAGGGATAGCTCACCGGGCACCGTTTCCGAAATGATGGCGGTAACTTTACGGTCGCCATACGCTTAGCGGCCCGCTCCGATTTCGGGGCGGGCCGCTTCTATGCTGACTGGTGTTCATTCAAGAACCCTTTCTCTGAGAGGAGCTTTTCCCATGACCGAGAACACCAACCAAACCCCTGGCGTCACCGCCGGCTACGGCCCCGAAGGCCGCGAGCTCGAGCGGGGATCTCTCGCCTATGGCGAGCCCGCTCGCACCCCTGGCGACGTTGAGACCGCCGCTGCGGGCGATGCGAGCGAGATGCTCGGCGAGGTGCTGCAATCCCAGGAGCTGAACCCCGACGAGCCCGCCGTCACCAACGAGCCTGCCGTTATGCCGCAGGCTGCGCCCTCCGTCGCCGTGGCACCGGTTCAGCCGCAGCAGCCGACCGCCGCGACCCATCAAGCCGCCTACCAGGCAACCTACGGCGCACCTCAGCAGGTAGCAGCGGCACCCCAGGCTCCCACTGCGGCCGCGACGCCCGGCACCGTCCCCACGGCCTCGCCCCACGCCGCGGCAGCCGCAACCGCGGCCGCCGTCCAGAAGACGCGCAAGACCATCGACCCCGAGCAAGTTTTCCGCATCTGCGGCATGATCGTCGGCGCCGTCATCATCGTCTTCGGCCTGTGCATGCTCGCCTACTACACGCCCGACGACGTCAGCTCCCTGTTCGACACCTACCAGATGAACGGCTCCGCCGGCTTCGCAAGCGCCGGCGCCACCTCGGCCCAAGTGCTGAAGGCCGGCTTCTCGATGCTACTCATCGGCTTCGGCGCCACCGACATCTGCGCCTTCGGTGCCAAGTACATGAAGGCCAAGAAGCGCGAGCAAAAGTAACAGTTTTCGGTGACGTTTTGCATTTTCTGTGAGGGTTGCTATAATGGTCACCGATTTACGCCGAAGCCCACAAGCTTCGAACGATGAGGGCTCTGTTTTTGGAGGGGACAGAGCCCTTTGTCATATCTAGGGACTCTAAGACAGATTTCGGGTTATAGGACAAAAAGCGTGCCCGCTCCCACTGCTCACTGCCTGTATTTCGGAAATAGATGCGAGTTTCGCGCAACTGAAATTAGGAATCAGGAAATAGATGCGAGTTTCGAGCGCAGTTTTTGGCAATTTGGCTCAAAATGGAGTCGTCCTGGCGCGCGAAATTCCCAACTATTTCCGGAACGCGCGCGAAACTCTCATCTAATTCCGAAGGGCGCGCGAAACTCTCATCTAATTCCCAAATCGCTTCTCGTTGTCATCCGTCGCGCCCTGCCTGCAGAAAAAAGCCCCTCCAGCAGAGAGGGGCTCCGGTAAAGAGGGGCTCTGGCAGAGAAGGCTCGCCGAAGTCACTACACCGCGAACACCACCGAGCAGATGCTCAGCAGGATGGCGCCGAACACGAGCGTGAACACCATCATGGGCCACACGAACTTGAACCAGTGGGACATCTTCATGTCCAGCATCTGCAGCGTGGCCATCACGAGGCCCGTGGGCGCGATGTAGAGCATGGCGTACTGGCCGAACTGGTAGGCCGCCACAATGATCCAGCGGGGAATGCCCACGGTGTCGGCCAAAGGCGCGAAGATAGGCATCGCCAGCACGGCCAGGCCGCTGGAGGAGGGCACCACGAAGCCGAGCACGAAGAAGATGAGCAGCAGGCAGATCACGAACAAAGGGCCGCTCATGCCGGCCACCAGATTCGAGGCCGCATTCAGCATGGTATCGCTGATCATGCCCTCGGTGAGCACGTGGTTCACGCCGCGGGCCAGGCCGATGATGAGGGCCACGGGCACCAGGCTGGAGGCGCCGGCACCGAAGGCGTCCACCATTTTCGCCTCCCCCACGCCGTCCTTGCCCGTGCCTCCGATGAACATAACCAGGATGGACAGCGTCACGAATTCGGCGGCCATCTGCGGGAACCACCAACCGAGGTTCATGACGCCCACGATCATGATGATGAAGGCGGCTACGAAGATGACGAGCACGATCTTCTTGCGCAGGCTGAACTCCCGGGCTGCTGCGCCGCTTTCATCCAGCTCCCACTGGGCATTGAACTTCTCGCGATCCTCGTAGGAGTAGCTGAATTTCGGGTCGGCCTTCACCTTCTTGGCATACCAATGCAGGTACAGCAGAAACACAATGGCGCCCACGACGAGAGCGAAGGCGCGCACGGCGATGCCCTCGGTGAACACGGTGCCGGCCGCATTCGATGCGATGACGGCCGAGAACGGGTTCACCGTGGAGAACGTCGTGCCGATGGAGCCGGCCATGAAGATAGCGCCCACGACCACAATGGAGTCGTAGCCCAGCGCGATGAAGATCGGCGCGAGAATCGGGTAGAAGGCCACGGCCTCCTCCTCCAGGCCGCACATGGTGCCACCGAAGATCATGAACACCGACACGCCGAACACCAGCAAAAACTCGCGGCCCTTGGTCTTCTTCGTGAGGGCCGCAAGCCCCGATTCGAAGGCGCCGGTCACCTTCACTACGCCGATAAGGCCGCCCAAGCACAGGATGAACACCATGACGTCGATGCCGTCGATGACGCCCCATACCATGGAGTACGGAATGTCGGCGATGGACACCGGGTGCGGGTCGAGCCCCTCGTAGGTGCCGGGAATGGACACGGCCTTGGTGATGGCGCCGCTCGTGAACTGGTCGATGTCGATCTTCACGCCGAGGTCGTCCAGCGTCTGCTGCGTGGCGTCCAGCTGCGAGGTCTCGCCGGTGGGGGTGGTCATCTCAAGCTTGCCGCTGTCGGCGTCGTAGAGCAGCTTGGAGTACTGGCCCGCCGGCACGAACCACGTGCAGATGACGGCGATAATGGTCACGATGAACAGGATGGTGAACGCCGAGGGGAAGGAGAACTTGCGTTTCTTCTTCTCCTTTCCCGGTTCCTCGGTTGGGATGGGGCGGGCCTCCATGGTTGTCTCAGCCATGATGATCTCCTATCTGAATCGGGGCGGAGTGCCGAACGCCTCCCCGCGGATCCTCGTCGCCCGGTCCGGCAGACGGGCAGCCGGCCGGGCGGCCCGTCGAAGCGCGGCCCGAGGGCCCGCGGGAGGAAGTACTGGAGCGAGTGTAGGGTCGCCGGGACTCGCCTGCCTAGGCATAAGGCGGGGATGGCCGCTGCCCGCGCCGGGTATAATTTGGTGATATTGTGGAGACGCCTTTCTAAACGGTAGCTAAACCGCAGGTGAGAAGGCCGTTGGCGGCCCGTTGCCAACGAGGGACCGTTCGTCCGCGACGGCGCCATCCGCGATTCGCTACACTGTGCTCGCTGGCTTGCCCGCGCCCCGCGCGCCCTCCGACGCCCCCATCTTCGAGGAACGCCATGACCCTGCTGTTCTACTACACGCTTCTCATCATGTTCTTCTACACCATCGTGGCGGCCACGAGCCTGTCGGCCTTCTACGTGTCACGGCGGCGCACCTTCCTCTACGCCACCGTGGGCTTCGCGTTCTACTTCTTCGACGTCTCCCTCGTCTTTAAGGACAATTTCATCACCCCCGATGCCGTGTTCGAAGCCGCCTCGTTTTACGATGTGGGACACCCTTATACCTCCATCATCGCCGGCGGCGGCGCGTTCCTCTTTCTGTGGCTGGCCGCCTGCCGCTACTGCCGGGAAGAACGCCCCGTCGTTCGCTTTGCGCCCGTGGCACTGTGGGCCGCGCTGTCGCTGGCCGCCTATCAGCTCATCGAGAACCCGCAATGGAGGGAGTTCATCTACTACAACCTGCGCGCTGTGCTGCAGCTGGCCTGCTACGGCCTGCTCGCCTGGTGGTACACGCACTCCCCCGACCCCGAGCGGCGCTCCATCATGAAGAGCCACCGCACCGCGTTCTTCTGGGCCATCGGCCTTACCTGCGGCATCATTCTGGAGAACGTGTACGTCCAGCTGATCTTCGACCCCGGCTCCATTCCCCGCGGCATGTGGGTCCTCGCCGAGCGCAGCCCCATGGAGAACCTCCTGTTCATCTGCTACGGCCTGGCGGTTCTGCGGGGCGCGTCGGTGTCCCTGCAGCTGCGAGCCCGCGAACTGCCCGAAGGCGACGATCCGCTGCTCGCGGAGTCCATCGACCGCCTGCTGCCTTTATATAGCCGCACCTACGATCTCTCCAAGCGCGAGGAGGAGGTGCTGCGGCACGCGCTCATGGGGAAGGACAACCAGAACATTGCAAGCGCACTAACGCTTTCCGCCGGCACCGTGAAGGTGCATATGCACAACATCCTGAAGAAGACCGGCCACGCCAACCGCGCCGAGCTGGCCGCCGACTTCTGGGAGCGCTGAGCAAAGGGCTTTCGCGAGGTTTTTGCTACATCTCGAGAACATGACCCCAAAGGGCTACATATTGTGCTAGAATTCCGTTTCGCTAACTAGATATAGTGAACCAGCGAGGCATTAACCGAACCGCAAACGACAAGGAGCCTATCATGGAGAACAAGATGATCGACGGCGTGAAGGTGGCCGTGAACTACGCACAGGCCAGCGATACCCCCGTATCCGACGACGAGATCAAGGCCTACATCAAGCGCGCCTACGACAAGTACCCCCATGGTCAGCTGGAGTCGCTGACGCTGGATGTCGATGGCGAGGACGTGGGCATCCACTACGGGCTCGCACCGGTGAAGTTCGACCGCATCCGCCGCATCACCGGTTACCTGGTGGGTACGCTCGACCGCTTCAACGACGCCAAGCGCGCCGAGGAGCACGACCGCGTCAAGCACGAGGTTCCCGCCTGCTGCAAGTAACCTGGCTTTTTTCGCAGTCTGAAAGCCTACAGCGGCAATCGCCCTTCCAGGGCGCGGCCCAAGGTGACCTCGTCGGCGAATTCCAAGTCGCCGCCGACGGGAAGCCCGCTGGCCGGGCGCGTCACCTTCACGCCCAAGGGCTTGATGAGCCGCGCGAGGTAGGCGGCGGTGGTCTCCCCTTCAATGTTGGGGTTCATGGCGAGCACCACCTCGGTCACGTCCTCGCGACCGAGGCGCGCCATCAGCTCGGCGATGCGCAAGTCGCCGGGGCCGACACCCTCCATGGGTGCCAGCACGCCGCCGAGCACATGGTAGACGCCGTTGAACACGGCCGTGCGCTCGATGGGCGGGATGTCGCGGGGCTCGCTCACCACGCAGATGACCGAGTCGTCGCGCTTGGCACTGGCGCAGATCTCGCACAGGTCGCCCTCGGCATAGTTGAAGCAGCGGGCACAGAAGTGCACGCCCGCCTTCACCTCGCGGATGGCGTCGGCCAGACGCAGCGCCTCGGCCGCGTCGGTGTTCAGGATCCAATAGGCCATGCGCTGGGCCGACTTCGGCCCCACGCCGGGCAAACGCTCCAGCTCATCGAGGAGCTTTTGGATGGAAGGTGCCGCTTGCACGAATGTCGCCTTAGGGCGCGGCTACATCAGGCCAGGGATCTTCATGCCGCCCATGACGGCGTTCATGCGGGCGTTGGCCGCCTCGCTGGCGGCGCGCAGCGCCTCGTTCACGGCGGCGACGACCATGTCCTGCAGCATCTCCACGTCCTCGGGATCCACGGCAGCGGGGTCGATGGTGATGTCGGTGATGGCCATCTCGCCGGTGGCCGTGGCCTTCACCATGCCGCCGCCAGCCGAGGCCTCGAAGGTCATGGCAGCAATCTCCTGCTGAGCCGCGGCAGCATCGCGCTGCATCTTCTGAGCTTGCTTCATCATTTTCTTCATGTCCATGAAAGGGTCTCCTTTGCTGGTTCGCGGGTCGCGCCCGACTGCTAACGTATTCTAGGGCATCTCGCCCAATCTCGCCTAGACGACTTCCTCGAAGTTGACGCCGTCGCCGAAGCCGAAGGCAAGCGAGGCGGCGAGGTCGGGCTCCTCTACGGGATTCGGGGAAGGCCCGGACACGGCATCGGGCTCGGGGGGAAGCGCGGAGACGGACGGTGCTGCCATCGAAGGGGCCGGCGAGGGGGCAGGAGCGGACGCAGGCGCTTGAGGTGTCGCACCAGACGGCGCCGGCACCTGGGGCGCCTCCTCCCACGGGGGCACTTCGGAAGAGGCGGCGGGAGAGGCATTTGCGGAGACGCTCGGCGCCGGGGAGGTCGCTGCGCCCTGGGGCGAGGCGCCCCGGGAGGCGAAGGGGTCCTCGAAAGGGATATCCGCATCGTCGTAGGGAACGTAGTCGTCGTAGGGCGGCCGATCGTCATCGGGCGCGGGGGCCGGCGAGGACGCCGGCGCAGCGGCGGAAGCGGGAACCGCGGGCGCACTCACGCTAGAAGGCGCGCCGGACATCGGGCTCGCCGAAGCAGCGGACGGGGCAGGTACCGATTGAGAGGCCGGTGCGGGTACGTTAAATGCGGAAGCCGCGGCGGGAGCAGAGGCCATCGGAGCCGAGGCGCCGCCCTTGCGCAGCTCGAAGGGAATGTCCCCGTGGGCTTCACGGCGCAGAGCCTGGGCGAGCTCAGCCTGCACGTCGGGTTTCTGCACGGCGCGGAAGGCGAAGTCGTTCTCGGCGGGGAACTCGATGAGAAGCGCGCCCGCCGCCGCATCGAAGACCGCCTTGGTGTTCATGAACAGCACGCCGTAGGCCGCCTTGGACTTCTTCAGCGAGGCGAGAACACCGGCCCAGAGACGCTGAAGCGAGGCCATGTTCGAGAGCGTGGCGACGATCTCGGGCGACAGAGAGCCCGCGGCCGCCGGAGCGGACGGCGCGGGGGCCGGGGCAGATGCCGTAGACGGGGCGGAGGCAACTGCGGCCGGAGTCGCCGCGGCAGGGGCTGCCGTCGGGGCAACCCCTTCCGTAGGGGCGGACACAGGTCCGCCCTCCGCGAGCGGGACAGACTGGCTGTCGCACGGCGCTGATCCGGACGGAGCCGAGGGGCGACCAAGGTCGCCCCCTACGAGGGCCGCTCCCGCAGGCACAACGGGCGCGGCAGCCACGACAGAGGCGCCGGCCAGCTGGCGCTCCAGGGTTTCCACACGCTCGGCCAGAGCCTCCAGCGTCACATCGGCATCGGGGCGCACCATGCGCGTCAGCGCGATCTCGAAGGTAAGCCGCGGGTTCGTGGACGTCTTCAGCTCGCCGGCTACATCCCCCAGCACGCCCAGAAGTCGCGCCAGGCGGTCGACACCGAACAGCGGCAGCTCCTCGGAAAGCTCGCGGCGCGTCGCCTCGGACACGTCGAGCACCACCTCAGGTCCCGCCACGGCCATGACGTACATGTTGCGCATGTGCTCGGCCAGATTCGCCACGAACTGGGCCATGTCGGCGCCGGTTTCCACGTACTCGGCCACCCAGCGGAAGCACGCCGCCGCATCGCGGGCGCCTATCGTCCGCACGATGTCGGCCAGATCCGTGGAGTCCACGGCCCCCAGCATCCGCTCGGCCACTTCCATGGTCACCGAGCCGTCGCCGAAGGCGATGAGCTGCTCCAGCGAGGTGAGCGCGTTGCGCATGCCGCCCTCGGCCCGGTGCGCGATGAGCTCGAGCGCCTCCCCCTCGAACTCCACGTTCTCGGCGGTGCAAATGGCCCCCAAGCGAGACACCATGGCTTCGGTGGAGATGCGGCGGAAATCGAAGCGCTGGCACCGCGAGTGAATGGTCTCGGGCACCTTCTGAGGGTCGGTGGTGGCCAGGATGAATACCACGTGGCTCGGCGGTTCCTCCAACGTCTTCAGAAGCGCGTTGAAGGCGGCCGTCGAGAGCATGTGCACCTCGTCGATGATGTACACCTTGTAGCGCCCGCGGGTCGGCGCGAACTGCACGCGGCCGATGATCTCCTCGCGGACGTTCTCCACGCCGGTGCGGCTCGCGGCGTCCAGCTCGTAGACGTCCGGGTGCTCGCCGGCAGCGATCATCTCGCAATCGTCACAGGTGCCGTCGGGTGTGTCCGTGGGTCCCTTCTCGCACAAAAGCGCCTTGGCCAGAAGGCGCGCCGTGGTGGTCTTGCCGGTGCCGCGCGGGCCCGTGAACAGGTAGGCGTGGCTCACCTTGTCCTGGGCGATGGCGTTTTTAATGGTGCGCTCGATGTGCTCCTGGCCGACCACGTCCTCGAAGATCTGCGGTCGGTACTTGCGATAGAGTGCCTCGGCCATGGCCTACTCCCCGTCTTTCTCCTCGGTCTCGGAAACCAGTGCCTGCGCGCCCTCGGCCGGCTGCGCGATCTGCTCGGCCGCCACCCGGCGCCGCGCCTCCGCCTTCGCCTCGGCCTCGGCGCGCATCACGCGCTCCTCGGTCAGCTCGCGCTGGTACTCGGCCTCGTTCACGCGCTCGGCCGCCTGGGCAACCGGATCGCCCTCCTTGGCGCGACGACTGTTCAGCGCGGCCTTGATGACACCGACGAACGCCGGCGCCACGGACACGGCCACAATGCCCAGCACGATCACCTCGAAGTGCTCCTGCACCAGCGGAATGCCGCCGAAGAAGTATCCCACCAGTACGAACAGGCTCACCCAGGAGATGCCGCCGACGGCGTTGAAGAACGTGAACTTCCCGAAGTTCATGTGTCCGGTACCGGCGATGAACGGCGCGAAGGTGCGGAAAAACGGCATGAACCGCGTGATGATGATGGTCAGGCCGCCGTAGCGCTCGAAGAAGTGGTCGAGCTTGGCCATGCGCTCGGGCGTGAGCGCCTTCACCTTCCCCGAATCGATGATGCGGCTGCCGAACAGGCGCGCGATCCAGTAGTTCGACGTGTTGCCCAAAATGGCCGCCGCCCAGAACACGATGAGCGTGGCCCACACGTTCAGGCCGCCGCCGTCGGCGGAGAACACGCCCGCTGCGAACAGGAGCGAGTCGCCCGGCAGAAACGGGAAGAACACGAGCCCCGTCTCCACGAACACGATGAGGAACAGCGGCGTGTACACCCACACCGGGCCCAAAGCGATGATCCAGCCGGCGATGAAGCCGCGCGGGTCTTTCAAAAGGTTGATGAAAAAGTCGATGATGCCCACCGAGTCTCCAATCTGCAGAATAACGTAGAAGGCGGCGCGCCGCCGGCCCCATTGTATTTTCAGAGGTCACGGCAACGAGGCCCTGCGCAAAAGCGCCACGGTAATTTTACGTTGGCACCGCGGTGCGCCCTTCGCGCAAAAGTGCCTCGAATAGGTATGGGCGCTCGTCAGCGGTCCCTTATGGCTGCTTCCTCCCGGACCTGACCAGGTTCGGAACATGTCGCCGCCCATACCCATTCGAGGCACTCGAACTCGTAAGGCCTAAGTATAGGGGAAGCGCGCACGACTGGCGACGGCGCTCCCCTCCGGCAACTAAAAGTCCATAGGGCGCCCGCTAAAGACCGTCTGCGGGCATTTTCACTACGCGATCCTTGTTAAGATCTTCGTAAGGTCTTCGCAAAAACCGGGGGAATTGCTACTATTCTTTCGACCCTTAAACGTAACTCAAACACATCAGTCCCGAGGATGTCATGGCCCGATCCGATTACAGCCGCTACGACGACGAACCCAGACGCTCCCAAGGCGGCCTCTCTCTTTCCACGGGCCGCTTCGATGGCCGCTCCACTGGTGCCGCCCGTTCGTCTTCATCCTCCGATAACCGCCCGCGCAGCACCCGCCATAATCCCCTGCGCGACGAGTACCCCTCAAGTCGCGACCGGCGTCGCGAACCCGAGTCGGGACGCCGGCACTCGGGCGGCGAGCGCTCTGCACGCGGCGAGAGGCCCCGCGGCAATCAAGCGCCCGCCGGCAATCGCAGCGCCCAGGGGCGTTCGCGCAACGGCGCTCCCTCTGGCCGCGGCAGCCACGCCCCTCGCGCTGGCGCCGCATTCGCCCCCCAGATGCACACCCTCGCCCCGGCCGGCGGCTTCAGCCTCGCACGGGCGGCGATGGCGCTCATCGCCATCGCGCTGGCCGTCATCTTCGCCATGGCGCTTTTCCACATCGGTCCTTTCGCATCGGCCGCCGCCAAAGACGGCAGCAAGCACGTCGGTGTCGCCAGCGCCAACGCCGTGGGCAACAACGCTTCCTACTTCGCGCAGAACGTCGCCACCCAGGTAAGCCTCGCCCGCCCCGTCGAGCCGGAGCTGGCCCAGCTGCCCGCCTACACGCCGACCCGCGACGACCTCACCAACCTCGCCGGTCAGAAGGCCCCCTTCGCCTTCGCCCTCGGCAACGCGACCAACGACGCCGGCGAACAGCCCGCCGCGCCCGTGCTCTCCGACCGTTCCCTCGTGAGCTTGAACAACGCGCTCTCCTACTACGACAACAATGGCTATGAGGCCAGCTACCTCATCATGGATCTGGGCACGGGACGCGGCATTGCCGGCAACGTGGACGTGCCCATCTACGGCGCCAGCTCGTTCAAGGGCCCCTATTGCGCCTATGTGGTGAACAAGGAGTTCCCCAACGACATCGACCGCGCCTCGTCTTCGCGCCTCACTCAGGTGGAAAACACCATTGTCTGGTCGGACAATTCCTCCTACGGCAAGCTGCGCCGCACCTACGGAAACGACGGCATGGAAGCATGGCTGGCCGAGGCCGGCGTCGATACGGCGCTGGTGAACGACACGTACTTCCCCACCTACACGGCACGCCAGTCGGCCCTCATGTGGTTGAAGATCTACGAGTACCTGACGACTGCCGACACCTCGGCAGCCCAGTGGCTCTCCGACACCTTCGGCAAAACCGAAGTCTCATTCCTGCGCAACGGCGCCCTGGGCACCACGAGCGCAGGGCACACCGACTACCTGCCGGAAGAGGGTTCCGGCGGCGAGGAGGGCGTGGAAGACGACGGAAGCGACGAGGAGGGCTCCGAGGAGAGCACGGCCGCCGACGGCTCCGAAGGCGACGGCCCCGTGCTCGCCGAAGACGCGGAGGGCGGCCAGACGCTCATTGAAGAGGACAAGACCGTCGCCTCTATCGGCACAAACATCACCGTGCGCAACAAAGCCGGCTGGATCGACGGCCAAGACGACGACGCCGTGTGCGATTCGGGCATCGTCACCATCAACGGTCGCGACTACCTCATAACCATCATGACCAATGCGCCCGACTCGGCCGCCGGCGAGCAGGCCTTCGCCCACCTCGCCCGCACCCTCCTGGAAATCCGCAGCGACCTCGTCTGATATTCAAATCACGATTTGACAAATCTAGATTTGAATACGCGGTACTGGGATAATTGCATCGATTGAATAACCCAGCGTGCACCCTTCCGAAAGGCTCTTATGGCGAATGAATCAGGCAATCCCCTCGCCCCGCGAACGCGGCCGCCCTATTACGCCGGTACGCCCATTGAGTTTGCCGGTTACGTGGACGACTTCGACCGCGCCATTTGCGCCATGGAGTTCTCGCTGGATGACGGCGCCTCCTGGACGGCCTATCCCACTGCCGCCGTGGACAAGAGCCGCGGGGTGAACTGGCGGTTCGTCTATACCCCGGAAACCCCTGGGCGCTACCTGCTGAAGGTGCGGCCCGTGACCGAGGATGGCGAGCCCTCCGCGCTGGTGGCCGGGTTCGCCTTCGAGGCGCTGCCCGCCGGGGGCACCTACGGAGATGCGCGCATCCGCGCCGTGGGCGGTTCGTTCAGAGATGCGCGCATCTTCCGGTCCCGAGAGCTTTCGAACCTCACGGGCGAGGAGGCGGCCTTCCTCTCGGGCGCCCTCGGCATCGCCACCATCTACGATTTGCGCACGGCCGCCGAAGTGGCGGCGCATCCGGAGCCCTACATCGTGGGCATGCGCACCGTGGCCCTGGAGCCCTCCACTGAGCATCGCCGCAAGGATTCCGACAAGCGCCTGATCGCCGGCGTCATCGAGCGCTACGGCGAGCCCGAGGAGCGCATGGGCGCGAACTACCGCCGCTACGTGCGCGAGTATCCGCTGGTGGGGCAGGCCCTGCGCTCCATGGCCGCCGAGGGACGCCCCGCGCTCATCCACTGCGTGAACGGCAAGGACCGCACCGGGGTGCTATGCGCCACGCTTTTGCGCGCCACCGGAGCCGACGAGGACGCCATCATGGAGGACTATCTGCGCGTGAACGCCGACCACGCCGACCTCATCGCAGAGGAGGCAGCGCACCTCGACGGGGGCATGACCGACCACGAGCGCGCCATCCTGCTGTCGTTTCTGGAAGCGCGGCCGGCCTACCTGCGCGCCTACTTCGACGAGATCGACCGCCTCTACGGCAGCTTCGCCACCTACCTGCGCGAGGGGCTGCATCTCACCCCCGAAGCAATCGAGAGCCTTCGCGCCCTGGTGGCCTAGAACGAGAAAGGGCGCCCGCAACGCGGGCGCCCTCGCAGAGGCCAATAACCAAAGCTTACAGGATGCGCAGGCTCACGTCCTTCAGCTGGCGGCCGGTGACGGCACTCGGAGCGCCCGTCATGGGGTCGCTCGCGCTGCTCGTCTTCGGGAAGGCGATGACGTCGCGGATGGAGTCCTTGCGGGCCAGAAGCATCACGAGGCGATCCAAGCCCAGCGCGATGCCGCCGTGCGGCGGGGCGCCCAGCTCCAGCGCGCGGATGAGGTGGCCGAACTTCTCGTCGATCTCCTCGTCGGTCAGCCCCACGACGCGCAGGATGCGGCGCTGCTCCTCGGCGTTGTGGATGCGGATGGTGCCGCCGCCCACCTCGAAGCCGTCCATGACCAAGTCGTAGGAGTAGCTGCCGCAGGCCAGCGGATCGCTCTCGATCTTGTCCAGATCCTCCTTCAGCACATGGGTGAAGGGATGGTGCTCGGCAGCGTACTTCTTCTCGTCCTCGTCGTAGCGGAACATGGGGAAGTTCACGACCCACAGCAGCGCGTGGCCCTCGCGGGGGATGTTCATGGCGTCGGCCATGTGCAGGCGCAGGGCTGAGAGCACCGCGTTGGCGATCTCGGGCTTATCGGCCGCGAACAGCAGAAGGTCGCCGGGCTCCACTTCCATCTCGGCCTTCAGGGCCGCCCACTCCTCGTCGGTGAAGAACTTCTTGATGGGGCTCTTCTCCTGGCCATCGGTGGTGAACGCCACCCAGGCCATGCCCTTGGCGCCGTTGGCCTCGGCGATGCTGGCGAGCTTCTCCACCTCGCCGCGGGACCAGTCGCCGGCACCCTTGACGTTGATGGCCTTCACCACGCCGCCGGACTGGGCCACGCTCGCGAACACCTTGAAGCCGGTATCCTTCACAATGTCGGTGATGTCGTGGAGCAGCATGCCGAAGCGCACGTCGGGGCGATCGCAGCCGTACAGGCGCATGGCGTCGGCGTACTGCATCTTCTGCAGCGGGAAGGCGACGTCGGTCACGCCCACGGCCTTCAAGGTCTCGGCCATGACGCCTTCCATCATGTCGCACACATCGTCGCCCTCGACGAAGGACATCTCGATATCTACCTGGGTGAACTCGGGCTGGCGATCGGCGCGCAGGTCCTCGTCGCGGAAGCACCGGGCGATCTGGTAGTAGCGTTCCACGCCGGCGCACATGAGCATCTGCTTGAACTGCTGGGGGCTCTGGGGCAGGGCGTAGAACTTGCCCGGGTTCGGCCGCGACGGCACGATGTAGTCGCGGGCGCCCTCGGGCGTGGAGTTCGCCAGAATCGGAGTCTCGATCTCCAGGAAACCGCGCTCGTCCAGGGCCCGGCGCATGGCCTGGGTCACCGTGTGGCGCAGCTTCAGGTTGGCGAGCATCTCGGGACGGCGGATGTCCAGATAGCGCCACTTCATGCGCGTGATCTCATCGGTCTCGATGCCATCCTCAATGGAGAAGGGCGGCGTCACCGACGTGTTCAGCACCTCTACCGCATTGGCCAAAACTTCGATCTCGCCCGTGATCATGTTCGGGTTGATCGCCTCCGGTGCACGCTCACGCACGCGCCCGGACACCTTCAGCACGTACTCGCGACCCAAGTGCTCGGCCGCATGGAAGTCCTCCTCGCTCACGCAATCGGGATCGACCACCACCTGGGTGTAGCCGTCGCGGTCACGCAGGTCGATGAAGATGAGGCCGCCGTGGTCGCGAGTGTGCCACGCCCAACCGCACAAGGTCACCTCTTGGTTCACATCAGTCGCACGCAGCTGCCCGCAGGTGGCGGTATGCATGCAATATTCGTTGCGGAAGTCTTCCATAGTCGTTTCGTTGCTCCTAGGGGTCAAAAATCACGTGCCCGTAATCGTACCGCATTGCAGGCGCGCAAGCTAGCTTTCGGCGCGTTCGGCAACGGAAAAGCGCACAGACGGCAGCAAAAAGCCCCCGTCGCTCTCGCGCAGCGACGGGGGCTGAGCAATGCACGATCGGCTCTTATCCTTCAATCAGATCGCGCAGCACGTACTGGAGGATGCCGCCATTTTCGTAGTAGCGGCCCTCCGTGGGCGTGTCGATGCGCACGGTGGCATCGAAGGTCACGGCGCTTCCATCGGGCTTCTCGGCCGTCACCTTCACGACAGCCGGGCTCGGCAGCCCCGCCGAGAAGTCGATGGGCGCCACGGTGATGGTCTCGGAGCCGTCGAGGCCCAGCGTCTCCGCGTTTTGCCCCTCGATGAACTGCAGCGGCAGGATGCCCATGCCGATGAGGTTGGAGCGGTGAATGCGCTCGAAGCTCTCGGCGATGGCCACGCGCACGCCGAGCAGCATCGGGCCTTTGGCCGCCCAGTCGCGGGACGAGCCACTTCCGTACATCTTGCCCGCGAGCACCGCCGCCGGCGTGTCGGAGGCGGCGTAGTTCTCGGCGGCATAATACAGAGGCGTGATCTCGCCGGTGGTAAAGTCGCGGGTCCAGCCGCCCTTGCGTCCATCGGCCAACTTGTTCTGCAGCTTCACGTTAGCGAAGGTGCCGCGCATCATCACCTCGTGGTTGCCGCGGCGGCTGCCGTAGGTGTTGAAGTCGGCCGGGGCCACGCCATGGGCCTCCAGGTACTCGGCCGCCGGCATGTCCGGCGCGATGGCGCCGGCCGGCGAGATATGATCGGTTGTGATGAAGTCGCCGAAGTTGCCGAGCACACGGGCGCCCTCAATGGCGTCCTGGCCCGACACCTCACGGGTCATGCCGTCGAAATAGGGCGGGCGGCGCACGTAGGTAGAGCCGTCGTCCCAAGCGAAGGTATCGCTCGGCTCGGCCCCCAGGGCCTGCCACGCGGCATCGCCCTCAAACATGTTTGCGGCGCCCTGCTCGTACAAGTCGGCCGTCACGAACTCGTCCACAAGAGCGGCCACCTCGTCGGCGGCGGGCACGATGTCGGCGTAGAACACGGGATTGCCCTCAGCGTCCGCGCCAAGGGGATCCTTCTCCAGATCGATGTCCATGGTGCCGGCGATGGCGTAGGCGATGACATTGGCCGGCTGCATCAGGTAGTTCTGCGACACGTCCGGTGAAATGCGGCCCTCGAAGTTGCGGTTGCCCGACAGAACGCTGGCCAGCTCGATGTCGTCGGCCACGGCATGCATGGCCTCGGAGAGGGGACCCGAGTTGCCAATGCAGCTCATGCAACCGAAACCGCAGGTATAGAAGCCCAGCTGGCGCAATGGCTCAGTAAGCCCCGCCCGCTCGAGCAGAAGCTCGGTGGCGCGGCTACCGGGAGCCAAGATGGTCTTCACCCAGGGTGCTGGCGCAAGCCCGCGCTCGGCGGCGTTGCGCGCCATGAGGCCCGTGGCCAGCATCATGGCCTGGTCGGTAGCCGTGGTGCAGCTCGTCACGGCGGCGATGGCAATGGCTCCGTGGGTCAGCTCGTAGTCCTCGCCGTCAACTTCCACATGCACCGTCGCATCGTCGAGGCCGCGCTCGGCGCAGATGGCGCGGAAGCGCTCGCCGGCCTTGGCGAGCGGAATGCGATCGTGGGGGCGCGAGGGGCCCGCCAGAGAAGGTTGGACCGTGGAAAGATCGAGCTCGATCACCTCGGCATAGGTGCGCGGCGCAGCCTCGGGATCGTTCCAGTAGCCCTGGGCCTTCGCGTAGGCCTCAACCAGGGCCACCTGCTCGGCGCTGCGGCCCGTGAGGCGCAGGTAGTCCAGCGTGCGGTCGTCCACCGGGAACAGCGTGCAGGTGCATCCGTACTCCGGGGTCATGTTCGAGATGCAGGCGCGCTGGGTGGCGGAAAGCGCCGCCACGCCGGGGCCGAAGCATTCCACAAAGCAGCCCACCACGCCGCGTTCGCGCAGCATTTGCGCGAACGTCAGCGACACGTCCATGGCCGACACGCCTTCGGACAAGTCGCCCGTCAGCTTCACGCCAATGACGCGGGGCACAAGCGTCGTGATGGGTTGGCCCAGCGCGGCCGCCTCCGCCTCGATGCCACCCACGCCCCAGCCGAGCACACCGATGCCGTTGGCCGTGGGCGTATGGGAGTCGGTACCCACAAGCGTGTCGAAGTACACCACGGGCGTGCCATCGGCGCCGGTAAGGCCGGCGGGAGACTCCATGACCACGCTGGCGAACTTCTCGATGTTCAGCTGGTGGCAGATGCCCTGTCCCGGCGGCACGATGCGCACGTTCTCGAAGGACTCCTGGGCCCACTTCAAAAAGTCGTAGCGCTCGCCATTGCGCTTGAACTCCAGCTTCATGTTCTCATCCATGCAGCCGTCGCACCCGGCCACATCCGCGATGACCGAATGGTCGATAACCAAATCGCACGGCACTTGGGGATTAATTTTCTTCGGATCGCCGCCCAGATCGGCGCACGCCTCGCGCATGACGGCGAAATCGACGAACACCGGCACACCCGTGAAGTCCTGGAACAACACGCGCGCCGGCGTGAACTCCACTTCCTCGCCCGTCTGGCCCGCCAAGCCGGCGGTTACGATGCGCTCAGCCATGGCCTGGGCCTCTTCGGGCGTGCGCCCGCAGCGCAGCGCATTCTCCAAAAGCACGGTAAGGGAGTAAGGCAGCTGCGCCGCCCCCTCTATCTCGCTCACCGGGTAATAGGTGTAGGCCCCATCGCCCACCTTCAAAGAAGCTTCAAAGCTCATGCAACAATCTCCTTGGAACTAGGCAACATTCTCGATGATTTGGTTGGCACGGCGCTTGAGCATGCCCTTGCCGTTCTCGGCATCGAAGCGCATACGATCGGCCAGGGCGCTTTTCACAGACCCGTCCAGCTTCCCCTGGGAGAAGTCGATGACCGCCAGAAGCATATCCTGGAATTCCAAATCGCCGTGATAGCACTGGATGCCCTCGTCGATGAGAGGCCATACTTTTTCCGAGCGTTTCTCGGTCGTCGCACCCAGCTTGCACAGAAAGCGCATGGCGGCCAAACGCAAAGGACCGCTGTCCTCGTCGAACAGGGCCGCCTCGGCGCCGGGGATGGCCTTGTCGCAGGGCCGAGAGTCGAAGGACACGACGTAAGTCAGCGCATCAAGACATTCCCAACGCGTCTGAGCCTCAGAGCGCTCCAATGCGTCGACGAGATCGGACGCGAAAGGCACGAGTATTTCAGGATTCTCAGCAGCCACGCCTGCAATGACCTTCGCTGCCTGCTGGCGGCCGCGGCGGCTCCCATCGGAAAGAGCCTCCACCAACTCCTTCAGCTTCGCCGAATCCTTCAGCGCCTCCTCAACGCGCTTCTTATCTTCAGGGGTCTCTGAACTCAAGGGAAACCTCCCTTTCCTGACGAGCCCTTCGGCTCTGTCATCGACGCCAGTTTTCCAGAAAACATTATACGCGTCCTTATATTTTCAAAGAAAGAAGCCGTTCCCATTTCACGGTTAAGGGCGCACAAAAATCATGAACCACCCCTCAAAGGGGTGGTTTGCTCTGGGCCTATAAGGCCGAGGGGGGCCGGCAGCGTCTAAAGGCGCTGCCTCTCACTTCGTTCAAGC